>DATFRD010000209.1:0-10667 GCA_035263645.1 Candidatus Dormiibacterota bacterium | reverse complement strand
GCGTCGCCACCCGGAGAACGCCGGGCGGAACCGTCAGGCCCCGAAACCGGGAGCGCCAGACGCAGACGGATGCTCCAGCTGGAGTGCCTGCGCCAGTGCTGCACCGGGTGCAGCAGAGAGCTCAGGACCAGGCGGGTCGGCCAGGGAGCCGTTGAACTCGCGGAGCGCGCCGCTGCCCCCTTCGAGTTCGGTCCGCGAGGCACTCATAATCCTCTGGTCGTTGGTCCGAGCCCTACGTCGTCCCCACGCGCTGTGACTCGCAAGGCCCTCGACGGCGACGCCAACCGTGACGCCAACACCGGTGGGCGACGGTGGACGCCCAAAGACTGGCCGGCGGTCCCTGGATCACGGCGCACGGCTCACGGGACGATCCTGGACCCCCCAAGTCAGAACTGGAAATGCCGTACGCGGGCAACCGTGTCGTGGGTTCGAATCCCACCCTCTCCGCCATTACTCACCAGCTGCGCGTCCTGGAGCGCCAGGTCCGGCGTCCACGCTTCCCACCCACCGACCGCCCAGGCCGCGCCGGATGCCCGGCCACTCGATCGGGTGCGATCCCTCAGCTGGATGCTCCGCGACCGTGATCGTCCTTCTTGAACAGGACAGGCTGGCGCGCGGGCACACGCCGTCTAATGCGCGTGTAGCGCCGCGTTCAACTCGATGCCGCGGCCGGTCCGCGAGCGGGCCTCCAGCGCACCGGTGATCGAGTTACGCAGGTACAGCACGCCGGACACGCCGGACAGCGTCGCGGCCTTCACGACGGCGCCGCCCGGCACGGTCACCTTCGAGCCGGCCGTGATGTAGCAGCCGGCTTCGACGACGCAGTCGTCGCCGAGCGAGATGCCGATGCCCGCGTTCGCGCCGATCAGGCAGCGCTCGCCGACGCTGACGACCTCCTTGCCGCCGCCCGAGAGCGTACCCATGATCGACGCGCCCCCACCCACGTCCGACCCGTCGCCGACGATGACGCCCGCGGAGATGCGGCCCTCCACCATGGACGTTCCGAGCGTGCCGGCGTTGAAGTTCACGAAGCCCTCGTGCATGACGACGGTGCCGGGCGAGAGGTGGGCGCCGAGGCGCACTCTGTCGGCGTCGGCGATCCGCACGCCGGACGGCGTCACGTAGTCGATCATGCGGGGGAACTTGTCGACGCCATACACGGTGAGGTAGCGGCGGGCGGCGCGCTCCAGCAACCGCAGCTCGTCGACGCGCTCCGGCAGGCACGGTCCGGCCGACGTCCACGCCGCGTTTGTGAGCACGCCGAAGACGCCGTCGAGGTTGGCCTGGTGGGGTCGGATCGCCCGGCCGGACAGCAAATGCAATCGCAGGTACGCATCGGCTGCGTCGACAGGAGCATCGGCGAGGGAGCCGATCCTGGTGCGCACCTCGACAAGGCTGAGGCCCAGGAGTGGTCGCGGTCCTATCAGGTTGCGCGTCGGCTCGCCGAGCGTCGTGCCCGACGGCATCTCGCCGAGCCCCAGGTGATCGGTCGGGTACCAGACGTCGAGCGGCTGGCCGTCGGCGGTCACGGTGGCGAGGCCGAGGCCCCACGCGCCGGTCGTCAGGTGTTCGGTCACAGTTCGTCACGGTACCCGGGTCGTCGCCGGCGGGGGTCGCCGGCTAGTGTGGGCCAGCCGAGCGCCCCCTCCACTACGGGACGCTGTGCCGCCGCCGGCAGGCGTGGTGGTCGCCGCTGCTCGAGGCCAGCGCGACTCGCCCGACCTTACAGGCTGTCGATTCAGGCTCGCGACCGGCTCAGGTTCCTCGCGATGACCATGGCGACGATGAACGCGATGAACGCGCCCCCATCTCCGGGTTCGAGCATCCTGCAGATGCGGAAGCGGTGATCAATGAGCTACATCGCCGCGTCTTGACGCATCGGGCCTGCACTACCATCATCTCTGCTGTCGGGTAGCTGTCACAGGCTACGGACGCTGGTAGACCTGTTGTTGGCGCAGGGACCCAGATTGACGAGGAGAAGATCACATGCCGAAGTTTCTGATCCAGGGTTCGTACTCTTCGGACGGACTGAAGGGTCTGCTCAAAGAAGGCGGCACTGGCCGAAAGACAACGCTCGAGAACCTCGCTCGGAGTCTGGGAGGAAACATCGAAGGCCTCTACTACGCCTTTGGCGAGGATGACGTCTACGTGATCGGCGAATTCCCCGACAATGTCACGGCTGCCGCAGTCTGCATCGCCGCCGGCGCATCGGGAGCGGTACGCACGAAGACGGTGCTGCTGCTCACCCCGGAAGAGATCGACCAGGCGGCAAGGAAGTCGGTCGACTACAGGCCACCGGGGGCATAAGAGGACGCCAGCTCGCCGGCCCAGCAGCCGGGGGGCGTCGACCGGCGACTGGCCGGGACAGAACGGTCATCGAGCCAGCAATGGCCGATGCCCAGTCTGATGTTCGTGCAAGAGCCGAGAAGTCGTGGCAGAGCATCATCACCGTGGAGGCGTTTGCGCGGTGTGCGGGTAGCGGTCGTCTCCGACTTCCACGGCAACCTGGCTGCACTGGAGGCGGTGGTCGCCGACCTGCGGCTGACCAGCCCCGACGTGGTTCTGCAGGCCGGCGACACCGCTGTGCTAGGTCCCCGGCCGGCCGAGGTCGTGGACCGCCTCCGTGAGCTGGCCTGGCCGGGGCTCGTCGGCAACACCGACCAGATGCTGTGGAAGCCTGCCGCTCGCGCCGAGCAGGAGCAGCGGGCGCCCCGGCTGCGTTCGTGGCTGGACGTGCTGTTCGGCGTGCTCGGCCCATGGGCGGCCGAGCGGCTGGGCGAGCAGCGGCTGGCCTGGCTGCGCTCGCTGCCGGAGGAGCGCAGTACCGGCGGCGTGCGGCTGGTCCACGCCAGCCCGGGCGACCTCTGGCGGGCGCCGGCGCCAGAGGCGGCGGACACGGAGCTGGCCGCCACCTACGGCGGACAGGACGCCGATGTGGCCGTGTATGGCCATATCCACCGGCCGTTCGTGCGCGAGCTGCCCGGCCTCATCGTGGCGAACTGCGGCAGCGTGGGGCTGCCGTGGGACGGCGACCCCCGGGCCGCCTACCTGCTGGTCGATGCGGGGCGACCGTCCGTCAGGCGGGTCGAGTACGACATGGAGCAGGCCCGCCGCGACCTGGCTGCCTCCGGATTCCCACTGCGGGCCTGGCTGGAGGCGGTCCAGCGAGACGCGCGCTTCACCCGGCCAGAGCGCGTTTAGTCTGAGTACGGAACCGGTCCGAGAGGCCGGCCTTCCGCGGGCGGAGCGACAGATGACGGTTGGATCTATGGTCCTCATCCGCGTGGCCGCACGCTCACCGGCCATCGCCTGGGCTCCGCCTGTAGAGTGGGCACCTACATGGCCGCCGGGAGGACCGCGGGGGAGGGCGCCGAGAGGCTGGTCGAGCGGTTCCTGGCCGGCTGGTCGCACCGCACGCGTCAGGCCTACGCCACCGACCTGCAGGACTTCGCGCGCGTTCGAGGCAAGACGCTGGCGGACGCGGTCGCGGATCTGCTCGAGAGCCACCAGCAGGGCCGGCGCCTGATCCTGGATTTCGCGGTCGAGCTCCGTCGTCGAGGCAGAGGCCGGGCGACGGTGCAGCGCCGGCTGGGCACGCTGAGCTCACTCGCGGAGATGGCCGGGGAGCTGGGTGTGGTGGAATGGTCACTCGAGGTGCCGAGCGACGAGGAGGTCGCCTCCGCGGCCCAGGCCCGCCAGGGCGGCGACGTGGCCTACTTCCTGCCCCGCAATGAGGCCGAGATCGATCGCCTGGACGTCCAGCACTACGCGCTGCAGGAGCGCCTGGGCGCGAACTACCTGGCGCCGCTGGAGCAGCCGGCTCGGATACTGGACGTGGGCTGCGGCACCGGGCTGTGGGCCTACGAGCTCAGCGCGAAGTTCCCCGACGCGCATGTCATCGGCTTCGATCTGGAGGTGAGCAAGCGGCCGTGGCCGCCGACCTACCGCTTCGTGCGGGGCAACCTGCTCCAGGGCCTTCCCTTCGCAGACGGTCGGTTCGACTTCGTCCACCAGCGCTTCCTGATGGCCGGGATTCCGGTCAAGGACTGGGCCAGGACGATGACCGAGCTCGTCCGCGTGACGCGGCCGCATGGTTGGCTGGAGCTGGTAGAGATGGAGTTCGATATCGCCCCGGCCGGGCAGGCGACCAGGCGCGTGTTCGAGATGGCGTGGCGGCTGGGCAGGAACGCGGGCCTGGACACCACGGGGATCATCTTCCGGAGCCTGGGCGAGCGCGCGCGCCGGGCCGGCCTGATCGACGTCGAGACACGAGAGGGCACGGTCTCGATTGGGGAGTGGGGGGGCCGGATCGGGTCCATGATGGCCACGGACTTTCGCGCCCTGTTCATCCGCACGGCCGGCCTCTTCGAGAAGGTCGGCGTCTCCGAGCAGGAGTTCCTGGAGCTGGTCACTGCGGCGCAGCAGGAGTGGGAGGAGCATCACTCTCTGAGCCGCTTCACCGTCGCCATGGGCCGCAAGCCAGGCTGAGGCGCAGCCGGCCACTGCGCCGGTGGGGCTCGGAAGGCGCCGAGGAGGCTGGAGGACTGGGGGGAGCCGACGTTGCCCAGCGCCAGAGTCCCCAGCAGCACCAGCCCGCCGAGCGCGGCCGCGCGAGGCCGGCGGCTGACCCAGCGGCCGACGCGCGCCCACAGGCCGGCCGAAGGGGGCTCCCACGCGCTTCCCGCGCGGGGCACGAATGGCCAGAAGGCGAGTGACCTCGGGTCCCTCGGGATTGCTCCTCGTCGGGAATCGGGCGGCGGTGCCCGCGGCACGTTCCTTGCCGCGCCTGGCTGCCGGACGGCTCGCTGGTCGCGTACCGGCCGTCCAATGCCGGCGGCGGCGACCCCGGCGTGTACCTGCTCGCTCCGGACGGCAGCAACGCCAGGGTGTTCGGGTCGGGCCGGCCGGTCGGCGTCATCGAGGTGTGACCCAGCCCCGGCGCCGAGCCCGGTCAGCGCAGAATCCGCCGGCGGTATCCGCTGGGCGGCGGCACGGCGTCCGGCCAGCGCTGGTGGGCGCACTGGCTCACCACGATCGCCGCCACGAGGCGGGCGGTGGTGGACGTCGGCGGGCTGATGGACGGGGCCGAGTTCGACCGCAATCTGGCACAGCTGGCCGAAGCGCCGACGCTCCTGGAGCACGGCGAGCGGCCGTTCCGGGTGACGCTCGCTCGCCGAAGCGCCTGACGGCACGATTTGGCTGATCACAGGCCCCGCGCAAAGTGCTTCCTCCCGAGGAACTCCCCTTCAGCGGGCCGCGAAGGCGGCGGGGCGGACCGTAAGGACCACTCGCACGTCCCGGTCGGGCACCTCGCCGGCCCGGCCCAGGTAGCGCTGCTGCAGGACCTGGAAGAAGCGGCCCGTGGGATCGTCCTCGATCCGCTCGACCGCGCCCCTGACCTGCAGGTAGCGATACGGCTGGTCCGGGTCCAGGATCGACAGCGCCACGCGGGGATCACGGCCGAGGTTGCGATAGTTGTGCCGCACCCGCGTGTGCGTGAGCCTCAAGGCCTCCTGCTCCGGGTCCCAGAGGAACCACATGGGGTTGACCAGCGGCGAGCCGTCGGGCCGCACGGTCGCGAGATGGGCGAACAGCGGCCTCTCGAGCAGGTCCAGGTGGGTGGCGGGTGGCTTCATGACCGCAAAGCAAAGCAAAATCGAGCGGTGGCCACCGACAGCCAGGCGACCAGGGTAGAGGGCAACCGCCGCCTGACCGGCATCACCGCGATGGTCCTGCTCGTCCTGCTGGCGGCCGAGGGGCTCACCGTCCTCGGCCTCCGACGCCACCTGCCCCTCCACCTGTTCATCGGGGCGCTGCTGGTCCCGCCCGCCCTCCTCAAGATCGGCAGCGTCGGCCTCCGCTTCGTCCGCTACTACGCGGGAGACCCGGCCTTCCGGGCCGCTGGCCCGCCGGACCTGCTCATGCGCCTGAACGGACCTCTGGTCGTGCTCTCGACGCTCGCCGTGCTCGCCACCGGGCTGGAGCTGTGGCTGTTCGGGCTCCGGTTCGGGGCGGTCTGGATCACCGCGCACATGGTCAGCTTCCTGGTCTGGATGGCAGTCAGCGCCGTGCACGTGCTCGCCCACCTGGAGCGGGCGCAGCGCCTGGCGGCGTCGGAGCTCCTCTCGGACGACGTGCCGGGTGGCGTCACGAGGCGATCGCTCCTGGGCGCGAGCCTCCTGCTCGGGCTGGTGCTGGCCCTCGTCACCGTCGCCTGGCCGGGCCCGTTCCTGACGTTCCCGAGCTGAGCCCGCGGCCCAGCCGCCCGGCTACGTGGGTCGAACCTGCAGGCGCATCTCGTACGACCGGCCGCGCGGATCGAGCGGGTGCGGGTGCTCGGCCACCACCCGGTAGCCCAGCCGCTCGTAGAACGCCCGGTTCCCCGGCAGCTGGAGCCGGACGTTGACCGTCAGCTCGCCGCAGCCCTGCCGGCCGGCCTCCTCTCGGGCCCAGGCCATCAGCGCGGCTCCGATCCCCCGGCGCTGGAACGCCGGCTCCACCGCCACTCGGCGGACCTCCAGGCTGCCGGGCTCGCTCACCAGCCGCAGTGCCCCGACGGCCCGGCCGGCCAGGCTCGCTATGGCGCCGCCGCCCTCTTCCAGGTCCCGGCGCACCACGTCCACCGTCTCCCGCAACGCGCCGGAGGGCGGCGTCATCCAGCCGTAGGCGGCGAAGGCGAGCTGGGTGAGCCGGTGGACGTCCTCCGCCGCCTCCGGTCCGCACCCCGTGACCTCGACGCTGGGGTCCTCCATCACGTCATTCTCCCGGACGCCGTCAGGCGAGCCCGGACCTGTCACCATGCCAGGCGGGATGGCTCTGCACGTGCTGGACGACGGCGAACGGACGCTGCACGGCTTCTTCAGCCGGGAGCTGGCCCCGGTCCTGACGATCGACTCGGGCGACCGCGTGCGCCTGAGCACGCTGGACGCCGGCTGGAACCTGGAGCCGCACGCAGCGCCCGGGGTGCCCTCGCGGCACATCAGGCCGGGCGAGCCGGGTCACGCGCTGCGCGGGCCGGTGGAGATCCGGGGGGCGGAGCCGGGCATGACGCTGCAGGTGCGCGTCGACCGGCTCGAGCCGGGGGCGTGGGGCTGGACCCACGCGGGAGGCGTGCCCACCCCCCTGAACCAGCGTCTCGGGGTCGCCGGCGAGCCTGCCGCCTGGCTGCTCTGGGCCCTGGACCGGGAGCGGATGACCGGCCGCGACCAGTTCGGCCACACCGTCGCCCTGCGACCCTTCCTGGGCGTCATGGGCATGCCGCCGCCGGAGCCCGGCCGGCACCCGACGGCGCCGCCCCGCCGCTGGGGCGGCAACCTGGACTGCCGGGAGCTCGTGGCCGGCAGCAGCCTGTTCCTGCCGGTGCCCGTGGCCGGCGCCCTGTTCTCCTGCGGCGACGGCCACGCGGCGCAGGGCGACGGGGAGGTGGGGGGCACGGCCATCGAGTGTCCGATGGAGGTGTGCGAGCTCACGCTCACCCTGCACAACGACGTGGGCATCGCCGTCCCCTGGGCGGAGACCCCGGCCGGCACGCTGACGATCGGCCTCGACGCCGACCTCGACGAGGCGATGGTGGCCGCGCTGGGAGCGGCGATCGACCTGCTGCAGGCGCGCCTCCGGCTGGCCCGCGCGGAGGCGCTGGCCCTGGCCAGCGTGGTCGTGGACCTGCGGGTCACGCAGGTGGCCAACGGGACGTGGGGCGTCCACGCGCTCGTGCCGGCCGGCGCGCTCGGGTGAGCCGGATCCCGCCGCGCGAGCGGACGTCCGGTGCGAGCCGCGTGTCGTCGGCGGAATCCGGCTGACGGCGCCCTGCGGTCGGGCCGATCCCGTCATCATCGTCGTCTATGGGTTCCCTTTCGCTCGACTCGTACTCCGCGATCCCCCGCGTGGGCGGCCTGCTCCTCTCACCGGACGGCCGCCGGCTTGTCATGACGGTGCAGACGCTCTCGCCGGACGGCACCCGCTTCGTGACCTCCCTCTGGGAGATGCCGTCCGACGGCTCGTCGCCCGCCCGCCGCATCACCTACTCGGAGCGGGGCGAGACCAGCCCCGCCTACCTGCCTGACGGCTCGCTGGTCTTCGCGTCGGCGCGTCCCGACCCCACGGTCAAGAAGGACGAGGCCGGCGGCCACCTGTGGCTGCTGCCCGCGGCAGGCGGTGAGGCCCGCCCGGTGCTGGCGCTCCCCGGCGGCGCCGAGGCGGCGGTCGCGGCGGCGCAGGCCGGCGCCGTCGCCCTTCGCGTCCCGATGCTGCCCGGCGCCGCCGGCCTGGAGGAGGACGAGGAGCTTGGACGCCGGCGCAAGGAGTCCGGCGTGACCGGGATCCTGTTCGACAGCTACCCCATCCGGTTCTGGGACCATGCCCTCGGGCCCCGCCAGGCCCGCCTGCTCCGAGTGACCGGGCTCGATGCCGACCGACCCACCGTCGAGGACGTGACGGGCCCTGCTGGGGTCGCGGTCCACGACGCCGAGATGGCGCTCTCGCCCGACGGCGGGACCGTCTACACCACCTGGATCCGCGCCACCGGCGGCACCTTCCAGGAGGTGGACCTGGCCGCGATCGACCGCTCGGGCTGCCGGCGCCTGCCGGGCGACCGCGACTTCCACGAGCCGGCGGTGTCGCCTGACGGCACGCGGGTCGCCGCCGTCGCCGTCCGCCGGCCGACCCCCGAGCTGGCGCAGGACCGCACGCTCTGGCTGTTCGACCTCGGGACGGGGGAGGGCCGGGACATCGCGCCGGAGCTCGACCTCTGGCCGCAGTCGCCGGCCTGGTCCCGTGACGGGTCCAGCGTGGTGTTCACGGCCGACGAGCGCGGGCACACGCCTCTCTACCGGCTGGACGTGCAGAGCGGAGAGATAAGGCGGCTGACCGGCGCCGGCGCGTTCGCGTCGCCCTGTCCCGCGCCCGACGGCTCGATCTTCGCGCTGCGCTCCTCTTACTCGTCACCGTCCGAGGTGGTCCGCGTCGCCCCCGACGGCTCGGTGACGGCGCTGCCCAGCCCTGGGCTGCCTCTCGAGCTGCCCGGCACCGTGACCGAGGTCACCGGGACCGCCGACGACGGGTCGGAGGTTCGCGCCTGGCTGGTCCTGCCCCGCGACGCCTCCGCCGAGCGTCCTGCGCCGCTGCTGCTGTGGATCCACGGCGGGCCGCTATCCAGCTGGTGCAGCTGGTCCTGGCGCTGGAACCCGCACCTGATGGCGGAGCGCGGGTATGCAGTGCTCCTGCCCGACCCGGCCCTGTCTACGGGCTACGGCCACGCCAACATCCAGCGGGGGTCGGCCAGCTGGGGCGAGCGTGTCTTCGCGGACCTGATGGCCGTCACCGACCGGGCGCTGGAGCGGCCCGACCTGGACGCGTCGCGGACCGCGGCCATGGGAGGGTCGTTCGGCGGCTACATGGCGAACTGGGTGGCGGGCCACACCGACCGGTTCCGCGCCATCGTGTCGCACGCGGGCCTGTGGGCCCTCGACCAGTTCCACGCCACGACCGACCTCTCCTCGTACTGGGAGAGGCAGCACGGCGACCCCGACAGCCAGCCGGAGAGGTACGCACGGCTCTCACCGCGGACCTCCGTGAAGGCGGTGCGCACGCCGATGCTGGTCATCCACGGCGAGCGCGACTACCGGGTGCCGATCTCGGAGGCGCTTCGCCTCTGGACCGACCTCCAGCGGCGGGGCGTCCCCTCGCAGTACCTCCACTTCCCGGACGAGAACCACTGGATCCTCACCCCGGGCAACGCCCGCGCCTGGTACGAGACGGTGCTCGCGTTCCTGGACCACCACGTCGCCGGCAAGCCCTTGGAGCGGCCAGCGCTGCTGTAGTCCCTACCCCCAACCAGAGCTATCGACCTACCCCCAACCGATGGGGTGACCACCCCCGCCTCCTGGGTGGTGGTCACCCCCGCAGCCACCGCCATTATAGCTGCTTTGAACTTCGGATGCCTTGATTATTCGAGGTCGCCGCCCGCAGGCGATGGCGAAGGCGAAAGGAAGCACGCGAGCGGCGGCGCGCTCCACCCCGGCGGTGTTCGGACCCGGGCCGGATCGCATACCGTGCTCGGCATGGAAGGGACATACGGTGTGCGCGAATTCGTGGCGGACGCCCGCCGGATCATGGAGGTGCCGGGGGGCGCCGCCGACCGCGAAGCGGCGGTGCAGGAGCTCGAGCCTCTGCTTCAGGCTGCCCTGTGGGGACCGGGCTGGACCGACGACGAGTACGCGACCACGGTTGACGGCCGCCCCGGCTACCGCTACTACGTCAACGACGACGGCTCGCTGCACGTGTACGGCGTGCTCTTCCGCCACGGCCGGCCGACGCCGGTCCACGACCACGTGACGTGGGGCATCATCGGCGTCCAGTCCGGCGAGCAGCGGACCACTCGCTACCTGCGCCGGGACGACGGCTCGACGCCGGGCCGGTGCTCCGTCGAGCTGAGCGCCGACGGCGTCCTCACCCGCGGCGCGACGTATCCGCTGCTGCCGCCACACGACATCCACCGGATCGAGGTGGTGAGCCCCGGCGAGGGCCTGTCCATCCACGTGCTGGGAGCCGACCTGAAGCGGCAGCGCCGCCGCATCTTCCACGTCGACGCCGGCACCTGCGAGGAGGTCGAGGGCGTAAGTATGGCGCGCTGAACGTGCAAGGGGGGGCGGGCCCCCCCTTCCGGAACC
>DATFRD010000208.1:0-16966 GCA_035263645.1 Candidatus Dormiibacterota bacterium | reverse complement strand
CCACCTCGACCCCGACCCCGACCGCCACCCCACCGAAGCCCTGACCCGGCACGCGTGCCACCGGTTAACCGGTGGCCGCCGGCCGGCCCGGCCACGCGCGGGACAATGAGGCGGTGAGGCTGGTGCACGTCGTGCGGCACGCCAAGTCCAGCTGGGCCGACGAGGGCCTGCCCGACCACGAGCGTCCGCTGGCGCCGCGAGGCCGGCGCGCAGCCCGCCGCCTGGCGGCGCACCTGCGGGCCGCAGGCGTCCGGCCGGACCTGGTGCTGTGCTCGTCGGCCGTACGGGCCCGCCAGACGCTGGACCTCCTGCGCCCCGGCCTCCCGGACCCGGTCGAGGTGCTGGTCGAGGACGACCTCTACGGCGCCCCGGCGGCGGCGCTGCTGGATCGGCTCCGACGCCTGCCCGACGCGGTCGGGGCGGTCATGCTGGTCGGGCACAACCCGGGCCTGCAGGACCTGGTGCTCACCCTGGCGGCCCGAGGCGGGGACCGCGCCAGGGTCCGCGACGGCTTCCCGACCGCGGCCCTGGCCACGCTCGCCGTGCCGAGCGGCCCGTGGTCCGGCCTGGGCCCCGGGGCCGCGGAGCTCGCCGAGTACGTCATTCCCCGGAAAGGCGAGCGATGAGGACGGCGGCCGGCAAACGCCGGCCACCGTCCCGGGACTGGGAAGGAGTCGACCTCAGGCGGTAGGGGTGCCGCCGGTCGCCGCGCCACCGTCAGCAGGGCTGGCATCCACGGCAGCCGTGCACCTCCCCATATCGTCTTTCCCCGCCAGCAGCGCCGGCCGAGGTCCGGGACCCCTGCCGACCCCGACATTCAAGCACAGGTGCCCCCCGCCTGGCGAGCCCGCTCCGCTCCGGATGAGGAAGGTCCCGGCGGCAGCGTCCGCGAGGGTCTGGCTCCACCGTGCGCGCTCGTCCTCCGCGATATCACCGGGCGTCACAGGGCCCCCCGGCAGACGCTCACATGCCGACGGCATGGAGCTGCTCGGCGAGGTCGCGGACGGCCGGCGTCGACGCATACGGCCGCAGGGCTCCCTGCAGGCCCTGGATCACCCTCAGGACCGGCCTGAGCTGGATCGTGGCGGCCCGACCGAGCGTCACGCGAGCGACGCGGCATGCCTCCTCAGGCTCCCCGTCGCGCGCGTAGGTGTCGGCCAGCGCCGTGCAGAGCCAGAGCCGGTCCTGTTCGCTCGTGGGTCCCAGAGAGGCGATCACCGGCTGCAGGATGGCCCTGGCCTCCTCCGTCCGCCCGAGCTTGGCCAGGCTGGCGCCCCGCTCCCCTTGAAGCCAGGTGCGGTCAACGACCGTGAAGCGAGGTCTCCGCACGTCGGCCGGCTCTGCGCGGGCCGCCTCGAGCCCCTGCTCCGCCCGGTCGAGGGCGCGCAGGCAGGGCCCGGCCTCGCCCATGAGCGCGTACGCGTCGGCCTCCTTGGCCGCCAGCCAGACCCGGGTCGCGGCGGTCGCGTCCGCGTGGCTGAACCACCCGGCGCGGGCCCTGAGCAGGCGGACGCGCTCGCCGGGGTCCTCGCGATACGGCGGCCGACACGCTGCGCTGCCGAGCAGATAGGCGGCGAGCGGCCGGTCGGCTGCCTCGCGCGCCGCCTCCAGCCCGCTGCGGAAGTAGGCAGCAGCGCCATCCAGGTCGTCCATGTTCCAGCGCAGCCAGCCCGCGAAGCCGGCCGTCTCGCCCGCGAGCGAGCAGAGCCGCCGCCGGAGGTTCGCGGGCAGCGAGCCCCTGAGCAGCAGCGTGATGGCGTCCAGATGGCCGGTGATGGGGCCCAGGATCACGCGGGAGCCCACCTGCGTCGGGGTCAGGCTCTCGAGCGCCAGGGTGATTCGCTCCAGGTGGGCGACCGTCTCCTCGTCCACGCCTCCGGGCTGGCGCAGCGCCCGCTGCAGGCGCTCCCACGGCTCGGGGCCGGCCGGCTTGAAGATCGGGGCCGGCAGCGCAGCCACCCCCAGCAGCATGCCGACGCGACGGATGAAGTCCCGCCGCTCGACGTCGCCCTCCGGCGCCTCCCACGCGCGGTCGGGAGCCAGGGGCGGGCCGTGATGATCGATGACGCCGAGCTGCTCGGCGGGCAGCTCGAACAGACGGCACAGCAGCCGCACGTAGCGGGGCCGCGGTCGTCGCATGCCGCGCTCCCAGCGGCTGACCATGGTCGCGTCCACGCCAGGCTCGGGTTCGCCGAGGCCCGCCGCCAGGCGATGCAGGCCGGCCGCCACGTCCTCCTGCGACCAGCCACGCAGCCGGCGCTGCAACCGGAGCCGGCGGTTTGGTCGTTGTCCGGGTGTCATCGAGGACTCACCCCCCAGCTTCAGCAAGCGTCCATCCAGGAAATCGCTGCAGCACGTGCTCCAGTGCCCCCTACCTGGCCAACGTCTTGTCTGAGTCCGAGAATGACATTGAAGCCGACATGCACCAAAGGATCTCCAAAACGCCGACAAAACCTGGCCGGCGACCGGGCGCCGGTTGCCCGCCGCGCCGCCAACCGGCGTCGGCGTAGGCTCGACCAATGACCATCCCCAGCCTCGCCTTCGGCCGGACCGGGCACGAGAGCACGCGGCTGATCTTCGGCGCGGCCGCGCTCGCGCGGGTGAGCCAGGACGTCGCCGACCGCGCCCTGGACGTGCTGCTCGAGCACGATGTCAACCACATCGACGTGGCCGCCAGCTACGGCGACGCGGAGCTGCGGGTCCGGCCGTGGCTGCGGAGCCACCCGGGCCGGTTCTTCGTCGCCACCAAGACGGGGGCCCGGACGGCGGCCGGGGCGCGCGAGGACCTGAACCGGTCTCTCGACCGCCTGGGCGTCGATCGCGTCGACCTCTGGCAGCTGCACAACCTCGTGGACCCGATCGAGTGGGACCTTGCGCTCAGCGCCGGGGGCGCGGTGGAGGCGGCGATCGAGGCGCGGGAGGCGGGTCTGGTCCGCTTCGTCGGCGTCACCGGCCACGGCTCGTCGGTGGCGGCGGCGCACCGGCGCAGCCTGGAGCGGTTCGACTTCGACTCGGTGCTGCTCCCCTGCAACTACCTGACGATGCGGCTGCCCTACTACCGGGAGAACTTCGAGGCGCTCGCCGATACGTGCCGCCGGGGGCGGGTCGCCGTGCAGACCATCAAGTCGATCGCGCTCCGGCCCTGGATGGGCCGTGAGCGCACCAGCAGTACCTGGTACGAGCCGCTCCAGTCCCAGGCGGAGATCGACGCCGCGGTGTGGTGGGTGCTCGGTCGCCCCGACATCTTCCTCGTCACCGTGGGCGACGTGAACCTCCTGCCCCGCGTCCTCGACGCCGCCGAGCGCTTCGAGCGGGCGCCGGCCGAGGGGGAGATGGAGGCGCTCGTGGAACGCGCCCCGCTGGAGCCGCTGTTCGTGTGAGCGCGCCGCTGCGGCGCCCTCGGGCCACCCCGCGGGCGGAGGCCACTTCCGGCCGGGTCACAAATGGGGCTGCACCCTATCGGGGATGGCCGGCTGGGCGAGTCCTGAACGAGCGAGGTGAGATGGAGAGACCGCCGCTGTCCGACGTGTGCGTCCTCGAGGTCGGCAACTACATGGCCGGCCCGTTCTGCGGCATGCAGCTCGCCGACCTGGGCGCCGAGGTGATCAAGATCGAGCACCCCGACGGCGGCGACCAGGTCCGGCTGGCCGCGCCCTTCCTGGACGGCGAGAGCTCGCCGTTCGTCCGGCTGAACCGCAACAAGCGCTCGCTGGTGCTGGACCTCAAGGCGACGGAGGGCAAAGACGTGTTCCGGCGGCTGGTCCGCACCGCCGACATCGTGGTCGAGAACCTGCGGCCGGGAACCATGGCCGACCTCGAGCTGGACTATCCGCGCCTGGCCGAGCTCAACCCGGGCCTGGTGTACGTGGCGGCCTCCGGCTGGGGCCAGGACGGCCCGCTGAGCCCGCTGGCCGGGCTCGACATCATGGCCCAGGCCCGGAGCGGCCTGATGAGCATCACCGGCATGCCGGACGGCGACCCGGTCAAGGTGGGCGTGCCGGTGTGCGACCTCGTGTGCGCCCTGTACGGGGCGCTCGCCGCGGTCTCGGCCCTCCGGGTGCGGGAGCGCACCGGCCGCGGCCAGCACATCGACGTGTCGCTCTTCGAGGCCGGCGTCTCGCTGGCCGTCTGGGAGGCCGGCCGCTACTTCGCGACCGGCGAGATCCCGCGGCCGCTGGGCTCCGCACACCAGGTCAACGCACCCTACCAGGCGATCCGGGCCGCGGACGGCTGGTTCACGATCGGCGCCACCTCGACCCGGAACTGGGCCGCCTTCTGCTCCGCCATGGGGATGGGACGCCTCATGACCGACCCGCTCTACGCCGACACCAACCTGCGCCACGCCAACCGGGAGCGGCTGGTGTCCGAGATCGAGGAGCTCACGCGCACGCGGCCGATGGCGGACTGGATCGCGCTGCTGGAGGAGGCGGGGGTGCCGTGCGCCCCGATCCAGGACTTCGGCCAGGTGTTCGAGGACCCGCACCTCAGGGCTCGCGACTTCTTCTGGGACGCCCCGCACCCGAGGCTGGGCCTGGTGCGCCAGCTCGGCTCTCCGATGCGGCTCTCGGAGACGCCGGTCCGGCGCGACCGGGCCGGGCCGCTGTTCGGTGAGGACTCGGAGGCCGTCCTGCGCGGCCTCGGCTACGGTCCCGAGGAGCTGGCGGCGCTGGTCGCCGCCGGGGTGGTCAGGACGCCGGCCCAGGAGCCGGGGAGGGTGAGGGTATGACCGTGGAGCGCGACCTCGCGGAGCTGGTCCGCCACCCCGGCGAGGGCGAGGACGAGCTGATCGCCGAGCGGCGCGGGCCGGTGCAGTGGGTCGTGTTCAACCGCCCCCGGGCCCGCAATGCGATGACGTGGCACATGTACGAGCGGCTGGTCCAGGTCTGCGAGGAGGTCGCCGCGGACCGGTCCGTGCGGGCGATGGTGCTGACGGGCGCCGGCGGCAGGGCCTTCGTCGCCGGGACCGACATCGCCCAGTTCCGCTCCTTCGCGACCGAGAAGGACGCGCTGGACTACGAGGCCCGCGGCAACCACGTGATGCGGACGCTGGAGATGCTCAGGGTGCCCACCATCGCGGCGATCGCGGGACCCTGCACGGGCGGCGGCGCCGGGATGGCGGCGGCCTGCGACCTGCGAATCGCGTCGCCGTCGGCACGCTACGGCTTCCCGATCGCGCGCACCCTCGGCAACTGCCTCTCCATGCAGAACTACGCCCGGCTGTTCACCCTGCTGGGGCCGGCCAGGGCCAAGGACATCCTGCTCACCGCCCGGCTGATGGGAGCCGACGAGATGCTGGCCTGTGGGCTGGTGCGTGAGGTGGTCCCGGACGAGGAGTCGCTGCTGCCCAGGGCGCAGGAGCTGGCGGCGGAGCTGTCCACGCACGCGCCCCTCACCATGTGGGCGTCAAAGGAGGCCATGCGGCGGATCAAGGAGCGGCTGGTCCCCGACGGGGCGGACTCGGACCTGATCCTGGCCTGCTACCTCTCGCGGGACTTCCACGAGGGCGTCGAGGCCTTCCTGGCCAAGCGCCGGCCGGAGTGGACGGGTGAGTAGGAGCACACTCTCGGTCGCCGGCTGGCCGGAACCGGCGGGCGCGGGCCCCTACAATCAGCGTGGTGGGTTTCGTCCCGCCCACTTCGGGTATGACGGAGTGCGAGTGATCAGCGAGAGGAGCTCTTCCCCATAAACGTCCGGAGCCTGTTCGACATCTTCCTGCCGATCCATACTGCCTGGTGGGCGGTCTTCGGGCAGACGCTCACGCTGGGCCTGACCGGCATCTACCACTGGCTGGCCACCACCCCGGTGGCCGCGGTCGGTGCCTACGGCATTGCGATCATCCTGCTGACGATCGCAGTTCGACTGGTCCTGTCTCCGCTCTTCCAGCTCCAGCTGCGGCTGGGCCGGCGCTCGATGGAGCAGCAGAAGAAGCTCGCGCCCCAGATGGCCGAGCTCCGCAAGAAGTACAAGAACGATCCGCAGAAGCAGCAGCAGGCGGTGATGGCGCTGTACCGCGAGCACGGGGTGAACCCGCTCGGCAGCCTGAGCGGCTGCCTGCCCGCCCTGCTGCAGTTCCCCATCCTGAGCGCGCTGTACTACGTCTTCTACAACGCCAGGAAGGAGGGCTTCGCCGACCACTTCCTGTTCATCCCGCACCTGAACGACTTCCCGAACCAGCATCCCCTGGTCCCGGGCGTGCCGGTCCCGTCGGTCGTCTATCTGGTGATCCCGCTGCTGGCCGCCGGCACCACCTTCATCCAGTCCCGGATGATGCAGCAGCCGGCCAGCCCGGTCCCGACCGAGCAGGAGCTGCAACAGCAGCAGATGACCCGGACGATGCAGGTCATGATGCCGCTGATGATCGCCTACTTCGCGATCATCACCCCCGCCGGCCTGGGCCTGTACTGGTTCATCTCGAACTGCGTGTCGATCGTGCAGCAGTATTTCGTGACGGGCTGGGGCGGGCTCAGACGGACTCCTGCCGTGGCCGGCGCTGCGGCGGGCGCTGCGGCGACCACGTCCGTGGCCCCCTCCTCGGGTGGAGGCTCGACCCCGAAGCCGACACCCAAGCCGGCGCCCACGCTGCCCAACGGCCGGCCGGCGTCCAGCCGGCCCGCCAACCGGGGCTCGAAGAGGCCTCCGCAGCGCCGCAGCCGCCGCTGACGCTCCGGGCCTGGCGGCCCCCCTCCGGCCCTGGTGGCCCCCTCCGGCCCTGGCGGGCCACATCCCCCGCAAGGGGGGAGGGACTCTTAGAGCCTTTCTGGAGCTTCGATGCCGAGCAGGCTGAGGCCCAGGACCAGGGCGCGGGAGGTCAGGGCGCAGAGGGCGAGGCGGGAGGCCCGCAGCTCCGCGGTCCCCGCCCCCAGCACCGGGCAGCCCTCGTAGAACGTCGAGAAGGCCACCGCGGTCTCGTACAGGTACGTGCACAGCCGGTGCGGCTGCAGGTGCGTGGTCGTCGCCTCGACGGCGGTCGGGAGCTGGGCCACCCTGAGGGCCAGCGCCCGCTCGGCCGCCTCTCCGAGCAGGATCCGCGCGGTCGGGTCGGGCTCGTCGCCCGCCCTCCGGATGACGGAGCGAATCCGCGCGTTCGCGTACTGGAGGTAGACCGAGGTGTTGCCGTCGGTGGCCAGCATCCGGTCCCAGTCGAACACGTAGTCGCGGTCGCGGTCGGCCGACAGGTCAGCGTACTTGACGGCGCCGATGCCCACGGCCCTGGCCACGGACCGGCGCTCGCCCTCCGACAGCTCGCTGCGGTCGGCGACGACCTCGGCGGCGCGGTCGATGGCCTCCTCGAGCAGCTCGACCAGCTTGACCGAGTCGCCGGAGCGGCTGCGCAGCCGCTTGCCGTCGGGCCCGAGGATCAGGCCGTGGCTCACGTGCACCGGGCGCGTGTGCGCGAGCCAGCCGGCCTCGCTCGCCTCCGCGAAGATCATCGCCAGGTGCAGGCGCTGCTCGCCGCCGACCACGTACAGGATGTCGTCGGCCCGCAGGTCGCGGGCGCGATACCGGATCGCGGCCAGGTCGGTGGCGTCGTAGCCGTAGCCGCCGTCCCGCTTGCGCAGGATGAGGGGCACCGGCTGGCCATCGCGGCCGGTGAAGCCGGCCGGGAAGGCGACCAGAGCGCCGTCGCTGGGCACCGCCAGCCCTCTGTCCTGAAGCTCGGTCACCACGTCCTCGAGCAGGTCGTTGTAGGTGCTCTCGCCCCGGTAGTCGGCCGGGGTGAGCAGCACGCCGAGCAGGTCGTAGATCCGCTCGAAGTACTCCTGCGACTTCGCGACCAGCTCTCGCCACAGCGCCAGCGTGGCGGGGTCGCCGGCCTGGAGCGTGACCACCCGCCGCCGTGCCCGCTCGGTGAACGCCGGGTCGAGCTCGGACTTCCGATTGGCCTCCTGGTAGAACGCGCCCAGGTCCGCGATCGAATGGCCGGCGCCGCGGGCCCGGTCCTCGTCCACCAGGTGCTCGATCAGCATCCCGAACGGCGTGCCCCAGTCGCCCAGGTGGTTCTGGGCGATCACGGTGTGGCCCAGGAACCGCAGCTGGCGCGCGATGGCGTCGCCGATGATGGTGGTGCGCAGGTGGCCGACGTGCATCTCCTTGGCCACGTTCGGTGAGCTGTAGTCGATCACGACCCGGCGCGGCGCCGCGGCCGGGGCCACGCCCAGCCGGTCGTCAGTGCTCAGGCCGGTGAGGTGACGCTCCAGCCAGTCGCGGCGCAGCAGGAGGTTGACGAAGCCGGCGCCCTCGGCCCGGGCCGGCTCCAGCATGTCGCCCAGGTCCAGCCGCCCGACGATGCCCGTGGCGACGTCGCGCGGCGCCAGCCCGAGGCGTCTCGCCAGCGGCATCGCGGCGTTGCTCTGGTAGTCGGCGTTCCGGCCGGGCGTGGCGGGCCGGATGACGGCCTCGGCCGGCGTCAGCTCCAGCCCGAAGGCCGAGCCGACGGCGGCGGCGACGCGCCGGCCCAGCTCCTGTTCCAGGTCACCGCGCAGCATCAGGCCTGGGAGCGTACCTCAGGGGGCGTCCCCGACCGCCGCCAGGCCGTCGATCCGGGATTCAGCTGAAGGCAGAGCGCAGGATCGGGCCGACGATGGCGTTGAGGAGCGCCGAGAGCACC
This sequence comes from Candidatus Dormiibacterota bacterium, assembly GCA_035263645.1. Lineage (GTDB taxonomy): Bacteria > Chloroflexota > Dormibacteria > Dormibacterales > Dormibacteraceae > CF-161. The sequence continues at coordinate 8,358 of DATFRD010000208.1, read as the reverse complement.
GAGAGCACCAGGGCTCCCACGATCGCGCTCAGCAGGCCGCTGATGGACAGGGTCGGCGTGAGCGCCGCCGCCACCAGCAGCAGCACCGCGTTGATCACCAGGGCGAAGAGCCCGAGCGACATGATGCGGAGCGGCAGCGTGGCGATCCGGAGCAGCGGCCCCAGCGTCGCATTGACCAGGCCGAAGACGAGGGCCGTGACCAGGTAGGCGGGGATGCCGCCCGTCACGGTGATGCCCGGCACGACGCGCGTGGTCAGGAAGAACGCGACGGCGATCAAAAGCCAGCTGACGATCAGTCCCCACATCTCTCACCAACCTCCCGTAGCGCCGGAGCCTAACACAGCTCTCGGCCCTTCAGGTAGTCGCCCTGGATGCTCGTGAACTCGATAGGCGAGAGGCGTCCAGCGTGCTCGGGACCGGGACCTCCGCCAGGCCGAGCACCTCGCCGTAGAAGCGGCGTACCGCATCCAGCCGGCCGGCCGGGACCGGCGAGGAGACATGCTGAAGTCCGCGCAGGTTCATCCCGCTACGGTATGCGATACGGCCGTGAGCCAACGGCCCTGGCACCCTTCTACTCGGGCAGCGGCAGTGGCTGCTCGCACGTGGTCCGCAGCCGGACCACGCGGCCCGTCGCTGCGGACCGGCGCAGCGACTCCATCGCGTCCAGCACGTGGAGCGCCAGCTCGCCGCTGGCGCGGTGGGGGCGGCCCTCCGAGATCGCAGCGGCCATGTCTTCGATGCCCGCGCAGCGGGTCTGGCCGCCTCGGCCCAGGGGGGCCTCCTCCACCCACTCCCGCCGGCCGTGCAGGCAGGAGGCGACCGTGCCGTCGCCCCCGTTTGGGTCGGGCAGCCGCAGCGTGCCCCCGGTCGCGTGGACCTCGATCGGCGGGGCCGCCGACCGGGCGGCGTCGAAGCTCACGCTCAGGCTGGCGACCGCGCCGGACGCGAACTCCAGGACGCCGACCTCATGGGACGGCACCATCGGCGTGATCGGCTCGCCCGTGAGCGAGCGCCGCTCGCGCGCCGCCACTGTCCCGAAGCCCGCCGCCCTGGCGATCGGCCCGAGCAGAGAGACGAGCGCCGTCAGGTAGTAGGGCCCCATGTCGAACAGCGGCCCGGCCGCCTCGCCGTAGAAGTGGGCGGGTCTCGGATGCCAGCGCTCCGGCTGGCCGGCCGCCAGCGAGATGGAAGCGGCGAAGGGCGTCCCGAACCGTCCCGAGTCGAGGAGCCGGCGGGCCGTCTGGAGCGCGGGCCCCAGGAACGTGTCGGGCGCGCAGCCCACGCGGAGGCCGCGGCGGCGGCCCGCCGCCAGCACCCGCCGGCCCTGGCGGACGTCAGGGGCGAGCGGCTTCTCGCTGTAGAGGTGGCGCCCGGCCGCCAGGACCTGGAGCCCAACCCAGCCGTGGTCGGCCGCCGGCGTCAGGTCCACGACCAGGTCGACGTGCGGGTCCCGGAGCAGCTCCTCCGGCGTGCAGGCCCGCAGCACGCCGTACTCCTGGGCGAGCGCCGCCGCCCGGTCGAGGTCCACGTCGGCGCAGGCCACGTAGCAGAGCGAGCAGTCGCGCTGCGACTGGCGGAGGTACAGACGGCCGGCGGAGCCGGAGCCCATCAATCCCACCCGGACGGCTGCGTCGGCCACCGCAGCCAGTCTAGAGGCGCCGCGCCTCTAGACTCGTTGGTGATGGACATCGAGGTCGTCGTCGAGGTGCCCAAGGGGAGCCGGAACAAGTACGAGATGGACCAGGCGACCGGCGTGATCCGGCTCGACCGCGACCTGTCGACGGCCGTCCGCTACCCGGCGGACTATGGCTTCGTCGCCGGGACGCTGGGCGAGGACGGCGACCCGCTCGACGCCCTGGTCGTCCTGGAGGAGCCCACGTTTCCGGGCTGCCACATCTCGTGCCGGCCGGTCGGCCTCTTCGCGATGCGCGACGAGCGCGGCCGCGACCTCAAGGTGCTGGCGGTGCCCACCTGGGACGAGCGCCAGGACCTGAGCCAGATCCCCGAGTTCCTCCTCACGGGCATCCGCCACTTCTTCGACGTCTACAAGGACATCGAGCCGGCGAAGTTCACCCAGGTCGGCGAGTGGTCGGGCCGGGTCTCGGCCGAGGCCGAGGTCCAGCAGGCGCGCGAGCGCCACGAGACGCGGGCCCGGGCCCGGACCCGGCTGGGCCTCCACCGCGTCTGAGCCGCCCGGCCCGGCGCCCGCTCAGCTCGCTGCGGACGCGGCCCCGGCCAGCGCCGCGGTGACCATGGACCGGGCCTCGACCAGCACCCGGCCCAGGTGGTCCTCTCCGCGGAAGCTCTCTGCGTACACCTTGTAGACGTCCTCCGTCCCCGAGGGCCGCGCAGCGAACCAGGCGCTGTCGGCGATGACCTTGATGCCGCCGATGGGAGCGCCGTTGCCGGGCGCGGCGGTCAGGACGTGCCGGATGGGCTCGCCGGCCAGCTCGGTGGCCCGGACCTGCTCCGGCGAGAGCCGCGCCAGGACGGCCTTCTGGGCCGGGGTGGCGGCGGCGTCGACGCGCCGGTAGCTGGGGGCGCCGTAGCGCTCGGTCACCGCCCCGTACAGCTCGCCCGGGTCGCGTCCCAGCCGCGCCGTCATCTCGGCGGCCAGCAGGGCCATGACCAGGCCGTCCTTGTCGGTCGACCAGGCGGTCCCGTCCCTGCACAGGAAGGACGCGCCCGCGCTCTCTTCGCCGCCGAAACCCAGGGAGCCGTCGAGCAGGCCGTCGACGAACCACTTGAAGCCGACCGGCACCTCGACGAGCCGGCGCCCCAGCCCGGCCACGACCCGGTCGATGATCCCGCTGGAGACCAGGGTCTTGCCCACGCCGGACCCGACCGGCCAGGCCCGGTGGCCGCCGAACAGGTAGGAGACCGCGACGGCCAGGTAGTGGTTCGGGTTCAGCAGGCCGGCGCCCGGGGTGACGATGCCGTGCCGATCGGCGTCGGGGTCGTTGGCGAATGCGACGTCGAAGCGCTCTCGCAGCCCGATGAGACCGGCCATGGCGTCGGGCGAGGAGCAGTCCATGCGGATGCGGCCGTCCCAGTCGACCGGCATGAAGGAGAACGTGGGGTCGACGCGGTCGTTCACGACCTCGAGGTCGAGCCGCCAGCGCTCGGCCACGGCCGGCCAGTACGCGACGCTGGATCCACCCAGGGGGTCCGCCCCCAGCCGCAGCCCTGCGGCCCTGGCGACGTCCAGGTCGACCACCGTGGCCAGGTCGCCGCAGTACTCGCCCAGGTAGTCGTGCCGGCGGAACGGGCTGCGGTCGTCCGAGCGGCGGACCCCCGCGAGCCCTGCCTCCAGCAGCCGGTTGGCCTCGTCCTGGATCGAGCTGGTCACGCCGGTGTCGGCCGGACCGCCGCTGGGGGGGTTGTACTTGAAGCCCCCGTCCTCGGGCGGGTTGTGCGACGGTGTGACCACGATGCCGTCGGCCAGGCCGGCGGTGCGGCCCCGGTTGTGCCGGAGGATGGCGTGGGAGACGGCCGGCGTCGGGGTGAAGCCGTCGCCGGCGTCGATCAGGGCCGGCACGCCGTGGGCGCCGAGCACCTCGAGCGCCGTACGGAACGCGGGCTCCGACAGCGCGTGCGTGTCCCGGCCGATGAAGAGCGGGCCGTCCACCCCGGCGCCGTGCCGGTGGCGGCAGATCGCCTCGGTGATCGCCAGGATGTGCGACTCGGTGAACGTGGCGTCGAGCGAGGAGCCCCGGTGCCCCGAAGTGCCGAACGCCACGCGCTGACCGGGCACCGAAGGATCGGGCCGCTCTTCGTGGTAGGCGCGGAGCAGGCGGCCGACGTCCACCAGCAGAGAGGGATCGGCCGGGCGGCCGGGGATCGGCTCGGGCATCGCGCTGCCTCAGACGGTACCGGCTCGGTCCCGCGGCCGGCCGCGCCGTCGGCGCGCTACGTCGGCACGATCGTGACGCGCTCCTGTCCGGCACCGCCGCGCGGCGACTGTCGTCGTGGCGACCCGACCCTGCCGAGGTGCGGGAACGCCGTCGCGCGTACCTGGCCCGCGCCCGCGAACTGCTCAGCTGAGCTGCGCCGACCGGGCGCCGGCTACGCCGGGGAGGCGGCTCCGCGCGCGGCCCGGGCCTGGGTCAGCACCTTGGTCACCTGCTCCCGGTGCGAGTCGGCGTGCATGAGGCCGCCCAGGAAGCGGCCGACCGCGTTGATCGGCGTGGCCCCCTCCCTGACCGTGTAGGTCGTCTCCAGGTGCGGCTGGTCGGGCCAGGCGGCCAGCATGGCCAGCTGCATCCGCCGGCTCTCCTCGATCCGCTCGCGGATGAACCGGGCCGTCGTCACGCCCTCGTACGGCACCTCCTCGCGGGACCGGCCCTGGATCTCGACGCCCCGGGCCAGCGTCAGCGCATGCGCCGCGGCCTCCTCGGACGAGGCGGTCCAGTGGACGATGACGTGGCCCAGCGTCCAGGCCAGCTCGACGTCCTCGGGCCGGGCGGCGAACGTGTCGTTGGCCTCGGGGTCCTCCGGCACGAACGGGACGTCCGGGTCCTCGGCCTCCGCGACCAGGCCCTGGAAGTGGTCGCACATCTCGTTGGCCAGCCGGGTCAGGTCGTCGCGCGTCAGGCCCACGGCCAGGTCGCGCAGCGTCCTCTCCTTGTTCCGCACGGGGCTGAAATCGATCACGATTCGACCAACCGGCTCGCGCGGCCGGTTGTTTCAGACGGCGATCAGATGGCGCGGACCTGGACGAGCGCGGGGCCCGGCCCGTTGCGCGAGAGCGTCCCGGGCGGCACCAGGACCGCGGCCACCCGCACCTGCAGCGCCTGCCGGACCGCCTCGCCGATCCGGTCGGCGAGGTCGCACCGCTGGTCCTCGGGCAGGCCCTCCCTCGGCTCGACCTCGACCGGGATGGGCCGGTCGGGCCCGTCTTTGCCCACGCGCACCTGCGGCTCGAGCGCGTCGCCGAAGCCGCCCAGCACGACGTCCCGGATGATGCTCGGAAACACCTCGGTCAGACCGTGGGGGATGAGGTCGTCCGTGCGTCCCAGGCAGCGGACCCGGGGCGACGTTCGCCCGCAGGGGCAGCGCATCCCGGTGACCTCCAGGTGGTCGGCGGAGCGGTAGCGGAGCACCGGCGTGGCGTCGCGGTCGAACGTGGTGTAGACGGCCTCGCCCCTCGTCCCCTCCTGCCAGGGCAGGCGGGAGCCGGTGCGCGGCTCGACCAGCTCGACGATCACGTACTTGCCGGCGTTGAAGTGCATCCCGCCGGCGTCGTCGCACTCCGACCACAGGTTGGCCATCGCCTCCGCCAGGCCCATCGTGTCGCGCACGTGCGTGAGCCCCCAGCCGTCGCCGATCCGGCGCCGCGTCTCGGGCTGAGAGAGGCCTGCCTCCCCGCCGACCACGAGCTTGCGGATACCCAGCTCCCGCGGCGCCACGCCGTCGAGCCCGTCCCGGGCCAGCCGGATGCCGAGGGACGTGGACGTGACCAGCGCGGTGACCTGCAGGGCCGGCAACCGGGCCAGGACCTGTTCCGGCTGGCAGCCGCCGAGCCAGGCGACGGTGGCCCCCAGCCGGCGCAGGCCGTCCGCGTACGGCCAGCCGCTGGCAGCCGCCGGCTGCTGGGCCAGGTGGGCGACGACGTCGTCGGGCCTGATGCCGGCCGTCCAGAAGCCGAGGGCCGCGGCCTCGCTCCAGACGTCGCGGTCCCGGCGCGTGAGACCGGAGAGCACGGGGCGGCCGGTCGTCCCCGCCGAGGCGACCACCTGGTCCACGTACTGCCGCGGCACGGCCTGCTGGAGGCCGAGCGGGCGGCCGGGCCGCGGCTCCCCCTGGCCCCGGCACAGGTCGTCCCGGGTGGTGAAGGGCACCGTCTCGAGCATGTCCAGCGTCGGCAGCCGGCCGCCCCGCGTGACCCAGTAGCCGCGCAGGCCGACCCGGCTGCCCGCCGCCGCCAGCAGGTCCCGATACAGCTCGGAGCGCTGCGGGAGCGTCTCGAGCATCGACGCCAGCTGCTGGGCCTGCCACGCCTCGATCCAGCTCCAGGGCCGGGTCTCGAAGTCGCGGTCCCAGTAGCGCGCGTCCACGGTCATCGGGGGGATTCTCCTCGCGGCAGTGTAGGGCCCGCCGGGGGCGTACGGTAGCCCCCGTGTCCACCGAGCGCGACCGCATCCGCATGACCGACGGGGAGGTGGCCGAGTTCCTGGCCGCCCAGCGCAAGCTCCACGTTGCAACGCTCAACCGCGACGGCAGCCCGCACCTGGTGCCGATGTACTTCGCCCTTGTGGACGGGGCGGTCGCGTTCTGGACGTACACGCGGTCGCAGAAGATCAGGAACCTCCAGCGGGACCCGCGCATCACGGTGATGGCCGAGAGCGGCGAGGCGTACCTCGACCTGCGCGGGGTGCAGATCAGCGGTGTGGGCCGCCTGACCGCGGACCCGGCCGCGGTGGGGGCGTTCGGCGAGCGCCTGTACGAGCGGCAGTACGGCGCGCTGGACGACGGCGCCCGTGCCTACGTGGCGCGGTCGGCGGGCAAGCGGACCGTCGTCACGGTCGAGCCGAGACGGGTGGGCTCCTGGGACCACAGCAAGCTGTGAGGGAGGCCGATCACTCGGGTTCGTCGGCTCCCGCGGCGCGCACCTCCCGCTCGACCAGGGTCATCACCTGGTCCCGGATTTCCTCCAGCGCGGCCAGCGACCTCGCCTCGAAGCGCATGGTCAGGTTCGGCCCGGTGTTGGAGGCGCGCACCAGCGCCCACCCCGTCGGGAAGGTGGCACGGATGCCGTCGGTCTCGTCCGCCGGGTAGCGCTCGCGCAGGACGGCCGCGACGGCCGCCACAACCGCGGCCTTGGCGCCGTCACGACAGAAGCGGCGGATCTCCGGCGTCGAGTGCCATTCAGGGACGTCGTCGAACTGCCGGCTCAGGGGACCGTCAACGGTGCTGAGGAAGGACAGCAGCTTGCAGGCGGCGAAGAGGCCGTCGTCGCCGTAGTAGTTCTGCTGGTAGAAGATGTGGCCGCTGTTCTCACCGGCCAGCGGCACCGCCTCCGCCCGCATGCGCAGCTTGATCAGCGAGTGGCCGGTCCGGGAGAGGACCGGGTCGCCGCCACGGCCGCGGATGTCGTCGATGACCGCCTGCGACGTCTTCACGTCCAGCAGGATGCGCGCGCCGGGCTGGCGCCGCAGCAGGTCGCGGGCCAGGAGCATGAGGATGTAGTCAGCCTCGTGACGGGCCGCGCGGTCGTCCACGACGCCGAGCCGGTCGCCGTCTCCGTCGAACGCCAGGCCCACGTCGGCCCCGACCTCGCGAACCCGCCGCTGCAGGCCGACGACGTTCTCCGGCATCTGCGGGTCCGGGAGGTGGTTCGGGAACGCCGGGTCCAGGTCGACGTAGAGCGCGTCCACGTGGCAGCCGGCCTCCTCGAGGAACCGCGGGACGAACAGCCCGGCCACGGCGTTGCCGGTGTCGGTGACCACGTTGAACGGCTTCGTGATCTCGCTCTGCTGCCGCAGGTGCTCGAAGTAGGCCTCGCCCGGGGAGAGGGTGGAGACCGTGCCCGAGCCCGACGAGAAGCTCTCCCCGGCTGCGAGCCGGTACAGCTCCTGCAGCTCGTCGCCGGCCACCGGACGGGCGCCTCGGCCGACCAGCTTGAACCCGTTCTCGTCGAGGGGATTGTGGCTGCCGGTCACGTTGATGCCGCCGGTGAGGTCGAACTTCGCGCAGGCGAAGTAGAGCAGGGGTGACGTGCTGAGGCCGAGGGCGCGCACGTCGCAGCCGGAGGCCCGGAGGCCCCGCTGCAGCGCGTCTGCCAGTCGTTCCGACGAAGACCGGTTGTCCCGGCCGACGGCCACCCGGGGCCGAGCAGCGCCCTCTCTGGCCGCGATGTGCGTGCCGAAGGACCGGCCCAGGCGGAAGGCAAGGTCTTCGGTGATGCTCGCGTCGACCCTGCCCCGGATGTCGTACGCGCGAAAGGCGGACGCGTCGACGGCCATCAACCGGGCTCCGTCATGCGGCCGGGACCCGACCCCGCGCGAGCAGCATGGCGCCCAATTCTACCGGCCGGGCTTGGCCGGGCCCGTCGCGCCGACCGCCGCCCGCAGCCCGTCCAGCAGCGCCGGCCAGCGCTCCCGGTCCCGCTCCCACTGCGAGTGGAAGCTCATGCGGTCAGCCAGGCCCGCGTAGCGCTCGCCGAGCGCTCGGGCGACGTCGTGCAGCGGTGCCTGGACTGCGAACGCGTCCACCATCTCGTCGGTGAACACGTCCGCCATCTCCGCCCACCGGCCCTGCTTGGACAGGAGGTTGAGCTCGTTCTGCGCCTCGCCCCAGCCGTGCAGCTCCAGCACGCTGCGATAGGCGGGGGTCGAGCCGTAGAAGGCCAGCTGCTAG
>DATFRD010000207.1:0-18261 GCA_035263645.1 Candidatus Dormiibacterota bacterium | reverse complement strand
GGTGGAGTAGGCCAGCCGGAGCCCGACGTAGCCGAACTGGTGGGGCGAGAAGTGGTCCTCCGCCATCACCGCGGCCAGCCGCGGGAAGCCGTTGAATGACGTGTTGGCGGCCAGGACCAGGATCACCGCCGCCGAGAGCTGGACGAGGTAGAAGAGGGGACTGTTGCCGGCGACGGCCATGCCGATCTGGGCGATCACGTTCGCGTGGTCGGACGGCACCGCACCGATCGCGTGCCCGAGTATCGCCACCCCCAGGAAGAGGACCGCCAGGGTCAGCGCCAGCCTGAGGAGCGTGCTCGCGGCGTTTCGGCTCTCGGGTCGCTCGAAGGCCGGCACGCCGTTGGCGAGCGCCTCGATGCCGGTCATGGCCGTGCAGCCGCCCGAGAAGGCCCGCAGCACCAGGAAGACCGAGAGCCCCTCGACGGCCGGCGGCGGGCTGGCCACGTGCGGTGGGCTGCCCAGCACGATGATGCGGAGGAAGCCCCACGCCAGGAGTACGCCGAGGGACCCGATGAAGATGTACGTCGGCAGGACGAACGCGTTGCCAGCCTCCCTGACGCCCCGAAGATTGATGAGCACCAGCAGGCAGATGACGGCCACGTCCAGGCCCACCCGGTAGGGAAAGAGCGCCGGTGCGAACGCGGTGATGGCCTGGATCCCGGCGGTCACCGACACGGCGACCGTCGTCAGGTAGTCCACCATCAGGGCGGCGGCGGCGGTCAGGCCTGCGACAGTCCCCAGGTTCTCGCGGGCCACGGTGTACGAGCCGCCCCCGCGCGGGTAGGCGAAGATCGTCTGCCGGTAGGAGGTGGCGACGATCAGGAGCAGCAGCGCGATCGCGAGCGCCACCGGCACGTTCAGGGCCAGGCCGGCCGAGCCCGCCAGCAGCAGGACGTAGAGGATCTCGTCAGGGCCGTAGGCGACCGAGGACAGGGCGTCGAGGCCGAAGGCCCCGAGGGCGCGGGACCGCGTCAGCCGCTCCTCGCCTGCCGCGGAGCTGGCGATCGGACGGCCGAACAGCAGCCGCTGGATCTCGCTCACAGCGCGCATCGCCATGTACGGTATGGGATCCGCCTCCTGGAGGACCCCTCCCCCCTGGCAGAGGTCGGGTGGGGGCGGAACGCTCGCCGCGGACGGGGCGGGCCCAGAAACGAGGTTGGTCGCGCCGGGCCCACCTGATACACATGTCCCGTGGCCGAGGGACCGGCGGTGATCAGGAGGCAGGCGGAGGAGCACCTCGAGGCCCTCGTGGGCGGCCCGGCCCGGCTTCGTGACGACCAGTGGCGCGCCGTGCACGCCCTCGCGGTGCAGCGGCGGCGGGCGCTCGTGGTCCAGCGCACCGGGTGGGGCAAGTCGGCCGTGTACTTCGTCGCGACGGCGATGCTGCGGGCGGCGGGCGGCGGCCCCACGGTGATCGTCTCCCCCCTCCTTGCGCTCATGCGCAACCAGATCGCGGCCGCGGGCCGCGCGGGCATCCGGGCCAGGACGGTCAACTCGGCCAACGTCGAGGAGTGGGCGGAGGTCTACGAGGACATTCGCCGGGGCGCCGTTGACGTGCTTCTGGTCAGCCCTGAGCGGCTGAACAACCCCGACTTCCGCGACCAGGTGCTGCCCCGGCTGGCGAAGACGGCGGGGCTGGTCGTCGTGGACGAGGCTCACTGCATCTCCGACTGGGGCCACGACTTCAGGCCGGACTACCGGCGCCTGCGCACCCTGCTGCGCGACCTCCCGGCTGGCGTCCCGGTGCTGGCGACCACCGCGACGGCCAACGCCCGCGTGACCCGCGACGTGGCGGAGCAGCTCGGCCTGGGCGGCGTGGACGTGGAGGTGCTGCGCGGTTCGCTGGACCGGGACAGTCTGCGCCTCTCGGTCGTGGACCTGCCCTCCAACGAGCATCGCCTGGCCTGGCTGGCCGAGCATCTGGCGGGGCTGCCGGGCTCCGGGATCGTCTACACGCTGACCGTCGCCGCCTCCGAGGAGGTCGCCGAGCACCTCCGCGGTCAGGGCCACGCGGTCGCCGCCTACTCGGGCCAGACCGACGCGGCCCAGCGGGAGCAGACGGAGGACGACCTCCTGGCGAACCGCCTGAAGGCCATCGTCGCCACGAGCGCGCTCGGCATGGGCTTCGACAAGCCGGACCTGGAGTTCGTCGTCCACCTGGGGGCGCCCGCGTCGCCGGTCGCGTACTACCAGCAGGTCGGCCGCGCCGGCCGAGCCGTGGAATGCGCGGAGGTCCTGCTGCTGCCGGGGAGCGAGGACCGGGACATCTGGGCGTACTTCGCGAGCCTCGCCTTCCCGTCGGAGCCGCTGGTGCGCTCCGCGCTGTCGGCGCTCGGCGAGGCCGGCCGCCCGCTCTCGACGGCCGAGCTGGAGACGCGGGTGGACCTCACCCGGACGCGCCTGGAGATGATGCTCAAGGTCCTGGACGTCGACGGCGCGGTCCGTCGCGTGCGCGGGGGTTGGGCGGCCACCGGCCGCCCGTGGGAGTACGACGCGCCGCGCTACGCGGCCGTCGCCGAGGCGCGGGAGCGTGAGCAGCGGGCCATGCTCGGCTACATCGCCACCGCGGGCTGCCGGATGGAGTTCCTCCGCCGTCAGCTGGACGACCCGGCCGCCGGGCCCTGCGGCAGGTGCGACAACTGCGCCGGCCGGCGCTGGTCACGTGCGGTCCCGGATGCCGCGCGCGTGAGCGCCAGGGAGCGCCTGCACCGCCCCGGCGTCACCGTCGAGCCGCGCCGGATGTGGCCGACGGCGATGCCCACGCTGGGCATCGACGTCCGCGGCCGGATCCCGGCCGAGGTCGCGGCGGAGCCGGGCCGCGCTCTGGGCCGGCTGGCCGGCAGCGGGTGGGGCGGCCGGCTGCGCGAGCTGCTCTCGCCCTCGAGCCCGGACGGACCGGTCCCCGGCGACGTCTTCGACGCCGTCGTGCGCGTGCTCGCCGCGTGGGACTGGCAGCGCCGGCCGGCGGCCGTCGTGACGATCGCCTCGGGCAGACGGCCGCAGCTCGTCGAGAGCCTGGGCGCCGGCCTGGCCCGCGTCGGCAGGCTGCCCCTGCTGGGCCGGGTGGACGGCGGCGGGACGCCCGGCGCGACGGCCTCGCACAACAGCGCGCAGCGGGTGCGCGAGCTGTGGGGGCGGTTCCAGCTCCGGCCGCCGCTCCGGGCGGGCCTGGCGGAGCTGCAGGGCCCGGTCCTGCTGGTCGACGACCGCGTGGACAGCGGCTGGACCATGACGCTCGTGGCGATGCTGCTGCGGGAGGCCGGGGCGCCGGCCGTGCTGCCGCTGGCGCTGGCGGTGACGTCCTGACCGGCGGCGCGGCCGGCGGCGGGCGCTCGCGACCCGGCTGAGCGGGGCCACGCCCGTCTGGCACGATGCCCGGATGGCCGTCGTCACCGTCCGGTATTCGGAGAGGCCGGAGCTGTGGGAGCGGATCGCCGACCTCTCTTCCAGGGTCTGGCCCGAGTACAACCTGCACGCCGACGTCGCCAACCGGTACTGGGCGCGCCTCTACGACGAGTTCCCCGGCTTTCAGTTCGTGCTCTACGACGACGAGCAGGACGAGGTCCTTGCCGAGGGGCACACCCTGCCCTGCGCCTGGGACGGCACGGCCGCCGGCCTCGGCCCCGGCATCGACCACATCATGACCGCGGGCTTCGCCCTCCACGAGGCAGGCGGCACGGCGAACGCGCTCTCGGCGCTGGCGGCCGAGGTCCTCCCGGAGCACCGCGCGCGGGGACTGAGCGCCGTCATGCTGAAGGCCATGGTCCGGCTGGCAGCCGCGGCGGACCTCGACCATCTCGTGGCCCCGGTGCGGCCGAGCTGGAAGGAGCGCTACCCGCTCGCCCCCATCGAGCGCTACATGCACTGGACCGGCCGGGACGGCCAGCCGTTCGATCCGTGGATCCGGGTGCACGTGCGGCTGGGCGGTCGGATCGTGGCGGCGGTCCCGCATTCGATGCGCATCACCGGCTCGGTGGCGGACTGGGAGTCCTGGACGCAGATGGAGTACCCGGAAAGCGGGGAGTACGTCTTTCCGCGCGGCCTGGCAACGCTGCGCGTTGACCGCGAGGCCGACGAGGGCTCGTACTGGGAGCCAAATGTCTGGATCGCCCACCGGGCCGTCCCGCCCGGCCCGGCCTGAGAGCGCCGTCGGGAGCGGCCATGGCCTCAGAAGGCCACGGTCTCGACCAGGATGCGGCCCCAGGCGTCCTGCGGGATCTGCTCGGCCAGGTAGACCGCGACCCGGCAGCCCAGCGCGGCCTCCAGGTCGGAGCGGAAGGCGCGAAGGCTGTCGGGTGCCTCCTCGACCACGAAGTCGAGCCACGTCGGGTTGACGGTCGGCGGCCACCAGCGCAGGTCTCCGACGCGGTGCTGGGTGGCCACCCCTCGGATGGCCTGACGGCGCACGTCAATCAGGTGATGCACGCCAGCGCCGGCCCCGGCCGGCCACGCACAGGGTACTGCTCTGCCCCGCGCCTGGCAAGGGGGGACGAGCGACGAGGCCGGCGCAGTCCCGAAGACCGGACGCGCGCTCGCGCGCTCGAATCCGGCTCAGCCGCCCGAGGCCGGCGGACGCGCCTGCGCCGCCGCGGGCGTCAGCTGCGGCACCTGCGGCGTGCGGTACCCGTGGACGGTGGCCATGCCCATGACGACCAGGGCCACCGCGGCGACGACGGCGAACGAGACCCGCGTGGCGAGGGAAGGTCCCGGTCGCGGCACCAGCCCGCTGGCCGCCGTGCCGGCGCGGAGCAGCGTCTGGCCCTTCCGCAGCCGGGCCAGCGCGGCGCCGCCGAGCACCTGCGCGGCGGCCGCCGGGTCGACCCGCCAGGACAGGCCGGTGCGAGAGCCCTCCCGCAGGTGACGGGCGGCGGCGCCCAGGACCACGCCCTCCGCGAGCTGCCGCATGGCGTAGGCCCTGACCTCGGGGGGGCGCAGCGCCCGGCGCAGCAGGATCGTCAGCGGGAAGGCCAGCGCCGTCAGCCCGAGGCTGACCCAGAACGTGTCATCGAACGCGTGCGCCGTCTGCTGGAGGAGGACGGTCTTGATCGGAGCGGGCAGGTGGGCGGCGGCCAGGTTGGAGCCGAGCCCCCCGGAAGCGCCCTGCGGCAGCCGGGGCAGGTTGGCCGTGATCCGCGCGCCGAGGATGGTGGCCATGATGGCGATGCCGAGCCCGCTTCCGATGCGCTGGACCACGTTGGCGACCGAGGTCGCGCGTGCGATCATCTCAGGCCGCAGCGTGACGAAGGCCGCGGACATGCTGGACATCATGCAGAAGCCCATGCCCATGCCCCGCAGCGCCAGCATGGCGACGACGACCTCCTTCGAGGTGTCGTAGGCCAGCGTCGTCATCCAGGCGGTCGAGCCGACCAGGATGCCCAGGCCGATGGGAACGACCCAGCGGGCCCCGACGCGGTCGGTGAGGGTTCCCGAGATCGGCATCACCAGGGCGGCCCCGAGACCCTGCGTGCCGAGCACGAGGCCGGAGTCGAGCGCGCTGTAGCCCTGGATCTGCTGCAGGAACAGCGGGAACAGGAGGATCGCGCCGAACAGGCTGAGCGCGATCAGGAAGTTCAGGCTGAGCGCGGCGCTGAACGCGCCGTCGCGGAAGATCCGGATGTCGATCAGCGGCTGGGGCTGCCGGAGCTCGTACAGACAGAACCCGACGAGCAACACCGCGCCCGAGGCGAGCGGCGCCAGCGCCTGGACCGAGTCCCAACCGTACGTGCTGGGCTGGCTCAGCCCGTAGACGAGCCCGATGACGGACCCGGTCACCAGGAGGAGGCCGATGACGTCCAGCGGCTCCCGCCTCATCTGCTCGGACCGGGTCTCCCGGAGGATGAGCGCGGCCAGCGTCACCCCGACGATGCCGACGGGAAGGTTGATGAAAAAGATCAGGCGCCAGCTGACCGCGTCGATCATCCAGCCGCCCAGCGTTGGGCCCAGCACCGGCGCCAGCAGCGTGGGAACGCCGAGCACAGCCATCATCCGCCCCCGCTCGTCGGGCCGGCTGATGCTCATCAGCGTGGCCATGCCGACCGGCATGATCAACCCGCCCCCGAAGCCCTGGAGGACGCGAAACCCGATCAGGGCCCCGGTGGACCAGGAGAGGCCGCAGAGCACCGAGCCGAGGACGAACAGCACCTGGCTGCTGATCAGGACCCGTTTGGCGCCGTAGCGGTCCGTGAGCCAGCCCGTCAGCGGGATGACCGAGGCCAGCGCGAGCGTGTATGCGGTGACGATCCACTGGATGCTGGACAGCGAGACCTTGAAATCGGACTCGAGCGTCGGCAGCGCCACGTTGACCACCGTCTGGTCGAGGATCACCATGACGCCGCCGGTCATGACGACGGCGCCCGCCAGCCACTTGTAGTCGATGCCTCCGCCGCGCGCCCGGCGCGCCGCCGGCCGCGCGGGCGCCGCCTCGTTTGCGGTCGTCACGGCCTGTCCCGCCCCGCCTGCACGTCCTGCCGGGCGGAGAGCAGGGCTGCGGTGGCGAGCACCAGGCCCGCGGCGCTGGCCGTGACGACCGCCGCCCCCACCCAGACGCTGGCCCACGTCATGCTGGTCCAATCTCCGTGGGTGCCCGCCGGATAGCCGACGACCCACGGCGCCGTCACCGCCCACGCTCCGGCCAGCAGGCCGACCAGGAACAGCATGGCCAGCAGCAGGGATCCTCGCAGTCCGCGCATCTACTCGAACCTCCTGGGCGGCGTGGGGGAGTACCCCGTGGACCGGCTGCCCGGCTCGGGTCGGACGGCCCCCGGGCCGTGCTCGGCAGGCGCCTGGCCGGCCTCGTCCTGCTCGGCGGCAAGGTCGGCGGCCAGTGCCTGCGCCAGCGCTACCAGCGCGCCCTCGAACTCCGGCGAGCCGTTGGCAGCGGCGGTCGTCCTCGCGGCCCGGGGGGCGGTTGCGATCATGCCCGCCGTCCGCAGGAGGCGGACGGCCTGGCCCACCGCCACGACGAGCCCGAGGAGGGCCAGGACGACCAGGCCGAGTCCGGTGAAGAACGCCGTCTGGGTGACGTCCGTCCAGCTCGAGCCGGACTGCTGCTCGGCGAAGGCCCAGGGGCTCAGCATGAGCCAGCCGCCGGCGAGCCCGGTGACCAGGGACCAGGCCAGGCCGATGATGGTCGTCCGCGTCATGATTGGACCAAACCTCCCTTCGATGTGGTGCTTCGGGCTCGTGGGTGCCGCTGATGGCCGGATTCCCCGATAATACAGTGTGTCTTGATGGTTAAGTCAACCCAAACTGGTTGCCCGGCCCTGGGCGGTCCGCCGGAGGCGGACGAGCGCATTCAGCCGGTCGTGTCGGCGGTCAAGCGGATCCGATCGGTGATGCTCGCCCACCTGGCCCCGCGCTGGCTCGAGCTGAACCTGACCATGGCCCAGGTGCACGTGCTCCACGTGGTGCGCCGCCTCGACCGGATCAGCGGGCGGCAGCTGGCCGGCGAGCTGGGCGTGTCCCCTGCCGCAGTCGTGTCCGTCTGCGACCGCCTGGAGCAGCAGGGCTACATCGAGCGCGTGAGGGACCGCGACGACCGCCGCATCCTCTGGCTCCAGCTGACGCCCGCCGGCCTGGAGCTGGTGGACGGCTTCGCCGGCGAGGGCAGCACGCGCATGCTCCGGGCGCTGCTCAGCCTGACCGACGAGGACCGCGAGGCCCTGGTCCATTCGCTGGAGATGCTGGCGGCGGCCATGGAATCAGGCCAGGACGCGGAGCCGAGCGCAGCCGCCCCCGCCACATAGGACCGGGCACGCCGGGTCGAGGACCCTCCCCCCTGCGAAAGGGAGGGCCCTCGACGGAGAGGATGCTTCGTCGGGCTACGAGAACTCGACGAGCGGGAACGCGCGGTTCCGGCGCGGCGGCGTCAGGAAGTTCTGGCGCCGGGTGGCGGTGATGAACCGCTCCACGCCGTTGTCGTCGCCGTCGACGTTGAAGTCCGACTGCAGGTCCTGCGCGGCCTGGTTCGCGCGCATCGCGCGGAAGAACTCCGCTGTGGGCACGAAGACCAGGAACTGCAGCTTGAACTGGCTGGTGCCGGCCGGGAACGTGACTGCGTTCGGGCTGCCGGGGAAGTCCTGGAACTGCGGCACGTCCATGCCGTCGAAGCCGGGGCCGTCGTTCCGGATGTGGACCGGCGTGCCGTCGGCAGCCCGGGACGAGCGCTGCAGCGCCACCTCGTGGCCGATGCGCGGCTTGCCGGTGAAGGTGGCGTCCAGCGTGGCGTTGCTGGACGTGAAGGTGCCGGCCGAGTCGCGGGCGCCGCGTTCGGCCGCGTTGGCGCCCTGGAACACGTTGTTGATGAAGGCCGCGCCGCCGCCGTTCTGGAACTGGTCGGTGTTGCCCGCGGTCGGGATGCCGTTCGTGGTGCCGAGCTGGTTCGAGCGGAACATGTACTGGACGCGCTCCGTGAACGGCTCGCCCACACCGGCCGGGTCCTGCTGCGGCGTCTCGTAGAACTGGAACAGGTCCTCGATGTCGTGCGAGAAGTGCGCGATGGAGCCGTTGTCGAAGTAGTCGCCGGCGTCCGCGTCGGTGAACTGGGCCGACGAGTTGCCCACGAACGTGACGATCTGGGCCGGGCCGGTGGAGTCCGTCTGCTGGTCCACGAAGCCCATGGTCATCGACGAATCGGGGTTGATGCGGGCGTGGAACTCGTTGGCGAAGAAGTTGGTCATGGCCGCGTTGTCGGCCACCTTGCGGGGCAGGCCCGGCTGCACGAACTGCAGGCGCTGCGTCTGGAACTGGAAGAGGCCGTTGAAGTTCGGCGAGAAGACGAAGCTGCCGTTGAGGTTGTTGCTGCCCTGGAGCCAGTTCGCGATGTTCTGTACGTTGGACGAGGAGTCGCTCTTGAACTGGAAGAGGACGTCGTTCTGCTCGATCACGACGTTGACGTTGAAGCGCTGCTTCTTGACGTTCGGGATGATCGCGTTCGGCCCGCCGACGAAACCTCCGACCACGTCGGTCGGGCTGGGCACCGCCTCCTCGAGCGCGAGACGCTTGCGGTCGATGAGCAGCCTCGGGATGCCCTTGCCCTGCACGGCCCTCGTCAGCGCGGCCGGCAGGCGGCTGAAGTACGGGAGGCCGTAGTGGACGTGCACGAAGGCGCCCGAGGGGCTGAACGCGAAGTTGTTCTCGATCGCCGCCAGCGCGTTCGCCAGGACGGTCTGGTCGCTCCTGGTCGGCGTCCGCGTGAGGGTGGCCGGCAGGAACAGCGCGAAGGTCACGCCGAAGTCCGCGACGACGTTGCCGGCCCCGTCGTTGAACGTCTGCGCGGGATGGACGAAGTTGCCGATGTCGAACTGGATGTCAGACACGTTCGAGGGGGCCGAGGCCAGGGCTCGCCTGACCGGGTGAACCGCCAGCCGGTCCAGCAGCGCGGCCTGGCTGGCGAGCAGGCTCACCGCGCCCACCTTGAGCGCCGAACGTCGGCTGACGTAGCGCTTGAACAGTTCGGGTTCCGATCTCATGTACCACTCCTCTCTGGTCGGTGCGGACTGCGCCGGCGCCCATGACGGGCGCGGCACGACCGCGTCGGATGAGGCTTGCGGCACGGCCGCGGTCCCCCGCGCGGTGTCACCCGAACGTAGCAACGCCCGGCGAGCGGCACAATCGCCACAGGCCGGGTTTAAGGGTCATTTAACTCGGTGCACTTATTGGCGCACTTAACTCCGCGCCGGACAGTAAGAGGCGGCGATTCCGGGTCCAGTCACTTAGCAGATACTTAAAAAGTCCAATCCGGAGTCGTTTCTGTCAACTCCGATTGATACTTGGCCGGTCAACCACTTAGCAGGTCCTTAAGAAACCTGCCCCAGAGTCGTTTCTGTCAACTGCTCGTGATACTTTGCCGCGGATTTCGCGTCTGGATCCGCTCCTGGTAGAGCCATCGGCGCCCGCTGGGCTCGGCGCCGACGCTCTGCCTCGCACCGACGCGCGGCGCGCCAACCAGCTGGGCACGACGGACGGGCTGCCGGCGGACGGCAACACCGACCAGTCCAAGGTCGAGCTGACCTAGCGGCAGCCGTTACCACCTCGGGGAGGAGGCCGCCGGCGGGCGCTGCGGCCTCCCCCCACACCGCCACCGGCTCAGCCGGCAGGAGCGAGGTCGCCGCGGCTGGTCTCGCCGCGGCCGGCCTCCCCGCGCCACCGCGCGAGCACCGCGGCGCCCGTCAGCAGGAGCGCGCGCAGCTCGTCGCGACGCGCGGCAGCGAAGCGCTCGCCGCTGGAGGCCAGGAAGTCGCCCGTGTGCAGCTCGATGGCCGCCTCCAGGCGCTGGGCGGAGGCCTCGTCCAGGGGCGCCGCGATGTCCCGGACCAGGCGTGCGAACTCCTCGGCGTCGCAGGTGATGCGCTCCAGGCAGAGTCGGTACCGCCGCCCCTCCCGCACCACGTAGCGGGACCGCGCGCCAGACGTCAGCTCCGGTTCCAGGGCGCGGCGCAGGCCATGCAGCGCGACGTTGAACGAGTTGCGGGCCGCCTTCGCCGGGTGCCGGGGCCAGAGGAGCCGCGCGCCGTCCTCGGCCGTCACCCGCCGCCCGGGCAGGCAGAGGAGCAGCTCCAGCAGCCGCCGCGACGACTCGGGCCAGGCCCGCAGCGGCAGCGGGACGTCGTCCAGGACCACGGAGAGCCCGCCGAACGTGCGAATGGTCAGCGGGCGCTCGGGGCCCGGGGCGATCCCGGGGCCCGCCGGTCTCGTCGCGGCGGTCAGCCTTTCGAGCGCGGCCGCATCCGACATCCGCGAGCCGCGCATCACGGCGAACGCGACCAGCAGCGGGTGCGCGTGCCAGCCGTCGGGGCACGGGACGACAGCAACGCGGTCCCTCACCAGCCGGTTGGCCAGCTCGCGACGGCGCGCGCTGGACGCGCGCTCGAGCAGCGGGCCCGCACCGGACAGCCAGCGCCAGTCGCGGCGCAGCCCGTCCCGGAGGTCTTCGGGCAGGCTGCCCATGACCTGCTCCTCGAAGTACTCGTGCAGCAGCCGGCCTGGCAGCAGCGGCGCCAGCATGCCGGCCGAGTCGAGGCCGGAGAGCCAGAGCTGCAGCGCGGCCGGCCACCCGACCAGCACCGTGTCCGCGAAGTCGAGCTCGCCGGCGTACGGCGGCCGCTGCCAGGACGCGGTGAGGAGATCGCTGATCTCCTCCCGTTCCAGGCGCAGGTCGCCGGGGCCCACGTCGATCAGGCGCCCCTCCAGCCGCATGCGCTCGAGCGGCAGGGACGGCCGCGTCCGCGTGGCAACGCGCAGGGCCAGCGCGGGCGCCAGCAGGATCAGCCCGTCCAGCAGGCTCCCCAGGGCGACTGCGCGGCCGACCTGCTCCCAGCGGTCCAGCGTCACCGTCGTCGGAGGCCCCTGGAGCTGCCGCGCCAGCTCCAGGGCCATCGCGTCGACCGTCGAGGCTTCCTGTGTCGGAGGCTGGAATCCCATCGCCCGGCTCAGCCGGAGCGCGAACACCGCCGGGTCCGCGTCGGTCGCGTCGAGGGTGTACCAGGTGGAGCGCTGGCCCTGGGTGGCCGCGAGCGCCGTCGTCTTGCCGTAGCCGGCGCTCGCGTGGACGAGCGTGACACAGCCAGGACTCGGGCGCAGAGCGTCCAGCAGGCGCTGCGGCACCTGCCGCAGCCGGGCGACTGCGGGCCGCAGCTTGCCCATCGGCACCTGCGTGT
This sequence comes from Candidatus Dormiibacterota bacterium, assembly GCA_035263645.1. GTDB lineage: Bacteria > Chloroflexota > Dormibacteria > Dormibacterales > Dormibacteraceae > CF-161. Next base: position 6,604 of record DATFRD010000207.1, on the reverse strand, counting down.
GCCTCACCTGTGGCAGCGACCGTCCTCAGTCGTCACATGCCTTCCCCTCACCCGGTGTCGCCCCGTAGCCGCGGCGCAGGCGCACCGGACGCCAGGGAATGGTAACGTACCCCGACGTACTACCTGTCAGTTAGTTAGGAGCTTGACTGTCAGGCGACGTGCTGCCGACCGCCAGGATCGCTTCGACGGCCTCCCAAAGCCTGGGCAGGAACGCGATCACAGCGTCGGCACGACTGACGAGGTCGGTAGAAGATCGGATGCCCAGGTCGGCCAGCATGGCTTCCAGTGCCGGGCGTCGCTTCCGCTCCAGCTCGGGAGCGTCGGTCGCGAGGATCTTGTGGCAGCGGGTGTAGGTGGCGACCAGCCAGAACATGACCTCGCGATGGTTGCCCAGCCCGATCTGCTCGCGAATGCCGTCGATGGCGACAGGCCGGGCGATCTGCGTGATGTCGGAGCTGAAGGCGAACCCGGTCCGCGCCGCTTCAGCCGCGATGTCGAAGGTCTGACTGAGTTCGTCCAGGTGGTGGTCGGCAACATCGGGTGTGAGGTCCAGACAGCCGAACAGCCCGAGGAGGTCGGGGTAGAGCTGGGACAGCCCGTAGTCGGTGAGAACCTCGCGCGCCGCGAGGTAGCGCAAGCGAACGGTGGGGTTGCGGATGGCCGCCACCAGCACCAGGACCGCGGTCCAGCTGGTCCGGAACGCCCAGGTCATCACTTGGTCCGGCCAGGGCGCCGAGGGATCGAGCTCGCGGAGAGCCTGCCCGGTTCCCTCCCAGATGGCGCGGCAGCGCCGGCGCACGCGGCCCGGCTCGGCATACTGGCGGGCGACCGCCGACTGCACCGTGGCCAGCCGGCCGCTGGGGTCGGCGATGATGCTGTCGAGGCGCAGGCTGTGGGCGGAGGGGACGGTATCCAGGGAGGCGAGCCGGCTCCAGGGGTGGTGGCTCGCCTCGATCAGCGTGCCCCGGTGCATGAACTTGGTCCGACCTGATGCCTCCTCCTGTTCGCTGATCACCATCACGTCGACGTCGGACCCGATCGGGACCTCGGCGTGGTCCGGCAGGTAGATGGTCGAGCCGCTGAAGTAGGCGCCGACGAACCCCGGCTCTCCGGCTGCGTGACGCTCGACCCAGTCGACGGCTGCTGCGCGAGCGGCGCCGACCTTCACGAGGGGTCCACTCCACGCGGTGGAACGAGGCTGTCAGGCACGCGCGCGGCACTCATGAGCGGGCGCAGCTTCGCACGTCGGCCGGGCCTTGCTGCAAGCCCCTACCGGAGGAGACAATGACTATGGGGAAGGGGCACAGCAGCTCGGGGCTGGTCCCGCGGCTCACAGTCTGCGGCGTCGCACGCAATCATGGACGCATCCAGATCGGTGCATACTCGATCCATGGCTTCTGTGGTGGGCAGGATCGAACGCCGGCTGCTGATCAACTTCCGTGTCGACGCCGGGGTGCTGGGCCGGTACGTGCCGCCGCCGTTCCGGCCCCGCCTGGTGGCAGGGGTCGGAATGGGCGGGGTCTGCCTGATCGGGATCAGCGCGCTCCGGCCGCCGCGGACCCCGGTCTGGATCGGAGTCCGCAGCGAGAACATGGCGCATCGGTTCGCGGTCGAATGGGGGGACGGGGGCGTCCGCCGACAGGGCGTCTACATCCCTCGCCGGGACACGGCTTCGACGTGGATGGCGTGGGCAGGGGGTCGGGTCTTCCCGGGCTGGCACCGTCTCTCGGCGTTCGACGTGTCGACACAGGGCAGGCGGCTCACGATCGCCGTGCGCGGCGCCGGCGGTGGCGCGGACGTCGACGTGGTCGGCCAGGTCGCCTCCGACTTCCCGGGCTCGTCGGTCTTTCCCTCGCTGGAGGATGCATCCAGCTTCTTCCGGTCCGGTTCAGCCGGCTACTCGAACGCGCGGCGCCCGGGCCGGTACGAGGGCGTCGAGCTGCTCACCGACGGCTGGTCGGTAGAGCCCTTCCAGCCCGAGGTGGCGACGACGAGCTTCCTCGGCGATGCCGCGAGCTTCCCACGGGGATCGGTCGAGTTCGACTGCGCCCTGCTCATGCGCGGGCTCGACTGCCGGTTCCGGGCGCTGCCACCCCTGGAGGCGCCTCCGGCCGAGCGGCTCGCATGCGCGGCCCGGAGGACCGCCATCACGAATCCTTAACGCGCAGACGCTCCTCAGTTGACCTGCCCTTATCCGACCTCACCCCAGGGGGTGCTCATCATGGCCGTCGGACACGACCGCTCGACCTGACGTGACCACCACCGAAACGGACCGCGACCGAGAGGAGGAACGTCCATGCCAGTGGCCCTGCGACGTCTGGCGGTTCTCGCAGCCGGCGTCAGCGTCCTGTTCGCGACCGCGTGCGGCGGAGCCGCCAGCACCGCCAGCTCGACCAGCTCCTGCCCCAACGGAGGCACGATCCGGTTCGGGGTCGAGCCCTTCGACGACGCCGCGCAGATGCAGCCCGTCTACTCGCAGCTGGCGACCCTGCTCAGCGCCAGGCTTGGCTGCACGGTGCAGGTCAACATCACCAACAACTACACCGCCGAGGTCGAGGCGATGCGCGCCGGGAAGCTCGAGGCGGGGGAGTTTGGTCCCCTCGGCTACGTCTTCGCCCACAAGGTCGCCAAAGCGGAGCCGGTGGCCACCTTCGCCGACAAGACGGGCACGGCCCTGACCTACTTCGCCACCGTCGTGACCACCCCCAACACCGGGATCAAGTCGCTGCGGGACGTGGCCGGCCACACGTTCGCCTACTCGGACCCCGCCTCCACCTCCGGTCACCTCTTCCCCGCGTACGCGCTGAAGAAGGCCGGCATCGACCCGGACACGGGCATCAAGCCCGAGTACGCGGGCAGCCACACCGCCTCGTTCCTCGCGATCAAGAACCACAGGGTGGACGCCGGCGAGATGAACAGCGACACGATCACCAGCGCCACGGCGCAGGGCCAGTACCAGGCCTCGGACTACGTCACCCTGTGGAAGTCGGACCCCATCCCCCAGGACCCGGTCACGGTGCGCGGCGACCTGCCCAGCAGCTTCAGGACCCGGTTCAAGGACGCGCTGCTCGCGGTCGACCTGTCCACGATCCCGGACCCGAAGGGCGTCCTGATCGGCTCCCGCATGGTCGCCCAGACCAACGCCCCGTACCAGCAGATCGCGGACCTGGCCAACCTGCTCGGCATCGACGTCAACCACATTGGGTGACGGCCCCCCCGGCGTGGCCGGCGGTGGCTGATCCGATCCGGGCGGCTTCGATCCCCGAGCCCACGCCGGCTCGGGGGTCGGAGCCGCTGCTCGTGGTGGACTCGGTGACCAAGCGATTCCCGAACGGGACCGTCGCGCTCCAGGACGTCTCGATGACCGCGCGGCCCGGGGAGCTGACGGTGGTGCTCGGCCACAACGGCAGCGGCAAGTCCACCCTGGTGAGGTGCGTCGTGCGCCTGGTGGACCCGACCGCGGGCTCGATCAGGATCGCCGGGCAGGAGCTGGTGTCGCTCTCCGGCGCCCGGCTCCGCCGGGCGCGGCGGGGCATCGCCGTGATCTTCCAGGACGCCAGCCTGGTGCCCCGCCGCAGCGCGCTCGCCAACGTCGCTACCGGCTGCCTGGGCCGGGCGCGAGGCGTGAGGACAGCGCTGGGCGGCTTCCCCGCGCAGGAGCTCGCGCTGGCGCGCACCCGTCTGGAGCGGGTGGGCCTGGCGGCCCTGGCCGGCCAGCGGTCCGACACGCTGTCCGGCGGCCAGGCGCAGCGGGTGGCCGTGGCCAGGGCCCTGCACCAGGAGCCGAAGGTGCTGCTCGCGGACGAGCCGGTGTCGAGCCTCGACCCGGACGCGGCCGCCGACATCATGCAGCTCCTCCACGACCTGGCGGCCACCGAGCGGATCGCCGTCGTATGCGTGCTGCACCAGCTCGACCTGGCGCGCCGGTTCGCCGACCGGATCGTCGGGCTGCGCTCCGGCAGGGTGGCGCTCGACGCGCCGACGTCCCAGGTCGGCCTGGAGGAGCTGGCGGCCCTGTATCGCGGGGAGGCCTGATGGCCGCGAGCACACCGCGCCCGCCGCCGCCGGGCCTCCCCGGCGACGCGGAGCCGGCGGCGTGGCTCCGGATCTGGCGCCGGCACGGGCCCCGCCCGCTGGTCGGGCTGGCCTGCGCCATCGTGCTCGCCCAGGCCTACGTGGTGATCGACGCGCGACCTGGCGACGTGCTGACCGGTATCAGCGGCATCGCGGACATCGTCCGGCGTGGCGTGCCGCCCGACCCGGCGGTCCTGGAGGCGGCCGTGTACCAGTCGCTCGTGACCGTCGACGTCGCCATCATCGGCACGGCGCTGGCGATCGCCTTCTCCCTGCTCCTGGCCTTCTGGGCGGCCGAGAACGTCAGCCCGGGCCGGCCCCTCTACCTGGTCTCGCGGTCGATCATCGCCGTCTTCCGGGCCATCCCGGACATCGTCTGGGCCCTCCTCTTCGTCACCGCCGTGGGCCTGGGGCCGTTCGCCGCTACGATGGGCCTGGCCGTGCACTCGATCGGGATACTGGGCCGCCTCTACGCGGAGGCCATCGAGGACGTGAACATGGCCTCGATCAACGCGCTCGTGGTGACCGGCGCCGGCCGCCTCCAGGTGGCCACCCACGCGGTGCTGCCGGCGACGCTGCCCACGCTGATCGGCCTGACCCTCTACCGCCTGGACACCAACGTGCGCTCCTCGCTCGTCCTGGGCTTCGTCGGGGGCGGCGGGCTGGGCTTCGCGATCCAGAACGCGCTGAACCTGTTCCAGTACCGGCGGCTACTGGCCCTGCTGGTCGTGATGGCCCTGCTGATCGCAGGCGTCGAGGCGGTCGCCGTGGCCCTGCGGAGGACCATCCATTGACGGCGCCCGACCTCCTCGAGGGCCTCGCGGCCGCGGCCCGGGTCCGCCGGGAGCGGCTGCTCGACCTCGCGGAGGCCGTCGCCGCGGCCGGGGCGGAGGTCGTGGAGCCGCCCCGAGCCGGAACGGTCATGGTCAGGCTGGAGAGCCGGGTGGGCACCTTCTGCCTGACCGAGGTCGTGGTCACCACCGCGACGGCGGTGGTCTCGGGCCGCCGCGCGTGGGCCTGCGTCATGGGCTGGGACGAGGAGGGCGCCCTGGCCTGCGCTCTGCTCGCCGCCGCCGGGTCCCGGGAGGCGATGGAGCTGGCCGGCGCCGCGCTCGCCGACGAGTCGGCGGAGCGCCGGGAGCGCCTGCTGGCCGTGGCCGCGACCCGCGTGGGGTCGCCGTGAGCGCCGTCGGGGCGGAGGTGGACGCCCATCGCTGCTTTCGGGCCGTGCTCATGGCGCTGGCCCTGCCCGGCCGCCCCCAGCCCAGCCCGGTCCCGCCGGCCAGCACCCCGGCGCTGGTCGTCCGCTCGATCTGGGAGCCCGCGCAGGTGGGCGAGGCGGTCCGCGTCATCCACGGCGACCCCGGCCCGCGGGCGCTGGAGGAGGTGCGCCGCGGCAGCGAGGCGGAGCCGCACCTGGGCGGCACCGTCCTCGTGGTGGCCGACCGGGCTGGGCCGCGGACCCTGGTCCGCCTGGAGGGACCCGGCCTGGGCGAGCCCACCCCGGCGCTGCTGCCGCTCTCCCGCGAGGCGCTGGAGTCCCGCGCCCGGGCCTGCGCCGGCCCTCCGGCCGGCATCGACCTCGTCATCGTGACGCCCGACGGGTCGATCGTCGGCCTGCCCAGGACGACGCGGGTGGATACCGACATTGACGCGGCCGGGGCCGGCTGACCCGTGGGCTACACGACCGTCCGGGACCGGGACGGAGCCGTGTCCGCCGCCGCCCGGCTGGCGGCGCAGCCGGCTGACGGCGGACCGGCGGCGTCCTGGGCCGGCCGGCTGCCGCTGCTGGGGGACCAGCTCGTGGCGGAGGCAGGCGTCTACGAGCCGCGAATCGCTGCCATGGCGATGGACCAGGCCGGCGGCGACCTGGCGCGCGCGTGCTCCCTGGTCCGGGCCTGGGCCGCGGTCCTTCCCCGGCTGGCGGACGTCACCGTCGACGCGGCCGACCTGCGCGCGGAGCGACGGATCACCCCCGGCTTCGCCGGGCCGGCCGGCGGCCAGTACCTGGGCGCCTCGCTGGACTACGCGCAGCGCCTGCTCGACCTGGCCGGCCGCGACCTGGCCGACCCCGGCCCGGCGGCCCAGCCCGCACACGAGCCGGCGCCCGGCCGACCCGACGGGCACCTGCGCGATCAGCCGGCGAGCCCGGGTCGGTTCCCGCCCGCCACGACGCCGCTCGAACGGGAGGGCCTGCTCGCCCCGCCGCACCCGCCCGCGGCCGCGGTCGACGTGGTCCGCGAGCCCGCGGACAGGACCGCTCGAGGGGCGCTGCTGCAGCTCCTGGCCAGGGCCGACACCGGCGCCATGACCGCGCTCGCCTACTCCGCCGTCCGGGGCTTCGCGGCTCTGCAGGACCCGACGTTGATGGAGCTCCGCTCCGGCTTCCTCCCGGTGCAGGTGACCGGCCCGGACGGCCAGGTGGTCAGGGTCGGCGAGCTCCCGGCCACGGTGGCGGAGATCGTCCTCTACCGTACCCACGCGGGCGTCCCCGACTTCCGGCTGACGCTGGGGATGGGCGCCACGCCGG
>DATFRD010000206.1:0-4718 GCA_035263645.1 Candidatus Dormiibacterota bacterium | reverse complement strand
CGGGTGAGTACTCGACCGGGCTCGCGCAGCAGCACCTCGAGGAGCTCGAACTCCTTCAGGGTGAGGGTCACGTCCTCGCCGTCGACAGCGACCTGATGGCGTCCGACGTCCATACGCACCCTGCCGACGGACAGGATCTCGTCCTCGATCGTCTCGATCTCGACGCTTCGGCGCAGCACAGCGCGGATCCGGGCCACGAGCTCGCGCGAGGAGAACGGCTTGGTGACGTAGTCGTCGGCACCAAGCTCGAGGCCGACGACCTTGTCGATCTCGCTGTCCTTGGCGGTCAGCATGATCACCGGGACGTTGGAGCGCTCCCGCAGCGTCCGGCAGACCTCGCTCCCGGGCAGGCCGGGCAGCATGAGGTCGAGGAGCACCAGGTCCGCCCCGCTGCGGTCGAAGGTCTCGAGCGCGTCCGGGCCCGTCGGGCAGACGGCAACCTCGAAGCCTTCCTTGCGGAGCATGTAGGAGATCGCGTCGCTGAAGGAATCCTCATCCTCGACCACGAGCACTCGTGTCACGTCACTGCCTCCTGGCAGATCGAGCCATCGCCGGTAGGGTGCCGCCGTTGACCATGACGGCATTGGTGGGTCGCAGGGGGAGCCTGAGGGTGAAGGTCGACCCAGCGCCCTCTTTGCTGACAACCGTCACCTTGCCGCCGTGCGCGGCGGTGACGTGCTTGACGATGGCCAGGCCGAGGCCTGTGCCGCCGGTGGCCCGGGATCGGGCCGCGTCTACCCGGTAGAACCGCTCGAAAATCCGCTCGAGGTCGCGCTCGGGTATCCCGATGCCTTGATCCGCCACGCTGATCTCGACCGCATCGCGGCCCGCCCGCTTGGTGGCCACGACCACCCTGGTCTTGTCCGGGCTGTAGGCGACCGCGTTCTCCAGGAGGTTGCGCAGGGCGGTGACCAGCAGGTCCTCGTCACCGAGGACGAACAGGCCGTGCGAGCCGCTGGCCGCGAGCTCGATGCCGCGTGCGCTCGCCCTCATCCGGCAGCGGTCCAGGGCCTCGGCCACGACGGCGTCCAGCTCAACCGGGACCGGGTCGGGAACGGGCTCGGCCGCCTGGATCCTGGACAGCGTGATCATGTCCTGTACCAGGTTGGTGAGCCGGGAGGCCTCCTGCCGCATGCGGCCGGCGAAGCGGCGGACCGCCTCCGGGTCGTCGGCCGCGTCCTCCACCGTCTCGGCGAGCAGCGCGAGCGCGCCCACCGGCGTCTTGAGCTCGTGACTGGTGTTCGCGACGAAGTCCCTCCGGACCTCTTCGACCCGGCGGCTCTCGGTCTGGTCCTCGATCAGAAGCAGTATCAGCCCGCCGTCGCCGACGCCCGCGCCCAGCGGGGCGACGCGCACGGCAAAGCTCGTGGTCCTGCCGCCGTCACCGTTGGTCGAGAGCTCCATCTCGCCTTCGCGGATCTCGCCGTCCCTGCGGACCTGGCGAGCCAGGGCCAGCAGTTCCTGTACGACGAGCTCCTCGTCCTTGACCAGGCCGAACGCCTGTGCGGCGACGCTGGCCTGCAGCACCCGGTCCTCGCTGTCGAGGACGACCGCCGAGGAGGACAGGACCGAGAGAACGGAGGCTACCCCCGGCGGCAGGCGAGGAGGCTCCGGCCGCTCAGCTGGGTCTGCCTGGGCCTTCACGGGCACCCTGATCTTCATACGGGAGTAGGTCCCGCCGCGTGGCTACCGGGCGCAACCAGGGCCCGGGGAAAGCACCTGCGCCGGCTGTCGTGTTGCGCCCATTTGTCAGCAGGCGTACCCGCCCAGCACGCATTCACCCCCAAGCCCACGGTTTGATGGTAGGACGCAGGCGGCTGCCGCGCACCTGGCATGGGTCCACGACATGCCGTTATTCGCGAGATGTTCACGTGGCCGATATCAAACATCCACGCTGAGCCCGGTCCGGCGAAACATGCGAGCCGTCCGGTCGCGCCAAACCCCGCCGTGCTCACCGGCCCTGGCTCTTGACCGCCGCCGCCCCCTCGGCCGCCGCGACGGGGTCGAGGTAGCGCCCGCCTCGGGTCCGCGGGCAGAACCCCGCGTCGAGGTCGTAGACGAGCGGTATGCCGGTAGGGATGTTGAGCTCGGCGATCTCCGCGTCCCCGATCTCGTCCAGGTGCTTGACCAGCGCGCGCAACGAGTTCCCGTGCGCTACGACCAGCACGGTCCCCCCGCTGGCCAGGTCGGGAATGATCGCGTCATGCCAGTAGGGCAGCATCCGGCCTGCTACGTCCTTCAGGCACTCGGTCCTCGGCAGCAGGTCGGGCGGAAGCAGCGCGTACCTGGGGTCGCGGGATTGCGAGTACGGGTCGTCGTCGTCGATGGGCGGCGGCGGGATATCAAAGGAGCGGCGCCACAGCATGAACTGCTCGTCGCCATACTGCTCCCGGGTCTGGGCCTTGTTCTTTCCCTGCAGCGCGCCGTAGTGGCGCTCGTTGAGCCGCCATGAGCGCCGCACCGGCAGCCAGAGCAGGTCGGCCGCCTCCAGCGCCAGGTGGGCGGTCTGGATGGCACGGGTCAGCACCGAGGTGTGCACGACATCGGGCCGCAGGCCCGCCTCATCGAGCAGCCTGCCGCAGTTGACCGCCTCGTCGACGCCCTTGGGAGACAGCCCGACATCCACCCAGCCCGTGAACAGGCCCTCGGAGTTCCAGACGCTCTCGCCGTGCCGGACCAGGACCAGGGTCATCATGCTGGAGAGCCTAACGGGTGCCGCCGGGCCGTCCCAGCCGGGAGCGCGCTGCCCGCGGCCCCGCACGGGGGCCCGCCCCGCGTCCCGGGTGCGGGGAACAGGATGCTGCGGCCCGGGGTTGATCAGTCGCGGAGGTGCATGCCCGTGCCGCGACGCTTGCCCCGGCGGATCGCGACCGTCAGCGTCCACACATCGCCGCTCGAGCAGCCCGGAACCGGTGACGCGGGCGGACTGAACGTCTACGTCGTCGAGGTGGCCAAGCGCCTCGCGGCCCGAGGCGTGGAGGTGGACATCTTCACGCGCGCGGTCTCGCGTGACGTGCCGCCCGTGGCCGAGCTCGCGCCGGGGGTGCTGGTGCGCCATCTGGTCGCCGGGCCGTTCGAGGAGCTGGACAAGGCCGACCTGCCCGGGCAGCTCTGCCACTTCACCTTCGAGGTGCTGCGGGCCGAGGCCGCCCACGCGCCGGGCCGTTATGACATCGTGCACGGCCACTACTGGCTGTCCGGTCAGGTCGGCGCCGTGGCCAAGGAGCGGTGGGGAGTCCCGTTCGTGCAGTCCATGCACACCCTGGGCCGAGTGAAGAACGCCGCGCTGGCCGCGGGTGACACCGCCGAGCCCGCAGCGCGGATCCGCGGCGAGGCCGAGGTCGTCGCCGCGGCGGACCGCCTGGTGGCGAACACCGACGACGAGGCGCAGCAGCTCATCGGGCTCTACGACGCAGATCCGTCACGCGTCAGGACCATCAATCCCGGGGTCGACCTGGCGGTGTTCAAGCCCGGATCCAGGCTCGCGGCCCGGCAGCGGCTCGGCCTGCCCGCGGACGCGGTCGTTCTCGTCTTCGCCGGGCGGATGCAGCCACTCAAGGCCCCGCACGTGGTGCTGCACGCCGCGGCGCAGATGATCCGGGACGACCCGGGGCTGGCCGGCAGGCTCAGGGTCGCGTTCGTGGGCGGGCCCAGCGGAACCGGGCGCGCGGACCCGGACGGGCTTACCGAGCTCGCCGCGGCGCTCGGCATCTCCGGCCTCGTCCGGCTCGAGCCGCCGTGCCCCCAGCCCGAGCTGGCCGAGTGGTACCGGGCCGCGACCGTGGTCATGGTGCCGTCCTGCTCGGAGTCGTTCGGCCTGGTCGCCGTGGAGGCGCAGGCCTGCGGCACGCCGGTGGTGGCCGCCTCGGTCGGCGGCCTGCGCACGGCGGTGGCCGATGGTGTCTCGGGCGTGCTCGTGGACTCCCGTGACCCGGTCCGCTACGCGCGCGCCGTCCAGGACCTGATCGCGGGGCCGGGGATCCTGGCCCGGATGTCCAGGGGCGCTCGCGAGCACGCGTCCCGGTTCAGCTGGAGTGCCACGGTGGACCGGCTGCTGCTGCTGTACGCGGGGGCCATGTCCGACGCGACCGAGGCGGTGGATGCTTGAGGGCCCGGCTTCCCGCGGACCCGGCCTCCGCCGACAGCGCTGGCGCCGACGGCGCCGGCGCCGCGGCTCGCCGGGCCGTCGAGGCTGCGCTGGCCGAGCTGGGGCTCGCCGTCGAGTCACCGCGGCCCGGCGCCTACCTGGTGCGGCTGGAGGGCCAGCACAAGCTGGCCACCATGACCTGGCTGATCGTCGGGACGCACAGCCTGCACGTGGAGGCGTTCTTCTGCCGTCAGCCGGACGAGAACCACGCGGCGTTCTACCGCTTCCTGCTGGAGCGCAACGGCCGCATGTACGGCGTCCACTTCGCCGTGGACCCGGTCGGCGACGTTTACCTGGTGGGAAGGCTGCCGCTGGGCTCGGTCACGCCGGACGAGATCGACCGGGTGCTCGGCTGCGTGCTCAGCTACTCGGACGAGAACTTCGACCCCGCGCTGACGCTCGGCTTCGCCTCCTCGATCCGCCGGGAGTGGGCGTGGCGGGTGAAACGGGGCGAGAGCCTGGCCAACCTCCAGGCGTTCGCCAGCGTGGTCGGCCCCGAGGGCGCCACCGACGACATTGGCCGCGGCCGACCCGGCAGCTGACCGGCAGCGCCGGCCCGCCCTACAACACC
>DATFRD010000205.1:0-3384 GCA_035263645.1 Candidatus Dormiibacterota bacterium | reverse complement strand
CCTCGCCAGCACGCGCTTCTCGGGCCGGCCGGCCAGCCCGCCGCCAGGGGCCGGCACGATCATGCGGTACTCCGACGACGCCGAGCTGATCTGCGGCGGGTTCTGGCCGGGGGACGCCCGGACGCGCTTTCCCGCCTTCTTCGCGTATGGCTACCCCAGGCCCGAGGGCATCGAGCTCGCCAGCGTCCGGCCGGACGCCGCGGGCTGGGTGGAGGAGGCCGGGCTGTTCGTCCTGCCGTACGAGGCGGTTCGCGGCGCTCCGGACCCCGCGGGCGCCGCTCTCGACTTCCTGACCAGCACCTACGACGCGTGTGCGGCTCGTCTGGGCTGGAGCGATGACCTGCTCTCGGCCGAGCCGTCACCGCCCGGGACCGCCGGCTGAAGGCGGAGGGCAACCTGGCTGCGCCAGGGTGAGGGTGCGCTCCCGGAAAGCTGGGGGTGCGGCCCCGATGCGAGAAGCGGCCGCCCGCCGCTAGCGTGACGGCACGGGCCGACCCGCTGAGGCGCCCGCTCGCACATCGAGGAGGAGCAGAAGATGGACGCATCCGCGCTGAGGGCTGCCTACGCGGAGTTCCTCGACGTCGCCCGCTATCGACGTGGCGCCGTCGCCCCCGACGGCCAGTGGAGCCCCGAGCTGGTGCTGGCGCACCTGATCGTCGGCGACCGGCTGATCGCCGAGGCGGCGGCCCGGGTGCTCGCGGGCGGCCAGCCCCGGTTCGACAACCGCGCCAGCCAGTCTGCGCCCTACCTCGAGGCCGTCGTGAGCGCCGCCGGAAGCTGGGACGCCCTCGTGGAGGGCGTGCGCCTCGGCGGCGAGGAGCTGGCGGCGACGGTCGAACGGATCGGACCCGACCATGCCCGGACCGAGGTCCCGGCCTTCATCATGGACGGCGACCGCGTCCTCGTGGACGGTCCGGTGCCGTTGGAGCGGCTCGTGATGGCGCCGGCTGCGGTGCACCTGCGCGGCCATGCCGAGCAGGTCCAGTCCTACGAGCGCGGCACGCGGGAGAGCGACCCCGGGGAGACCGCGCAGGCGGCGCCGGCGGCGTCACCGCCTCCGGGGCCTCCGTCCGTCTCGTTCGAGCTGGACACGTTCGCGCTGCTCCTGCTCCGGCCGGGGAGCCGGGCTGCCGAGCTTGACGACGGCGCGGTCCGCCGGCTCCAGGCCGAGCACGTCCGGTACCTCTTCGGTCTGCAGTCGGCGGGCTCCCTGCTGGCCGCGGGCGCGACCGCCGAGGGGTTCGCGCAGCAGACGCTGACCGGCCTCGGGTTCTTCCGCACGTCGCGCGAGGTGACCCTGCAGCTCGCCCAGGCGGACCCCTCGGTGAGGGCCGGGCTGGACGCCGCCGAGGTGCTCACCTTCATGTGTCCGAAGGGTGCGATCAGCTTCCCCGGGGCCCGCGAGGGCGGGTAGGGGTCGGCCGCGGGCGGGAGGACAGCCGCCAGGCGACGCGGGCAGCCCGCGAGCGCCAGCTCGTGCCGGCGGTCTCCAGCGGGTCGGCCGGCCGGCGCAGGAACTCCAGGATCGCCGCCGCCGATTCCGCCGTGTGGTTGAGCAGGAACAGGTGGCCGCCGCCCTCCACCACGTGCACGGTGGCCCGGGGGATGCGGCCGGTGAGGATGCCGGCGTTGCGGAGCGGGACCAGGGGGTCCTCCGCCCCGGCCATGACCAGCGTCGGCTGGGGGAGCCGGTGCAGCCACGGCAGGCTCGACCAGCCGGCGACCGCGATGAGCTGGTAGGCGTAGCCGCGCAGGCTGGGCGGCCGGCGCAGCCAGAGCCCGGCCTCGTCGCTCCGCTGGAGTCGGCTTCGCCGGGAGGCACCTCCGTAGGCGTGCGGAGCCATCAGCTCGAAGAACGAGCGCGAATGGAAGCGGAGCGGGTTGGCCATGGCCGCCAGGGCCAGAGGACGCCCGGGCACCGAGCCCAGCCCGCAGGAGGTGGCCGCCAGCACCAGCCTGCGGACCCGGCGTGGAGCCTGGTGGGCGATCTGCTGGGCCAGCGCGCCGCCCCAGGAGACGCCCAGGAGGTCGACCTGCTCGTGGCCGAGCGCGTCGAGCAGGTCGATCACGAGCCGGGCCAGCCGGGGCAGGCGGAGCGGGAGCTCGGGCAGGGACGACATGCCCGTCCCCGGTGGGTCGAAGGCCAGCGTGCGCTGGCTGCCCAGCGCCTCCAGCAGCGGCGGCCAGATCTCCAGGCTGGTCCCGATGCCGGGCACCAGGAGCAGCGGCCGCGCTCCACGACCCCGGTCGCTGACCCTGATCCGAAGCCCGCGGACGTCGACGAAGCTGACGGCGTCGCCGGTCACCGTTCGAGCACGTAGCGGCCGGGCGCCCGCTCGCGAGCCGGGTGCGAGCTGCTGCCGAGCGCGGCCGGAGCGGGCCGGTGTTCGCCCGACCGGCCGCCCACCCATCGGGCCCAGTGCGTCCACCAGCTGCCGGCGTGCTGCTCGGCGCCCGCCAGCCAGGCCTCGGGGTCCCGCGGCCGGCGTGGGCTGGTGCGGTAGCTCGCCTTTCGGTTCCCGGGCGGGTTGACGATGCTCTGCACGTGCCCGCTGGAGCTCAGGACGAACTCGGCCTTCCCGCCGACGAGCTGCGGGATGCGGTAGCAGGCCTGCCAGGGCACGATGTGGTCGGTCGCCCCGGCCATCACGTAGCAGTCGCAGCGCACGCGGCGCAGGTCGATCGGGGTCCCCAGGACGCTGATCTCGTCGGCGCCGACCAGCGGGTTGCGCTGGAAGAGGTCCAGGTACTCGGCATGGAGCGCGGCCGGCAGCCTCGTCGTATCGCTGTTCCAGTAGAGGACGTCGAAGGCCGGCGGGTCGTTGCCGACCAGGTAGTTGTTGACCCAGTAGTTCCAGACCAGGTCGTTGGGCCGCATCCAGGCGAAGACCCGCGCCATGTCCCTGCCGTCCAGGTATCCGCGCCGCCGGGACCGCCAGGCAGCCGCGGCGACCGACCGGTCGGACGCCAGCTCCCCGATCAGCGAGCCGGTGCCGGTGTCCAGCATGGTGACGCCGAAGGTCGCCGAATGGACCCTCGGATCCTCCCTGGCGGCGAGGTGGCCGAGCAGCAGCGCGACGATGATCCCGCCCGCGCACACCCCGAGCACGTTGCAGTCTTCGCTGCCGGTGATCTCGCAGGCCACCTCGGCGGCCTTCCGGGCCGCGCACACGTAGGTGTCCAGGCCCCAGTCGCGGTGACCGGGGCCGGGCTGACGCCAGCTGATCGTGAAGGCCGCGACCCCCTGGGCGACCGCGTGCTCCAGAAAGCTCCGGCCGGGAGCCAGGTCGAGCACGTAGAACTTGTTGATCTGGGGCGGGACCACGACCAGCGGCCGCTGGCGGACGGTCTCCGTGGCGGGGGCGTACTGGATCAGCTCCATCA
>DATFRD010000204.1:0-3620 GCA_035263645.1 Candidatus Dormiibacterota bacterium | reverse complement strand
GGCGACCAGGTGGACACGCTGAGCCGCGGCATGAAGCAGCGGCTCTGCCTGGCGCGGGCGCTCGTCCACGACCCCAAGGTGCTCCTGCTGGACGAGCCGGCCTCTGGGCTGGATCCGCGGGCGCGCGTGGAGATGCGCGAGCTCATCCGGGAGCTCCGCGGGATGGGCAAGACGATCCTCGTCTCCAGCCACATCGTGCCAGAGGTCGAGGAGCTGTGCACCTGGATCGGCGTCATCGACCGGGGCCACATGGTGGAGGTCGGGCCGAAGGCGGACGTGCTGAGACGCGTCCGGTCCGGCCGCCGGATCCGGGTCGTGATCCTGGCCGCCGGCGAGGCGACGCTGCGGTCGGCCCAGCGCCTGGTCGAGCAGCGAAGCGGCGTGGCCGGCGTCGAGCTCGTCGAGGATGCCCTCGAGGTGGCCGTCGAGGACGGCTTCCCGAACCACCTGATGCTGCGCGACCTCGTCCAGGCCGGCTACGACGTGGACTCGTTCGCCCCGGTCCCGGAGAGCCTCACCGACGTGTTCATGCGCCTGACCGGGTCCGGCTCGGAGCCCGAGGCGGACGCATGACGGCCTGGGCGAGGCGTCTCAGGAGGCTGGTCCGGAACCCGCTCATCGTCAAGGACGGGCTCTCGCGCATGCGTTCCTGGCGGGCCCCGGCCGTCATGGCGCTCTACCTTGGGATGCTCGGGCTGTTCGCCTGGCTCGTGCTGGCCCTCCAGCTGCAGACCACCCAGCGGCTGTGGGGCCTGGCCCAGGTGGGGAAGGCCGTCTTCACCGCCCTGGCGGTGGTCCAGCTGGCTCTCGTCTGCCTGTTCGGGCCGGGCGTGGCGGCCGGGGCGATCAGCGGTGAACGTGAGCGGCAGACGCTGGACGTGCTCCTGGTGAGCTGCATGACGTCGTTCGCTATCGCCTGGGGGAAGCTCGTCGCATCCGTCGCCTTCGTCATCCTGCTCGTCGTGGTCGGCCTGCCGGTGTTCGCGACCGTCTTCCTCTTCGGTGGCGTCGACCTCCAGCAGTTCCTGGTCGTCCAGCTCGTCACGGTGACCACCGCGCTCGCCATCGGCGCGGTGTCGCTCTTCCTCAGCACGGTCACCGGGCGGACGCTCGTCTCGACCGTGTTCGCGTATGGCCTCACGTTCGCCGGCACGGCTGGCAGCGGCGTGGTCGGGGTGGTGCTCACGGCGCTCCTGGCCACCCGCCAGCCCCGGTCGGGCCCCACGCTGGAGCAGTACCCGCTGCTGCTGTTCAACCCGGTCACCGCGATCCTGGAGGTTCTCCAGAACCCGTCGGTGCCGCCGATGCGCCTGGGCCGAGCCCTTCAGCTGGCGGTCCTGGACGGCGGGCCGGCAAGTTCCTGGGGACCGGCGCTGGAAGCGTGGCAGGCGACCATGACGGCGGAGCTCGTCCTCGCGCTGCTCGGCGTCCTCGGCACCGTCTGGCTCCTGCGCGGCTGGCGCCGGCCCAGCTTCCGGTGGCGACCGGCCGGCCAGGGCGAGCCGGCGCCCGGTCCGGAGCCGCTGGCCGAGCGGGGCGGGGCAGCCTGACCGACCCCGGCTACCATAGGCCGAGCGATGGCGGAGTGGTCGGGCGTCCGTGGCAAGCAGTTCGTCATCACCGGCGCGACCAGCGGCATCGGGCTGGCCGCCGCGCGGGCGCTGGCGGCGCGCGGGGCGCGGCTGGCCATCGTCGCCCGTGACGAGGGCAGGGCAAGCGCGGCGGCTGCCAGCATCAGCGCGTCCGGAGGGGGTGCGCCGGTTGACGTGCTCCTCGCCGACCTGGCGGTGCAGACCTCGGTCCGCGGGCTCGCCGCCGAGATCCTGCGCCGGTGGCCGCGGCTCGACGTCCTGGTCAACAACGCGGGCGCGGTGTTCAGCGCGCGGCGGCTGACCGCGGACGGGGTCGAGATGACGTGGGCGCTCAATCACCTGGCGCCGTTCCTCCTCACGAACCTCCTGCTCGACCAACTCAAGGCCAGCGCGCCGGCGCGCGTCATCACCACGGCGTCCGACGCCCACCGGGGAGCCCGGCTTCGGCTCGACGACCTCGACGGCGCCCGCTCCCCCGCCAGCCTCGGCTTTGCGCGGTACGGGGAGTCGAAGCTGGCCAACATCCTCTTCACGGCGGAGCTGGCGCGGCGGCTCGAGGGAACCGGGGTGACCGCCGCCTGCTTCCACCCTGGCGTCGTCCGCACGAACTTCAACCGCAACAACGGCCCCCTGATGAATCTCGGCATGACGCTGATCGGGCCGTTCGTGCGCAGCCCCGAGCGGGGGGCCGAGACCCTGGTCTGGCTGGCGGAGTCGCCGGAGGTGACGGCCGGCGGCTACTACTTCGACAGGAAGCTCACGACCCCGTCGCCAGCGGCGCGGGACATGGAGTCCGCGCGCCGGCTCTGGGAGGCCAGCGAGGCGCGGGTCGGCTCGTGCTAGCACGACAGCGCTGGGTGAGGCACCCACACTGACAGGACGGGCGGCAGCTACCAGCGTGCTGGCGACCGGCCAGGCTCGCCGGGGCGCGCGTCACGTGCGAGACGCGAACGTCGACACTTAGGCTGCAAGCGCCAGCGCGCTGGTCATTTGACAAGGCTGCGGTCCGGTCTCACCATCACGGCTTGGCTGGCCAGGGGGGTACGGCCGGCCTGCTTTCCGGAGGGGGGACGGACCGAAGCAGCGCAGGGCTGAACGACGACCCCTTCCTCGCGTGTCGACTCACTGAAGGGAGGAGTTGCATGACACGAACCTGGGCGATCCGGCTGCTGGCCGTCCTGGCGGCGATCGGTCTCTCTGCGACCGTCGCTTCCGCCGACGAGGGTGCCACCACCTTCACGGCCCGGATGGTCGGCTTCAACGAGGTGGCCCCGATCCTGAGCAACGGGACGGGAACGTTCCACGCCACGGTCCAGGGGAACAGCCTGACCTACACGGTGCAGTTCTCCGGCCTGTCCAGCGCGGTGACCCAGTCGCACATCCACTTCGCGGAGCGCGGGGTGAACGGCGGCGTCTTCCTGTTCCTGTGCAGCAACCTGGGCAACGGGCCCGCCGGCACCCCGGCCTGCCCGCAGAACGGGACCGCGGTCACCAGGACGCTCACGGCCGCCGACTTCGTGGGGGTCCCAGCACAGAACGTGCCGGCCAGGAGCTTCACGAGCGCCCTCCGCATCCTCCGCAGCGGGGATGCCTACGTCAACGTCCACTCGACGAACTTCCCGGCCGGCGAGATTCGCGGGCAGGTCCACTTCGGGGACGACTAGGGTCTCCGACCCCCGGCGGGCGGCGTCCCTCCCCCTCGCGGGAGGTGGCTCGGCCCCGTCGAAGGCTTCGTGGGGTGGGAGTGCCGGCGGGGGCTGCGGGGCGTCTGAATCGGGCGGCCCCCACCCGGCCTCCCCCGCGAGGGAGGCGGGGCGCCAGGGCATGGATTAACGCCCGGCGAGATGTGGTATAAATCGTAGGCCCATCCAGGCCGGTGGTCGACGCGGGCCCCGGCGATGGGCGGTCCAGCACCTTGACAACTGAAGAGTGGGAAAGACTCGATGAGTCCATGAGGCTCAGGGCCGGAGAGGCCTTGGGTCCCGGTCTTTGGACGGAGAGTTTGATCCTGGCTCAGGGTTAACGCTG
>DATFRD010000203.1:0-41111 GCA_035263645.1 Candidatus Dormiibacterota bacterium | reverse complement strand
GGCTGGTTCTGCCTGCCCCAGCGCCGGTCCTGTCGGAGACGCTCGGCGACGACCTCCCGCAGCACCGCGCCCAGGTCACGGCTCGCGACGACGTCGATCTCAGGCGGGGGCACCCTCCGGGTCGAGGCGCCGTCCGCCGGCGTACCGGTCGTCACGCCCGGGCTCGACCCGGACCCGTTCGATCGCGACTGCATCGTCTTCCTCCTCCTGGGCGTGGTGTCCGTTCGTCAGCGGCGGGTCACGGTCGGGAGACCGCGATCGTCGGGCCGGCCGGCCATCAGGTCGCGCCGAGCCGCCTGCCCAGCTGGACCCAGTCCGTCGCGATGGCGCGCTGGGCGTCGGCCAGGGTCATGCGCCCCGAGCAGACCGCCCTGTTGGCCGCCAGCTCGACCTGGTCCTTGGGGTTGGGGCTGGCTCCCGGCTCCGGCCACAGATTGGCCACCGAGGTGGGGTTGCCGCCCAGCTCCAGCGAGATCAGGTGGTCGAGCTCGTACGCGCCGAGCGGCCCGGTGTCTCCGTACCGCAGCATCAGCTCGCGCTTCAGCGGCTCGGTGTAGCTCGTGGGCGGGCGGACTGTCCTCGTGTATCCGCTGCGGCAGACCGTGGTCCCCAGGTCGTCCTGCGTCACGCGCGGGTCGATGGCCCCCGGCGTGCAGGCCGGGTCCGGCAGCACCTGGAGCCCAGAACCCCGCGCCGTGCAGTGGGCCGGAAGGCTGGCGAGGTCCGCCGGGCCCGTGGCCGGCGGCGCGGCCGTGCCCCCGCCGGGGGACGCCGGCAGCGGGCCGACGAGGGTCCCGCCCGAGCAGGAGCAGAGGGCCAGCGTCAGCAGCGCAGCGAGGGTGGATCGGGTCATCGGTTCGCCTCTCCAGGGTCCCTGGGGATTGTTCGGGATTGTCGGGGATGGATGGGGGGGAGTTCACGCAAGGCCAGGGGGGCTGCGTCTGCTCTCGATCTCGTCGCCATCCGCTCGTTGAACGGTTGAGGGCGGTCCCAGGGCCCGCTGGATGAGCGCAAAGTTGGAAGCTATCGCGGCTGGCGCCGCGCGGCTTCGGATCGGCGGTCCGCATCCATGCCGGGGCGGCACAGCGCGAGCGCCGGTCGCGGACGGCCCCGGGCGGCGCCCGCGCCGTGGAGATCTGTCGCCGGTGTAGCGTGAGGGGCAGAGAACGTCCCTCCCCCTTGCGGGGGAGGGACCCCATCATGACCCCTCACGCTTCAGTGCCGTGGTCCACTCAGCCGGATTCCACCGACGACACGCGACTCGAAGAGGCACGTCCGCTCGCGTGGCGGAATCCGACTTACGTCGCGGTGTCGGAGGGCCTCACCAGCGTCATGAGGCGCTGGGGAGCGCCGGTCGCGGACGGCCCCGGGCGGCGCCCGCGCCGCCCAGGGCCGCCGCGGCTACATCGCGTCGAACGTCTCGCAGACCTCGATGCTGCCCGGGTGGGCTGAGTCCTGCACGATCGGGCAGCCCCTGGCCAGCGCGACCGCAGCGTCCAGGCTGTCGGCCTTGATCAGGCTGTAGCCGGTCACCGGATTGGCGCCACCGCCGTCGGCCACCGTGCCGCCGCCGTTGACCGTCCGGGCGCGGCCGACGGGGTTGCCGCCGTCGATCAGCGACGAGCCGAGCTCTCCGAACCACTTGCCCCAGGCCGCCATGACCTGGGCGCGAGCCTCGTCCGTCTCGGGCATGCCGCCCCCGTGATACGCCAGCAGGTAGTTGGGCATCGTCGTCTCCTCCGTGCGTTCGAGTGGCCGGCGTCTTCGCCGGGCCCGTCTCTGAAACGAACGGGCGCCCCGCGAAATCGACAAGGCCCATGAGGCACCGTGGGGTCGACGCCTCACGGCGCGCCGCCGCCGCCGCCGGGCTGCGGCCCGGTGGCCGGCGGCCAGGTCCCGGTGATCGCGGCCAGCATGACGTCGCGTAGACGCTCTCCCTCCCCGGCCGGCAGCCGGCGGAAGGCCTCGGGCGGCTCGAAGAGGCGGTCGATCAGCTCGTCCCGCACCCGCCTCCCGCTCGGCGTGACGACCAGCACGTTCACCCGGCGGTCGGCCGGGTTGGGCCGGCGGACCACCAGTCCCCGCTCTTCGAGACGATCGGTCGGGTTGACCACGGTGGACGGGTTGCAGTGGAGGCGCGCCGCCAGCTCCTTCTGGGAAATCGGGCGCTCCGGGTCGAGCTGGACGAGCGCCCAGGCCGACACCGGCGACAGCCCCGCCGCGGCCGAGGCGTCGTCCATCCGTCTCTCCCACTCGCTGAACGACTCGACCACCAGCGCCCAGAGCTGGTGGGCGTGGGACCGGTAGCGAAGGCCGGGGACGAAGGTCTCGCTCACGTCACGGGGTGGAATGATGCAGGACCAAACCGGTTTGAGTATAAATAATCGCAGTATCAATCGGTTGGGGGAAGGAGCCCCCTCCCACATTCCTGAGCGGAGGTTGTTCCCGATGGGCGTCTGGAAGTTCGACCCGTTCCATACCCAGGTAGAGTTCTCCGCCAAGCACCTTGGCATGATGACCGTCCGCGGTCACTTCGCCGAGGTCTCGGTGACCGGTGACGTCGACCCGGACCAGCCCGAGCGCTCGACCATCGAGGCCACGATCAACACGGCGAGCATCCGCACCCACAACGAGCAGCGCGACAACGACCTGCGGTCGTCCAACTTCCTGGAGGTCGACCAGTACCCGACGATCACCTTCAAGAGCACCAGGGTGGAGTCCGCCGGGCCCGACCGCTACCTCCTGACCGGCGATCTCACCATCAAGGGCAACACCAGGCCGGTGACGCTCGACGTGGTCAAGTACGGCGAGTTCAACGATCCGAACATGATGGGTCACCGGATCGGGTACGCGGCAGAGACCACGATCAACCGGAAGGACTTCGGGATGCGGTTCGAGATGATGCTCGACGGCAAGTTCATCGTGAGCAACGAGGTCAAGATCAACATCGAGGGTGAGCTCGTGGAGGCGAAGGAGGCCGAAGCGGCCACCGCGGGCTGATCGCCCGCTGGCGGCCGGCCACGAACCACCCTGAGACAGGGGGCCGGCGTCGGCGCCGCCGGCCCCCTGTCTGCGTCCTCGGCGCGCTGCCGCGTCCCTGCCGGTCGGCCACGATATGGGGCGGACGGGTCCTGATGGGTCCCGCGCCCTGGCACGTGTAGGAGCCTGTCTATGTTCCATGCGAGATGACGCTCGCCGGCCATCCCGTCAGAGTTCGGACCGTACGAGCGAGGTCGCTCGGTTGGTGAACGAAGGGCCGAGACGGGCAGGGTCAGTTATGTGAACGATCCCTCAAGGCAGGCCGACGTCGTCTTCGTAGGCGCCGGCCACAATGCCCTCGTCGCGGCCGCGTACCTGCTCCAGGCCGGGCGCAGCGTGTGCCTGCTGGAGCAGATGGCACGGCCGGGGGGCTGGGTGCAGACGGCCGAGGTCGGCGCGCCCGGCTTCCACCACGATCGCTGGTCGGCGCTGCATCCCTTCTTCGTCGGTGGTCCGGCCTGGGCCGAGCTGGGGCCGGGCCTGCGCCGCCACGGACTCGAGTACGTCACTGCGCCGGTGGCCATGGCCTCCTCGCTGGCCGACGGTCGCACGGCCGTGCTTCCTGTGGACCCCGAGGGGCTCGCTGGTGAGCTCGAGCGGCTCGGCGAGACCGCCCGATGGCGGGCCCTCTTCGCGACGGCCGGCCCCCATCTCCGGGCACTCGTGGGCCTGGTGGGCGACGGCCTGGACAGCCCCGAGGCCCAGGCGACGCTGGCGGGCCTGCACCGCGACAGCCGCGACAGCGCCCTCCCGTTCGGCCAGCTGCTCGCCGCCAGCGCTGTCGACCTGGCATGCAGCACGTTCGACAGCGAGGAGCTCCGATCGCTCGTGGCATCCTGGCCGCTGCACGTCGGTGCCGGCCCCGAGGCGCCCGCGAGCGCCCTGTGGGCCGCCTTCGCCCTGGCCGCACTGGCCGCCGGCGTTCCGACCCCGGTCGGAGGCAGCGGCCGCCTCGCCGACGCGCTAGTCGGCCTCGTCACCGAGCGCGGTGGCCATGTGCTGTGCAGCACGGACGTCGACGAGATCCTCGTGCGGGATGGACGTGCCACCGGCGTGCGCACCGCCGCCGGGTCCATCGTCGACGCTCGCGAGGCGGTCATCGCCTCGACCACCCCCGACCAGCTGTACGGGCGATTGCTGCGCCACACGCCCGGCATCCCCCCAGGCGTTCGGGCGCAGGCAGCCAGCTACCGCTACCGGCGAGGCTGCTTCCAGGTGAACCTCGCGCTGTCGGCGCGGCCCCGCTTCCGGGACCCCCGGCTCGATGCCGGCGGCTGCATCCAGCTCGGCCGCGGCCTCGACGTCCTCGTGACCTCGGTGCGCCAGGCGGAGGCTGGGCTGCTGCCGGAGCACCCGTCGATCTCGTGGCACGAGCCGACCGCCGTCGACCCCGCTCGGGCGCCTCGCGGGCGGGCCGTCGTGCGCCTGCAGGTGCTCGACGTCCCGCACACCCCGAGGGGGGACGCAGGCGGGACGCGCTACGGCGCCGGCGGGTGGGATCCGGCCACCACAGAGGCCTTCGCCGATCGCATCCTCGCCGAAGCGGAGCTGCACGTCCCCGGCCTGACCGGGCTCGTGGTGGAACGCCACCTGACCACGCCCGCTGACCTGGCCAGGGGAAACCCGAACGCCGGCCCCGGCGATCACGCCGCGGGCGACAACTCGCTCGGCCAGGCGTTGACCCAGCGGCCGATCGCCGCCCACGCCGGCGGCTATCGGACGGCCCTGCCGGGTGCGTGGCTGATCGGCGCCGCGAGCTGGCCCGGCGCCGGTGTCAGCGGCGCGTCCGGTCGGGCGGTCGCGCGGACTCTGATCGGCGCGACCGCCGCCGCGAAGGTGGTCCGTTGAGCGATTGACCCGTGGTCACCTCGAGCGCAGCCGCGGCAGCTGCACGCGGTCGGTGGCGGGATCCGGATGCTCGCCCAGGTACTCGACCCACGCCCGTTTGATGCACGGGTAGTTCGTGGAAGCCTCCACCTGGTCCATGAAGTTGACGATGTTCGTCTCGAAGCGATCCCGGAGGCTGCTGTCCGCTATGCGACCATCGCCGTCCAGGGCGTGGTGAGCCTGGGCGAGGGAGAACATGTCCGGGTAGATCCGGGCGCCGAGGTGCTCGAGCGGCACCCGCAGCGCCCAGAGGCCGCGATTCCCGCCGACCATCGACGGCGACGCGGAGAGGAGGAGCCCATGCCGCTCGTTGAAGGGCTGCGGCTGGTAGCGCGACACCC
The DNA here is from genome assembly GCA_035263645.1 of Candidatus Dormiibacterota bacterium. Taxonomy (GTDB): domain Bacteria; phylum Chloroflexota; class Dormibacteria; order Dormibacterales; family Dormibacteraceae; genus CF-161. Next base: position 35,844 of record DATFRD010000203.1, on the reverse strand, counting down.
AGTCGATTGCGTTCTTCAGAACGCCCGGGATCGACCCGTTGTACTCGGGCGAGGAGATCACGAATGCATCTGCCTGTTCGAGCCTCTCGCGGAACTCGTCGGCCTGGCGTGGGAAGCCGCGCTCGGCCTGGACATCCGCGTCGTACGAGGGTGAGTCGAAGTCCTGCATCGCCGCGAGGTCGACCCTGCCGCCCCTGGACTCGATGTGGGCGGCAGCCAGGCGGGCCAGCACGGTGTTGAACGACGCCGCTCGCAGCGACGCGGAGAAGACCAGGAACCGAAGCGGCTCGCGCGGCTCGCTGCGACTCATGAGCGCTGGGGTAGCGACGTCGTCATTGCAAAGCGCTACATTCCCTCTGTAATGAACTATACCAGTCGTGTGGACGGCCTTCTCCACGACTCGGGACCGGCGGACGCGATTGACTGAGAAGCGCAAATTCGGCGTCGGGCGAGGGCGCGTGTTCCCGGCGGACCGCGCCCAGTCGCTCCTCAACCCCCTGCGTCGGTTCGTGCAGTCTCCGAGCCGGACGGTCGCGACGATGATGCTCGAGCCTGATTCGCGCGTGCTCGAGGTCGGCTGTGGGCCGGGCTTCTTCAGCCCGTTCCTGGCGAGGGCCGCGCCGATCGGACAGCTCGTGCTCGTCGACCTCCAGATCGGCATGCTCCGCACAGCGCGCGGCCGGCTGCCGGCCGGGAGCAACGCTGGCTGCGTGCGAGCCGACGCGTCTGCGCTCCCGCTTGCGACCGCGACCTTCGACGCGGTCATCTGCGCCACGATGCTGGGCGAGGTGCCCGACACGGCTGGCTGCCTCGACGAGATACGACGAGTCCTGCGGCCCGGGGGACGACTGACGGTTGCCGAGACGCGTCGAGACAGCGACTTCATCGCGTTCCACCCGCTGCGCGCGCTGGTGGAGGGTCATGGCTTCGCCCTGGAGGAGCGGCGCGGAATCGCCTGGCAGTACGTGGCTCGGTTCCGGCGCACCTGACCGCCGGCACGCAGGAGCGCGTCCGCGTGGATCGGCCGGCCGACCCGACGGACACCGGCTGGCCGATCCGTTCAGCGCTCGAGGGCACGTGAGACGGCGGCCTCGGGGGTCAGGAGACGTCCGGCCTCCCACATGGGCCGCCAGCGCTCCTGCCCCGCGGCCCTCGCGGCGGCATCCAGGTACCGGCCGTTGATGACCACGTCGGGCAGGGGGCGCAGGCCGTTCGCCTCCCTGATCGCGTCGACGGCGCCGGCGAGCGTGGCGGCGAGGTCGGCGTCCGATCGCACGGCGGCCACTGCGGCCAGGGTCTCCAGGCTCTCCGCGACGCCCTGTCGCTCCGAGTGCTCGGCGAACGTGGCGAGCGCCTCCCGGGCGAGGCTGCCGGCTCGTTCGACGTCGTTGCGAGCCAGGGCGCACTGCGCACGTTGATTGAGCATCCGGGCGGCGAAGTTCTCGTCGCCGAATTGCCGATACAGGCCGAGCCCCTGTTCGAAAGCGGCGTCGGCCTGCTCGACATGCCCAGCGACGAGAAGCGACGTGCCCAGGTTGAGGTAGGAGGTGGCGAGGTGCCAGCTCGGGCCAAGGCGCCGGCAGATGGCGACACATCGCTGGAAAGCGCTGCGGGCGTCGTGGTGGCGACCCTCGCGCTGCGCCACGAAACCCTGCATCGTGAGGGCGTTGCGCAGGTCCATCGGGTCCTCGCTGCGGCGGGCGATGTCGATAGCTTCGCGGGTCAGTTCCGCCAGTCGTCCGTCGTCGCTCTGCGGATACGCCAGGGCGCCGGCAGCCCAGAGCGCCTTGGCCCGGAGCGAGACGGGCGCCTCCCCGGGCACGCGCAGCGCCGCGTCCGTCCAGCGCCGGCCCTCGACGACCTTGCCGAACTGCCGCCAGTAGCGCCACAGGGCCACGGTGTACCGCAGCGCCAGCACGGCCTCGCCGCGCTCCATGGTCCACGCCAGCGCGCCGCGCAGGTTGCCCCGCTCGATATCAAGTCTGCGGAACCAGTCCGCATGGCCGGCGCGCACGAGGTTGGGCTCGGCCTCCTCCGCCAGGCCGAGGTAGTGGAGTGCATGGCGTCGGGCGACGGCGTCCGCCTCGCCAGCCTCCAGCAGCCGCTGTGCCGCGTAGTCGCGGACGACATGGAGCATCCCGTAGCGCCCGTCGGGGTGGTCGCGGTCGAGGAGGACGAGGCTCTGGTCGACCAGCGCGCTGACCCCCTCCAGCGCGTCCCCCACGTCATCGTCGGGCCAGCACACCTCGGCTGCGGCCCGAAGACTCCAGCCACCCGAGAACACCGACAGTCGCCGGAAGAGCGTCGCCTCTCGCGGCCCGAGCAGGTCGTGGCTCCATGCGACCGCGTCCTGGATCGCCCGCTGGCGATGCGGCAGGTCCAGGGGACCGCCGACCAGCAGCCGGAGCCGATGCTGCAGCTGATCTCGCATCGCCTGCAGCGGCAGGTGCCCGACGCGGGCTGCCGCCAGCTCGATGGCGAGCGGGAGTCCGTCCACCTGGCGGCAGACGTCGACGACGAGCCGCGCCGTGCCGGCGTCGAGCTGAAGGTCCGGCCTCACGGCCAGCGCGCGGTCCCAGAAGAGCGCGGTCGCCGGCCAGCGCACGACCTGCTCGAGAGATAGGTCGGCCCCCTCGGGAGGCAGCTCCAGCGGCGGCACCGGGAACTGGTGCTCGCCACGCACCCGCAGGGCACTGCGGCTGGTCACGAGGAAGGTCGTCTTCGGCGCCCCGAGCATGAGCGCGTACACGAGCGGCGTGGCCGCCGCGAGGTGCTCGAAGGTGTCCAGCACGATCAGGGACCTCTGGTCCTTGAGGCGTCTCGTCATGAGCGCCTGGAGGTTTGCGTCCGTGGTCACCACGCCGATCGCCTTCGCCACCTCGGGCCCCACGAGAGCGGCGTCCGTCACCTCGCCCAGGGAGACGAAGAAGATGCCGTCCGGGAACGATCGCTGGGCCCGCCGGGCGGCCTCGACCGCCAGGCGGGTCTTGCCAATGCCGCCCGGCCCGGTCAGCGTCAGCAGCCGGACGTCGCGCACCTCCAGCGCGGCGCAGACGGCCGCCACCTCGCGTGACCGGCCGAGCAGGGCCGTCGGCACCTGCGGCAGACGGCCCACGGCCGGCTCCGCCGACTGACGCGGTTCGCGCCCGCGCGCGAGCGCCTCGAAGGCGCGTCGCCGCTCTCCGGTCAGCTCCAGCGCGGACGCGAGACGCAGAGCCGTGTCCTGATGGACGACCGTCCGCAGGCCTCGCTCGACGTCGCTGACCGTTCGGGCGCTGATGCCGGCCCGCTCCGCCAGCTCCTCCTGGGTCAGCGCGGTCGCATGGCGCAGCCGCCTGAGCCATGGGCCCAGCCTGTCGTCAGCGTCCATCTCCGTGGGCACGCCCCCCGGTGCCGGCATCGATGTGGCCTGTTCGGTGACCGGAACGGTGGGTTCGTCTCATGGTGCCCGGGCCCGGCCGGCGCCATCATCGGGGCGGGCGCCAGCCAGGACGGCATCGTAGCAGCCCTCTCAGGAGCGGAGGAGATCGACATGTCAGAAAGGGAGCAGCAGAACAGGCGGACGGTCGAGCGCATCTATCTGGAGGTGTTGAACGAGGGGCGGCTCGAGCTCTTCGACGAACTGGCCTGCCCGGACTACGTGGAGCACTTCCCCTTCCCGGGCCAGGCCCAGGGCGTCGAGGGTCTGAAGCAGCGGGTCAGCATGCTGCGCGCGGCGTTCGATCCCCGGTTCGCGATCGAGCACCTGCTCGTAGACGGCGACCGGGTCGCGGTCATGTGGAACACCGCGGGCACGCACGTGGGTGAGTGGATGGGCGTCCCGCCGACGATGAAGCCCGTCAGGGTCCGCGGTGCGGACGTCCACCTGCTCCGGGACGGTCGCCTGGCCGAGCACTGGGACGTCGTCGACATCTCCTCGTTCCTGATGCAGATGGGCGCCGCGCCCGCCCCCACCGGGACGCCCTGAGCGCCAGGATGATCCTCGTCGCGGGTGGCACCGGGAGGCTCGGGACGCGGGTCGCTGGCCTCCTGCGAGAGCGCGGCCTCGGGGTGCGCGTGCTCACCCGCGAAAGAAGCCGGGCCGGCCGGCTCGGCGCGGGTGTCGAGATCGTCGAGGGCGACGTTCGCGTGCCGGCGGCGCTGATGCGATCGGTCGAGGGCGTGCGGACGGTTGTTTCGGCGATCCACGGCTTCGTCGGGCCCAGGGGCGCGAGCCCCGCCACCGTCGACCGGGACGGCAACCGCAACCTGATCCGGGCCGCGCGGGAAGCGGGGGTCGAGCACCTGGTGCTCGTCTCGGTGCGGGATGCCGCGCCCGATCATCCCATGGACCTCATGCGGATGAAGCACGCCGCCGAGCTGATGCTGAAGAGCAGCGGCCTGGCCTGGACGATCGTCCGACCTACGGCGTTCATGGAGACGTGGTGCGAGGTGCTCTGCCGGCCGCTCCTGGAGAAGGGCAGGGCGGTGGTGTTCGGCCGCGGTCGCAACCCGATCAACTGGGTGTCGGTAATGGACGTCGCCCGGTTCGTGGAGCTCGCGATCCTGGATCCGGCCCTGCGTGGCCGGACGATCGAGGTGGGCGGCCCGGAGAACCTGACCATGACCGAGTTCATCCGCGTCTTCCAGTCCGAGACCGGGTCGGTGGGTCGGGTCGGCCACGTGCCGCTGACCGCGATGCGCGTAGGCGCGGGTGTGATGCGGCTCGTGAACCCCGCGCTCGCCAGGCAGATGCAAGCGGGCGTGATCATGGACACCCGGCCCCAGGCCTTCAGTGGGCAGGCGCCCGGTCTGGATCATGCCACAGCGTCGCTCACCAGCCTGGCGGAGGTCGTACGGCGAGACTTCGTCGTCCCCCGCCGAGAGTAGGCGTCCTTTTTGGCCCGGCCCGAACGTCATCTCACCAGGAGCGATGAGAAGGGCCCGCGCGAGATGCTGTACGTACTGACCTTCGGGGGCGACCCGATCACCCTCGACACCCTGCCTCCGGACGAGGCCGCCCGAGCCAGGGACGCGCTGGACGCCTGGTGGAGGCACAACCAGCTCTGGGGCAGGATACTCGCAGGAGTGCGACTGAACGCGCCGCTCACCGCCACCACCGTCCGTTTCGTCGGAGGCAGGGCGGACCCCTACGACGGGCCCTTCACCCCCGAGCCCGAGGCCGTCGGGGGCTACGCCATCATCGACGTGGCCGACCTGGACGAGGCATTCGCGATGGCCTGCTCCTGGCCGGTCGGAGGCTACGTCGAGATCCGGCCGGTGCTGTCACCAGGCAGCCGGGACGATGTGGTGGGCTATCCTCGGCAGACCACCGAGCGAGGTCAGGGCCGATGAAGTACGCGATGGTGATCATCAAGTCCGACGAAGAGTGGGAGGCGCTGAGCGATGCTGAGCGCGAGTTCGACTCTCTCATCGGCTGGTGGGCCGACCTGAGGGCCCGGGGGAAGGTCATCGCCAGTGCCCAGCTGGCTCCCCCGCGGACGGCAAGCACCGTGTCGTGGCGCGGCCAGGTGCCGATCGTCACCGACGGGCCCTACATCGAGGCCAAGGAGACCGTGGGCGGGTTCGCGCTGCTCGATGTCGACTCCGCGGCCGAGGCCATGGAGATCGCGAGGTCCTGGCCGAGCCGGGTGGGGATCCGCATCGAGGTGCGGCCCGTGGCGACCTGATGCCGGACGCGTCCGAAGCGCTGGCGCACTACGTCCGCAGCGAGTCCGGACTCCTCGTCGCCAGCCTCACCCGCCAGCTGGGCGACTTCGACCTCGCCGAGGAGGCGGTGCAGGACGCGATCCTGGAGGCCGTCCGACACTGGCCCGAATCCGGTGTGCCGGAGCAGCCAGGCGCATGGCTGCGCGTGACCGCGCGCCGCAGGGCGGTCGACCGGCTCCGCCGCGAGGCGCGCCAGCACGACCGGCTCCATCTCCTGGGCAGGATCGAGGAGACCCGGCCGGAGCCGGAGCCCGGCCTCATCGACGATCGCCTCGTTCTCATCTTCATGTGCTGCCATCCGACGCTGTCCCGCGAAGCGCAGGTGGCACTCACGCTTCGCTCCCTCCTCGGGGTGACGACTGCCCAGCTGGCGAAGGCGTTCCTCACGACCGAGGCGACAATGACCAAGCGGATCGTGCGCGCCAAGCGCAAGATCGTGGAGGCGAAGATCCCGTTCGCCATCCCGTCGGGCGACGAGGTGAGGGGCCGGGTTGGCGAGGTCCTCACCTCGGTCTACGTCCTGTTCAACGAGGCCTACCTGTCGGCCGGTCCCTCGGCCTCCCAGCGGGCCGAGCTCGCCGGCGACGCGGAGTGGCTCGCCAGCCTGCTCGTGCAGCTGCTGCCCGACGAGCCGGAGGTGATCGGGCTGCTCGCGCTGATCCGGCTGCATCAGGCCCGGCGGCTGGCCCGCTTCGACGCGGTCGGCGACCTCGTCCTCCTGAAGGACCAGGATCGATCGCTCTGGGACCGGGCGGCGATCGACGAGGCTCTCGCCCTCCTCAACCGCGCGCTGCGGATGGGCCAGCCCGGCTTCTACCAGGCGCAGGCGGCGATCGCCGCCTGCCACGCGACCTCCCGGCACTGGGAGGACACCGACTGGCACCTGATCGTGAGCCTCTACGACCAGCTGCTGTGCGTGAGTGACTCGCCGATCGCAGCCCTCAACCGGACGATCGCGCTGCAGTACCGGGATGGCCCCGAGGCGGGGTTGGCGGCGCTGGATGCCATGGGCGGGCGCCTCGATTCGTACCACCTCTTCCACGCGGCCAGGGCCCAGATGCTCCGCGCGGTCGGACGACTCGGTGAGGCTGCCGATGAGGATCGGGAGGCGTCGCAGCTCACCAGCAATCCAGCCGAGCTGAACCTCCTCCAGCGCCGAATCGAGGGCTCGTCGGTGACGGCCCTGGACGGCAGCAGCCTGGGCACGTAGGGGCGCGACCGACCCCGCGAGGGGACGGCGTTCTATCAGGCGGCCTCCTCGGTGGCGCGGCGGCCGAAGTCGGCCAGGCCGATCCTGTGGTGCAGGAGGCGCAGCCGCCGTGGCGCCCACCAGGTCACCGGGCCCAGGACCCGCATCACCGCGGGCACGAGGAGCGCGCGGACGATCGTGGCGTCGAGCGCGATGGCGATGGCGAGGCCGAGGCCGATCGACTTGATCAGCACCACCTCGGCGAGACCGAAGGCGAGGAACACCGCCAGCATGATCGCGGCGGCCCCGGTGATCAGGCGGCCGCTGCGCTCCAGCCCGGCGGCGACCGCGAGCGTGTTGTCGCCCGTGCGGACGAACTCCTCGTGGATGCGGCTCACCAGCAGCACCTCGTAGTCCATCGACATCCCGAAGACGATGGCGAACAGGATCACGGGCACGCTGGGGTCGATCGACTGCGGGGTGAACCCGAGCTGGGTGGCCAGGTGGCCGTCCTGGAAGATCCAGACCAGGGCGCCGAACGACGCCGAGATCGAGAGCAGGTTGAGCACGACGGCCTTGAGCGGCAGCACCACCGAGCCGGTCAGCAGGAAGAGCACGACGTACGTGACCAGGACGACGAAGCCGACCGCGATCGGCGTTCGGCCCACGATGAAGTTGATGACGTCCACGTCGAAGGCGGTCTCGCCCGTGACCAGGACCTCTCCCCCGTCCCCCACACGCTCCCCGCGAAGGGACTTCAGGATGCTCCGCGCCGCATCGCTGGAGGCCGGCTGGTTGCTGACCGCGGTCATCAGGACGACGTTCTTGCCGACCGTCTGGTCCAGAGCCAGGCGGGCGTCCGGGGGGAGCCTCGCCGGGTCGCCCGTGTACAGCCGCTGGTAGTCGGAGCGGCCCAGCGAGCCGCCGCCGTCGTAGGCGCTGTTGACGCGCAGCACGCCGGGGATCGCGGCGATGCGCCGGCTCAGGTCGTACTGGTCGCCAACCCGTGTCGCGGTCAGCGGGCTGCCGCGCGGATAGCGCAGCACCACCGTGAAGTCGGTCTGATCCTGGCCCGGGAAGCTGCTGACCAGGTTGTCGTAGCCCTGCCGCGCCTCCAGTCGCAGCGGCAGCTCGTCCACGCTGCCGTTCGCGAGCCGCAGGTGGAGGAAGGGCGTCCCCATGGCGAGGAGCAGGCCCAGCGTGGGCACGAGGGCCAGGAGCGGCCGGCGCATGACCCAGGTGGCCAGGCCGTGCCACACGCCCCGGCCGGCGACCGGGCGTCGGCCCACGACCGGCAGCGTCAGCAGGTTGACGCGGGGACCGAGGATGGCCAGCAGGGCGGGCAGGAAGGTCAGCCCGTAGAAGACCGCGGCGGCAATGGCGATGCCACCCGCCGCGCCCATCGAGGCGAGGAAGGTGCCCTGGTAGAACAGCATCGCCGACAGGCCGACGGCGACCGTCATGCCCGAGAAGGTGATCGCCCGGCCGGCCGTTGCCATCGTCCTCGCCATGGCTTCGGCTCGGCTCGAGCCCGCCTGGAGCTCGTCGCGGTACCGGCTGACCACGAAGAGCGAGTAGTCGATGGAGACGCCGAGCCCGATCAGCGTGACGACGTTGAGCGCGTACTGGGAGACGTCGGTCACGCGGGTCAGCAGGAACGTGCCGGCGAGCCCGGCGACGATCGTCAGCACGCCGACGCCCAGCGGCAGCGCCGCCGCCACCACGCTCCCGAAGATGACCAGCAGCAGGAGCAGCGCCAGCGGCAGCGACACCCGCTCGGCGCGCTGCAGGTCGCTCTCCAGCGTGGTGTTGAAGGCGTTGTTGATCGGGACGTTGCCGGTGCCGGTCACGGTCAGGCCCACTGCACGCACCTCGGGGCGGAGCGCCGCGTAGTCGGCCACCGCCTGGGTCCCGTGGCTCTTCAGCTCAACCTCCACCAGCGCCTCGTGGCCGTCCCTGGAGGTGAAGGCCTGGGCGGCGGCCGGGGACGGCGCGTCATACGGCGTACGGACGCCGCTGACCCGGGGGTCGTCCTGGATCGGCGCCAGCGCCGACTCGACCGCGGCGCGGAAGGCCGGATCGCCGACCGGGCGGTCCGGGCTGGCGAAGATCAGGAGGAACGTCGCGCCGGTCGTCCTGCCCCCGCCGAACTGCTGGTTGACCAGCGTCTGGGCCCGAGCCGCCTCGAGGCCGCTCGTGCCGGAGTTGCCGCTGGTCAGCGTGCCGCCGGACAGGAGGCCGACGATGGACACCACCAGCACGGTCCCGGAGATGGCGAGCATCGCCCATCGCCACCGGACCACCAGACGACCCCAGGCTGCGAACACGGCGGGCTCCTTTCCTTGGTCTCAGACGCGCTGAACGTCAATCATGTCCGACCCGCACCGTCGCCTGCGCTTCGCCGGGTCAGGCGGCACCGGTCGCCGCTAACCGGTCCACTGCAGGACGGGCGTGCCGCCCAGGGTCACCACCGCTCGCTGATAGCTCGGACCATTCCGGTCGGCGCGGTACAGCATCATGGCGAAGCCCTCGCTGTCCAGGTGCATGGGCCCGCAGTCGACGGTCCGGCCGTTGGAGGTAACCCACAGCTCGTAGTGCTGGCCGGGCCCGGGCTGCGGCAGCCTGTTGACCATCACCACCACGTCGGCGTCGTCGCCCCGGGTCCACAGCTTGCCGTACGCGGCGTGGAACGCGGGCTGCCCGGGGTCGACAGGCCGCAGCGAGCGCTGGGTCGTCGTGTTCGACGACAGCACCTCCAGCACCCGCAGCTGGTCGCGCTGGCTCAGCGTCTCACCCAGCTTGTGGAGGGTCTCCGCCCGCACCGCCACCGCCAGGTCCTGCTCCTCGAGCTGGAGGCGCACGGCATAGACGGTCGACCCGATGAACATGAGGAGCGCAGCCACGGCTGCGGCCGGCCACAGTGCGGGGCGGAAATGACGCCGTCGGGGCGGTGTCTGGACCGCCGTCACCACACGCCGCTTCACGGAGGGGTGCAGCCGGAGGGGTGAGGCAGCCTCGAGGGCCGTCGGAAGCCCGTCGGCCACTCGGCGCAGGTCGGCCAGCTCGGCGCGGCACTCCTGACAGGTCGCGACGTGGGCGGCCACGGCCTCGGCGTCCTCGGGGTCCAGCGCGCCCAGGGCGTAGGCGCCCAGCTGTTCTCGCAGCTCGGCGTGGTCCATCACGTGGCGGTCCTCGCAGCGCCGCGCGGACCCTCGAGCGGTGCGCCCGCCTCCGGCCGGCTCGGGACGAGGGCGTCGCGCAGCTTGCCCATGGCCAGACGGATGCGCTTCTTCACGGTGCCGAGGGGCAGGGCCAGGTGCTCGGCAATCTGGGACTGGCTCAGGCCGGCGAAGTAGGCCAGCACCACGGCCTGGCGCTGCTCGTCCGGCAGCAGGGCCAGCGCCCGGACCAGAGCAGCGCTGTCCTCCCGCCGGCTCACCGTCTCCTCCGGTCCTGGAGCAGTCGACGTGGCGCCCGCCAGGACGTCGGCGATGTCCGCGGCCGCGGTCAGGCGCCGGCGCGTGCCCTCCTGGCGCAGCACGTGGAGGAGGTGGTAGCGCGCTACGGCGGTGAACCAGCTCGTGAAGGAGCCCCGGTCGCCGTCGAACTGGCCCGCGTGCTGCCAGAGCCGGAGGAAGATCTCCTGCATCGCATCCTCCGCGTCATGAGCTCCCAGCACGTGCGCGGACCAGGCGTGGATGCGCCGGGCGTAGCGATCGTAGATCGCCGCGAAGGCCGCCAGGTCGCCGCCGGCGATGCGCGCCACGAGCTCCTCGTCCTGCACGGCGATCACCGGCTCATGTCTCGACCACCGCCGCTCGGGCCGGCAGCCGGGCCGCGTGCAGCGAGGGCAGGCTACCGGCGGCCACGGCCAGCATCCCGGTCCCCAGCCAGCCCAGCAGCGGGATCAGCACCGGAATCCCGATCAGGTCCAGGCTGCCGAGGCCGTGCGCCACCAGGTATCGGTTCACGGCCAGGCCCACCAGCTCGGCGATCACGACGCCGGCCACGGCCCCGGCCGCGCCTCCTGCCAGCCCGACCCCGAGCGCCTCGACCAGGAACCAGCGCAGGACGTCGCGGTCGCGGCCTCCGATCGCCTTCACGACCCCGATCTCGCGCCGGCGCTCGTGGAGCGCGGCCAGCAGCGCGTTGGCGACGCTGAGCAGCGCGACGGCCAGCGCCACGCTGCCGATCGAGCCCAGCACGATGTTGACGATGCCCAGGTACTGCTGGACCGAGGCCACCAGGTGCTCGGGCGCGCTGGTGGCGAAGCCCAGCACCGAGATCTCCGCCCGCACGTCGTGCACCTCGGCCAGGCTCGACGCGAGGACCGCGGCGCCGCTGTACGGCGAGCTGGTCTGCGGGAACCGGCTGCTCCCGATGCCGGCCGCCGCCCACTGGCGGGCGCCGGCGGCCTGCCGCAGCGGCACCACGAAGTCGCCGTCGTCGGCCACCTCCTGGGAGACGACGCCGACGATGACCGCGCGGAACGAGCGAGTCAGCACCTGGCCGCCCGGCTCGACCCGCGGGCTCGAGATCAGGACCAGGTCGCCCAGCAACGTCTGCGGCCGGGCGGCGTCGCCGCGCGTCTTCTCCAGGAAGTCGGTGGTCGCCGCCACCTCGGTCGCCGACGTCGCCGCCGGCAGGCGCCCGGCGAGCAGCGTGATCGGCAGCAGGCGCGCCTGGGCGAGGTCCGTGCCCACCAGGACGTCCGTAAAGGCTCCGCCCTGGGCGGGCAGCTCAACGACGGGCGCGGTCATGACCGGGATCACCCGCGCCACGTGAGGGGCCCGGCGAATCGCCGCCAGGTCGGCGTCGGTCAGGTCGTGCGGCCCCGCGACCTGGAAGGCGTCGCTGTCGAGCTGGCCCAGCCGCGGCCGCGCGTCCGTCACCCTGACGACCGTGATGGGGCCGCCCTGGCCGAGGTGGTCGACCACCTTCGCGTCGGCGGCGCTCGTGATGAGGGCGAGGGCGACCAGGAGCCCGCTGCCGAGCGCCACGCCCAGCGTCGTCAGGCCCGTGCGGACCCGCCTCCGCAGCGAGTCGCGCAGCGCCAGCCGGAACGCGTCGGTCCAGGTCATGGGGAGCTGAGCCTGCCGTTCACGAGCTCACGGACGGTGTCGGCGCGGCGGGCCACCAGCGGGTTGTGGGTCACCACCAGCAGGCCGCAGCCGTGCTCTGTCCGCAGCGAGGCAAGCAGGTCCAGGACCACCCCGGTCGCCCCGGCGTCCAGGTTGCCCGTCGGCTCGTCGGCCAGGATCAGCCGCGGCCGGTTGGCCAGCGCGCGGGCAATGGCGACCCGCTGCCGCTCGCCGCCGCTCAGGGCCGCAGGAAAGTGCTGCGCGCGCGGGCCGAGGCCCACCGCGTCAAGCAGGTCCTGGGCGCGGGCGCGGCGCTCGGCCGCGCCCAGGCCGTCCAGCGCCATCGCCAGCGCGACGTTCTCGTGTGCCGTAAGCGTCCCCAGCAGGCCGAAGTGCTGGAAGACGAACCCGACCGTTCGCCGGCGGTAGGTGGCGAGCGCATCGCCCGTGAGCCGGGTCAGGTCGTAGCCGCCCACCACCACGGTCCCCTGCTGCGGGCGCTCGAGGCCGCCGATCAGGGCCAGCGCCGTGCTCTTGCCCGCACCCGACGGCCCCATCAGGGCGAGGTAACCGCCGGCCGGCAGGTCGAGGTCCAGGCCCGTGAGCACCGTCACCGCGGCGCGGCCCGCGCCGTAGCGGTGGCTCACGCCGCGCAGCACCACCTCCGCCCCCCTCCGGTCGAGCGGAGCAGCCACCTGGTCGCCGCCCAACGGGCGGGTGGGAATCACGCTCAACAGATCCGGGGGCCGTCGGCGTCGGCTCGCGCTCCGCCGGCGCCGGCGATCCTCAGCATCGCCCCGGCCGGGATCGAGAGCGGTCTCGTGGTCCTCGTGATCAGGAGGTCGGTGTCCAGCCGTCCGCCGTGCACGGTCGGGCCGAAGGGGCTCCAGAAGGCGCCGTCAGCGGTGATGGTCAGCTCGGCCGGCAGGTCCGCCAGCCCGGCGTCGATGCCCAGGCCGTTGTCCACCGCGCGGCCCCGGCGCACGACCGGGCGGACGACGTGGTCCTCGTCGGGGACGCCCAGCGAGCGGTGCAGCTCGCACAGGCGGGCGAGCGACTCTGGCTCCAGGCCCTCGGTGGTCGTCGCCACCCGGACGCGAATGCCCAGAGCCCGAAGGCTGGGGATGGCCTCCAGCACCCTGGCGAAGTTGCCGGGCCCGCGCATCTCGTCGTTGGCCCGGGGCTCGGCGCTGTCCAGCGAGATCTGCACGGCGAAGGCGGGACCGGCGAGCGGCGCCAGCTCGGCGAGCAGCCGTCGCGCGAAGAGGGTGCCGTTGCTGAGCACCAGCGTGGGGAGCTCCGCGGCCATCGCGGCCAGGGCCCGCGGCAGGCCGGGGACCAGGAACGGCTCGCCGCCCGTCACGCCCAGCGCCGTGAAGCCCTCTGCCCGCGCCTCCGCCGCGATATCGGACAGGAGATCCAGAGGCAGCTGGCGGCGGGCCACCGCCGGCGCCGACTCGGTCAGGCAGTAGGCGCACGTGAGGTTGCAGTGGTAGTTCGCGTAGAGCCACAGGCGGCCCCCGATCGTGCCCTCGGCGACGGCGTCGGCCACCGCGGTCACCGTCCCCCCTCCGGCCCTGGCGGGCCACCTCCCCCCGCAAGGGGGGGAGGACTGGGGAGCTCCAGCGCGGTGGCGAACCGGTTCAGCATGACCGTGGCCGATCCGAGCGTGACCAGCTCCACGATCTCGGGCTCGCGGAAGTGGGGCCGTAGCAGGTCCACCGCCTCCGCGGGACGGCTGGAGAGCGCCTCGGAGAACGAGAGGAGCGCTCGCTCCCGCTCGCTCCAGCTGCCGGGCGGTGGCGCCTCGCCCCGCAGCGCGGCGAGCTCCTCCGGCCCGAAGCCGAGGCGCCGCGCCACGCCGGTGTGCGTCTCCGTGCAGTAGCGGCAGCGGTTGGCCGCCGACACGCCGAGGATGACGATCTCCTTCAGCCTCGGCGGCAGGCTGGTGGGGCCGTACACCGTGCCGATGAACGGCAGCGCCACCTCCATCAGCTCGGGCACGTTGGCCAGCGCCGCCGCGATCGGGCCCGGGTCGCCCCGCTCGTAGTACGGCCGCGCCAGCAGCGGCGCCCGCTCCCGCGTCAGCAGCTCAACCCTGGCCATCCTCAGCTCGCCTCCTCGGTTCCCATGCCATGATCGCGCAGCCACGCGGCAACCGCCGGCGCCGCGCCCGGGTCCGCCTCCAGCTGTCGGGCCAGGCGACGCAGGTCCTCGGCGGAGTCCACGTCCGGCCACGGGGGCAGCAGGACCGCGCCGCTCAGGGCAGCACGCGTGTGCTCCAGGACGCCCTCCGTCCCCATCGGGGCCCCCAGGTATGCCCGCTCCCGGGCCGACCGGGAGAAGCCCCGCCGGAGCCCGACCAGGTAGTAACCGCCGTCCGGCCCCGGGCCCAGCACCGCGTCGTGCGTCCGGAGGGCATCGACCGCGCCCAGCACCAGCTCCAGCGGCAGCGAGGGCGCGTCGGCGCTGACCGCCACGGTGAACGGAGCCGGCAGGTCGGAGACCTCCAGCAGGGCCAGTCCCAGCCCCGCCCGGCGCTGTGCGAGCGCCGGCAGCCCGGTCAGGCGGCGCACCTCGGCCGCGTCCTCGGGCGAGGGGGTCATCGCGGCTGCGTCCAGGCCGGTCCTCACGGCGGCTCGGCGCAGGCGGTCACCGGCGTCGCGCAGGCAGGCGGCCCAGAAGCCGGCCGCCGGTCGCGGCCCGATCTCGGCCGCCAGCCTGGTCTTGCACCGGCCGGGATGCGGTGCCTTCGCCATCAGCACCAGGAGGCCGCGCCGGCGCGTGGCCGATCGGGCCTGGCCCAGCATGGCGCGGGCGGCGCGGACCGACGGTCCCAGCCGCCCGGAGACCTTGCTCTGCCCGCCCCGGCGCGGCCGGAACGTCGCCGGCACCTCGACGACGCGCAGCGCCGGGTGCGCCATTGCCCTCCCGACCAGCTGCACCGTCCACCCGTGGCCCTCGTCGTCGAGGCCCAGCGCCGCCAGCGCATCTGCCCGGACCAGCTTGAGGGGCGGCACGTCGTGGACGGTCTGCCCCGTGCGGGCGCGCAGCACGGCCGACACGAGCCGGTTGCCGGTCCGCGCGTGCCAGCCGAGCGCCCCCGGCTCCACGTGCAGCCGGCGGCCGAGCGCCACGTCAGCGCCGGCCAGCGCGCGCTCCAGGGCCGGCAGCTCGGCCGGATCGCAGGAGCCGTCGCCGTCGAGGAACCCAACCAGCTCGTGACCGGCGGCGGCGTCTGCGCCGGTCAGGCAGGCGCGGCCATAGCCGGGCCGCGGCTCGTGGACGACGATGGCGCCTGCCCCGCGGGCCGCCTCCGCGGTGCCGTCGACCGACCCGGCGTCCACCACGAAGACGCAGCAGGCGCCCGCCTCCCGCAGCCCGCCGACCACGCCGCCGATCGCAGTCGCCTCGTTCCAGGCCGGGACCACGGCGGCCAGGCGATGGTCGGCCATCATCCCTCCCCCACTCGCTGGGGGAGGTGGCCCGCCAGGGCCGGAGGGGGGGCCTCCCCCACTCGCTGGGGGAAGTGGCCCGCCAGGGCCGGAGGGGGGGCCTCCCCCACTCGCTGGGGGAGGCGTGCCGGCCCCCAGAGCTGGAAGCGCCCGTCGTCGCAGTAGAGGCGGCGACCCTCTGCGGGCAGCGCCGCCAGGTGCGCGGCGCGGGCGGACGCGTTGACGTAGCCCGGCTGCGGACCCGCGACGTCGACCACCACCCAGTCCGCCGGCCCGCCGTAGGTCAGCGGGCGCTCGACCGGTCTGGCCGCCAGCGGGGCGGCGGCGGCGTCGTCGACCGCGACCGGCGCCGCCGGGGGCAGGCCCGACGTGCAGGCCAGCAGCCGGTCGAGCACCGGCGCCGGCGCGGCCGGGCGCTGGCCGACGAGCGGACCGAGCGCGACCCCGACGACGAGCGCGGGCAGGGCCAGCGCCGCCAGCGATGCGATCGGGCGCGGGCGGCCGAGCAGGCGCGCGCGGTCGAGCAGGCTCCGCGCGCCCAGGCCCCCCGCGACCAGCACCGGCACCACCAGCGGCAGCGCGTACTGGAGGTGGAGTTGCGGCTGGGGGGCGTGGGCGCTGAGCAGGTCGCCGAGCAGCGGCGGCAGCGCCAGCGCCAGCCAGCCCGGGCGCAGCAGCGGCAGTCCCGCCAGCCCGGCCACCATGGCTGCGAACGCCAGCCACCCCGCCGGCGCGGTGGCGGCCGTCGCCAGCTGCCCAGGCGTCGCGTGGTGCAGCCAGGCGTAATAGGGCTCGACGTCGCTCGTGGTCCGCCCTCGCAGGGCGGGCATGACGACCAGCTCGAGCAGGCCGCCCCAGGCCAGGCCCACCAGGCCGAGGGCGGCGCCCAGGCGGCGCGCTGGTCCATGCAGGGCGATCAGCAAACCGATGACGGCCACGGCGTAGGCCTGGTCCTCCCTGGCGCAGAGCGCGAGCAGGGCACAGGCGCAGCACAGGCGCGCCCGGCCCCGCAGCCCGGCCCAGCCGGCGACCAGGACCAGCGGCAGTGCCAGCGCCTCCGTGTGGAAGCCGGCGCGGGCCGCCTCCTGGAGCCCCAGCCAGAACGGCAGGGGCGCCGACAGCGCCGCCGCTGCCACCTCGGCGCCCGGCCGGGGCTGCAGCAGCGCGCGCAGCAGCAGGTAGGCGGCGGGCGCGGAGAGGGCCAGCGCCGCCGCCTGGAGCAGGGCCAGCAGCCGGGCGTCGGGCCACGCCAGCTCCAGCGCCGCCGGCAGCGCCAGCAGCGGCGAGAAGTGGAGGCCGAGGAAGTCGCCGCCGTAGAACCCGCTGGCCAGGCCGCGGCCGTGCCCCAGGTTCCACACCAGCTGCTCGAAGAACGCGGTGTCGTACGCCGGCAGCTGGAGCGCCGCGGCCCGCTGCAGCAGCGTGGCGGCGACCAGGGCGAACCCAAGCGCGGCCGCCGCCAGCGGCGCCACCCCCGGCCGGGCCCTCAGTACATCCAGCGCGTGCCGCAGCCCCGGCAGCACTCCGGCGGTTCGTCGGAGGCGTGGGCTCGCCGGAATGCCTCGTACTCGGAGCCGTTCCATATCTCTTCCATCGGGCGCTCGAAGACGTTGCCCAGGACCACGCCGTCGTAGTCGGAGGTCGTGAAGGGCGCGAAGCAGCAGGGGAGCACGTTGCCGTTGGCGGTGACGTACGTCGACCGCCAGGGCCGCGTGCAGCCTGACCAGGGGCGCCTGGCGTCGACCGGCGTCAGCGACTCCGCCGGCGAGAGGCCGCCGGTGCCGGCGAGCTCGACGCCCCACCGCGCGGCGGCCGTCCGGCAGTCCGCCAGCACCGCCGACAGGTCCTCGCCCATCAGCGACTGCGGCTCCGTGGCGAGCCCCGTCCCGAAGTGGACCAGGCGCTGGAGCACGACCCTGCGCACGCCCATCGCGCCCGCCCGCTCGATCACGGCAGGCAGCTCGGCGATGCTCTCCCGCATGGCCATGAAGACCAGCGACACCTGCGGCCGCTCCGCCTGCAGCTCGCGCAGCAGGCGGCAGAAGTCCGCCGTGCGGCGCATGGCCTTCTCGTAGCCGTCGACGCCCCGGATCGCCAGGTAGGTCCGGCGGTCCGCCGCATCCATGCTGATCCTCAGCTCGTCGAGCCCGGCCGCCACCAGGCGCTCGGCCAGGCGGCGGTGCAGCGCAAGCGCGTTGGTGTTGAAGAGGACGCGGGCCCCGCGCCGGTTGGCCTCGGCCACCATCGCCGGCAGGTCGCGCGCCAGCAGCGGCTCCCCGACGCCGTGCAGCACGACGCGCTCCACGTCGGGAAACTGGTCCAGGATGCCGAGGAACCGCTCCAGGTCGAGGTCCGCCTCCGGCTCCCTCGTGAAGAAGGTCCGTGGACAGGTCTGGCAGAGCTCGTTGCAGCGGTTCGTCGGCTCGATGTAGACCTCGCGGGGGACGGGCCGGCTCATGCGAACAGCCGTCTCCAGCGCGCGCCGCCGACGACGCCGTCCAGGCCCCAGGTCCGGCCGGCCTTCATGAAGACCAGGCAGAGCAGCGGCACCCACTCCACCGCGTACTCGTACAGCCAGGGGCCGGTGGCGTCGGAGAACTGGATGTGGAGGGCGAGCAGGGCCGCCAGCAGCGCGCCGACCCAGCTGGCCAGTCCCAGCAGGAGCAGGACGCCGGCCGTCATCTCGGCCAGGCCGACGAGCGGGCCGAAGACGTTCCAGTGGGGCACGAACACGTTGAACACCAGGTCGTGGTACAGGGCGACCGGGTGGTGGGCGGCGTTGTGCTGGATGATGCTCTTCGCCCCCTGGCTGTCGATGAGGAAGTAGCCCCCCGGCACGTGCGCGATGCTGGGCACGAACTTGGAGAGGCCGTTCGTGAAGTAGACGACCCCGAAGAAGATCCGCAGGACCGCGATCGCTCTCAGCATCGCGTGATCCTGCCGGAAACGGCCTCCGGGAGGCCACCCGTGGCCTCGAACAGGGGCATGTAGCCTTCGAGCTCCGGCCGCACCCAGCGGCGCAGGCCCTCCATCTCCAGGATCGGGCGGTGCGCCGGGTCGTCCCAGGCCATCGCCAGGAGATGCGTCGTCCAGGCCTCCTGCCGGTCCGGATCGAGCGAGTCCAGGGCGCTGAAGTTGCAGTGGCAGTAGCCCGGCGACTCCCAGAACGCCTGCAGCCGGCTCGTCAGGTTCTCGCGCAGCGCGGGTGCCTCCCAGGTGCCGATCCCGACGGCCGCGGCGTCTGCCTCGCCGGCGAGCACCGCCCGCATGGCGTCCAGCTCGCTGGTGCCCGTGTCGCCGTGCTTACCGGCGTCGGTGTCGAAGCGCACCAGCGTCAGCCGGCCCAGGTCCACCCCCTCGCGTTCCAGGAAGTGCAGGGGCAGGATGGCGGCCTGGGCGGAGTCGCGGGAGCCGAGCGCGAGCCTCCGTCCCTCGAGGTCCCGCGCGCCGCTCGGCCCGCCGTCGCGGCGGGCGACCAGCAGCGTCCGGTAGCCGAGGTCCACGTCCCGCATGGCGAGGGCCACGCAGCGACCCGCCGACCGCCGCACCGTGCTGACCCAGGCCAGGTTGGTGTTCCAGGCGATGTCGATCTGCCCGCCGAGGAGGGCGTCCACCTGGCGCTCGTAGTTGGAGAAGAGGACGTAGTCCATCGGCTGCGGCGACGTGCGGAAGTAGCCGCGCATGCCCTCCCAGATGGTCACGACCTTCGACGAGTAGGCGACGGCGCCGACGACCAGTGGATCAGCCATGTCTCAGAAGAGCGGGAGGCCGCAGACGGCCCTGCCGATGAAGTCGTGGAGCGCGTCGGTGGTCGGCGCCATGACGGTCGCCGCCCGGGCGTCACGGAAGAGCCGCTCCACGCCGACCTCCTTACGATAGGCTGAGCCGCCGCACACGCGCATGGCCAGGTCAGTGACCAGGAGGGCCGCCTCGGCGGCGGCCGCCTTCACCTCCAGCACCCGGAGCTGCGCGTCAGCGCGTCCCTGGTCGAGCGCGGACACGGTGTCGAGCAGCAGGGACCGCGCCTGGTCGGTGGCGATTCGCATGCGGGCCACGTGCGACCGCGTCATCGGCTGGTCCGCGAGCGTCTGGTGCAGGTGCTCCAACCGGGTCGCGGCGACATATGCGGCCGTCCTCTCGGTGGCCGCCTCCATGAGGCCGACCGAGGCCGCCGCGGTCAGGACCTGGAACCAGGGCAGGACGGTGCCCATCATCACGTCGAAGCCGCCGCCGTCCGGCCCCAGGCGCGCCTCCGGGGCCACGGCCACGCCGTCCGCCACCATGGGCCGGGAGGCGTTGCCACGGAGACCGAGGCCGTCGAAGCCGCCGCTCACGTCCAGGCCACGCGCGCCGCCTGGCACGAGCCAGAGGGTGCTCAGGCCCTCTGCGGCCAGCGGCCGGCTCGACCAGACGTAGGAGTCCGCCTCCCCCGCCGAGGTCACCCAGCTCTTGCGGGCGTCCAGCCGCACCCTCGAGCCGTCGGCGGCGGCGGTGCTGAGCGGCACCCAGAACTGGGAGCGCGAGCCGGCCTCGGAGAAGGCGAGCGTGCTGAGATGCCGCCCGGCTGCGATGGTGCGGCGGGTCTCCAGGTCCCCGTGCGCCTCGATAACCGCGGCCGCGCAGAGGTGCATCGTCAGGATCAGGGCCGTCGAGCCGCAGCTCCGGGCCACCTGCTCCACGGCGGCCGCGGCGTCTCCGTAACTCCCGCCCAGGCCACCCACGTCAGCCGAGCTGACCAGGCCGAGCAGGCCGGCCCTGCCCAGCGCGTCTACGGCGGGCCTGGGAAAGTGCCCGGCGTCGGCGGCGGGGGCGTTGGGCGCGACGGCGTCACGCACCACCCCCGCGAGGGCCTCCTGGTAGGACTGGGTGGTCGCCATCTGCTCCCCCTTCGCTGGATGTCGACGCCAGAGATAGTCCGCGCCTCTCCCTCCAGTAGTCGCGGCGCGGGGGTTTGGATCCCTGGGCTGGTTAGGCGGAGGCCGACGCCGCCCCACAGGCTCACGCCGTGGAGATCACCCTGTCGAACTCCGGGAAGTACCGCTGGATGTCGGCGATCTGAAAGCTCCGCAGGATCTGGCCCGGGGACTCGCGCGCCAGCAGGAACTCGAACGCTCGTCGAACGAGGTGGTCGGGTGTCTCGCCGGGGCGGCCCCATCGACCCAGGTCATCCCTCCCCACGCCGACCAGGTGCCGGGTGCTGCTCCCGCCGACGTCGACCCGAACGTCGCACTCCCAGCCGGTGGCCGCGGAGCGAGCGTCGACCGTGATCACCCGGACATCGTACGAGAGCCCCCTGGAGCAGCCACTCAGGACCGCCGGTCTGCGGGTCGCCTTCACCAGGCCACCACACTGGCGCCGCCCCCTTCACGGAGGCGGCGCCCCGGTGGGGTCGGGATGCGCGGTACAGCATGCCGGCGTACGGGCGGCCGGATCTCGATCTCAACTCAGCGCCGGTCCCCGCCAGACTACGGGCGCTGGCCCCTGGCCCACCACCTACACCCCTACACTTCGCTCGTACAGTTCCACCACCAGACACCAGGACGGGCGGGAGGTTGTCCGACCGGCAGGAGAGCTTCGGGGCTCTGCTCAGAAGGCACCGTCTGGCAGCGGGGCTGACCCAGGAAGCCCTGGCGGAACGCGCCGGGATGAGCGTCCAGGCGGTCAGCGCGCTGGAGCGCGGGGTGCGCCGCACTCCCTACATGTCGACCATCGACCTGCTGACCGAGGCGCTGGGCCTGGCGCCGGCGCAGCACGAGGAGCTCGCGGCGGCAGGGCGGCGGCACGGGCACCCGCGGGGACACGGCCAGGCCGACGTCGCGGGACACCGCGTGCCGGTCCCCCCCACGGCGATTGTCGGCCGCGACGAGGACCTCGCGCGCGCCTGCGAGCTTCTGAGCCGGCAGGGCGTGCGGCTGCTCACGCTCACGGGCACCGCAGGGGTCGGCAAGACCCGGCTGGGGCTGGCCGTGGCCGCGGAGATGGCCCCCCGGTTTCCGGCCGGGGTGGACTTCGTGCCCCTGGCCGCGCTCGCCGACCCGGACCTGGTGGGCTCCGCCATCCGGCAGGCGCTCGGCGTGCGTGAGGCAGAGGACCTGCCGCCTCTGGAGGCCCTGGCCGGCGGCATCGGCGACCGGCACATCCTCGTGGTGCTCGACAACTTCGAGCACCTGCTCCCGGCGGCGCCGCTGCTCTCCGAGCTGCTCGCCACGTGTCCGCATCTCCACCTGGTGGTTACCAGCCGCATCGGCCTCCGGCTCCGCGGTGAGCACCGGCTCGTCGTGCGACCCCTGCCCATGCCGGTCGAGGGGGAGTCGTCGCCCGCCGCCCTGGCCCGCAACGCATCGGTGGCGCTGTTCGTCCAGCGCGCGCAGGCGACCTCGGCCGAGTTCGAGCTCACATCCGACAACGCGGGCGTGGTCGCGGCGATCTGTCGCCGGCTGGACGGCCTGCCCCTGGCGCTGGAGATGGCCGCGCCCTGGATCCGGCTGCTGCCTCCCGAGGCGCTCCTGGACCGGCTGACCCACCGGCTGCAGATGCTGGTCGGCGGAGCGCCCGACCTGCCCGACCACCAGAGGACGATGCGCGCCACCCTGCAGTGGAGCTACGGCCTCCTCTCCGAGAGCGAGCGGGCCCTCTTCCGAAGGCTCTCGGTCTTCGCCGGGGGCGCCCCGCTGGCGGCGGTAGAAGTGGTCTGCCAGGCGGCCGGGAGGCTGCCGGGCACGATGCTCGACACCGCCGCCGGGCTGCTGGACAAGAACCTGGCCGAGAGCGCGCCGGGAGCGCCGGACCTCCGGCTCGGACTGCTGGAGACCATGCGGGAGTACGGTCGCGAACTCCTGGAGGCGTCCGGCGAGGCGGAGGCGACTGCGCGTGCGCACGCGGCCTTCTGCCTGGGCCTGGTCAGGGACGCGGAGCCGGCGCTTCGCGGGCCGGACCAGGCTCGCTGGCTGTCCGAGCTGGAGCGGGAGCACGACAACCTGCGCGCGGCGCTCCGCTGGACGCTGGACCGCCGCGAGCACGAGATGGGGCTGGAGCTCGCCGGGCGGCTGGCCCGCCTCTGGGAGAGCCATGGGCACTGGCAGGAGGGCCTGGCCTGGTTCGACGCGCTGCTGGGCCGCACGGACGGGATCATGTCGGAGGCGCGGGCGCGTGTCCTCGGCGCGGCGGGAATCCTGCGCAGCCGGCATGGCGACTTTGTCGGGGCGGAGGCCCACTACGAGGCCAGCCTCGAGGTGTCGCGGGCGCTCGGCGATCAGCGCGGCATCGCCGAGGCGTTGAACAACCTGGGCAACACCGCGCTCTCGCGGGGCGACCAGCAGCTGGCGGTGCGCCTGTACGAGAGGAGCTATGAGCTGCGCCGGGGGCTCGGCGACCCGCACGACCTCGCCATGTCCGTCAACAACCTCGCCGTCTCCGCGATCGAGGTCGGAGACCTCCCGCGCGCGGGCCCGCTTCTCGAGCAGGCCATTGCGCTCGCCCGCGAGCACCGCGACACCGCCGCCCTGGTCACGACGCTCATCAACCTCGGGATCGTGGCGCGGCGCCAGGGCGAGCACCAGCGCGCGGCCGAGGCGCTGAAGGAGAGCCTTCGCCTGGCCCGCGACCTCGGCGACGAGCGCGCCGCGGCGATGGCGCTGGCCAACCTGGGCCACGTGGAGCGCGCCGAGGGCCGGGAGGGGAGTGCCCGCGAGGACTACGCGGAGGGCCTGGCTGCATTTGCCCGGCTGGGCGAGCCGCGCGGCACGGCGATGTGCCTGGAGGGCCTGGCCGCGACGGCGGCGATGCGGGGCGACCTCTGCCTGGCCGCCCGCCTCTACGGGGCTGTCGCGGCGCTCTGCAACCGGCTCGGGCTCGTGCTCGCGCCGATCCACGACCCTGTGCGGGCCGAGGTGCGCGAGGCCCTGGGCGGTGCCGCCTTCGAGTCAGCGTGGTCCGCCGGCGGCCGCCTCTCCCTGGGGGCAGCCACCCGCGAGGCGCTCCGTGCGGGGTAAATCTGGATACGGCGCAGCACGCACCATGCTGTCATGAGGGAGCGGGCGGCGCACTCCGAGAACCAGCGCTTTCGAGAATGAGTCCGGTCCGGCTCGCGTGAATTCGACGAGCGTCCTTGGGTACACTGGCCCCGAGATGATGCGCCGGTGACGATCCAGGAGCTCGCCGCAGCGATCATGCAGCAGGTTGGTTTTGCGGAGCACTCCGATGACCAGGGGGCCCGCAATGCGCTGCGGGAAATCGCTCGGCTCTGTCGCCAGGCGCTCGATCAGCACGGCGGGGCCGGGGACGGCAGCGCTCCGTAGCTCGACGCGGCCGGCGTCGTCCCCCCGTCGGAACCTCAACGCATCGCCAGGAGCATCCAGGCCATGGAACCCGCCATCACGCCTTCGCACAGGGACGTCGTCTGTCGCGCCAGCATCCATCCAGCCGGTGTATCCGCCTCCGCGGCGCCCTGGAACTTCACTCCGACCGTCGTAAGCGCCGACCACGCGGCGCAGCATCCGGAGCAGGCGATCAGGATCCACGTGACCGCTGCCGCCGGGAGGACGCCGCCGAGCGAGTCCGCGGCGGGGTGCGCACTGGACATGGCCATCGGCATCGGCGTCGCAGCGAACAGATAGACGATGGCGAAGCCCATCACGGCGTGCTGCACCCACATCAGCCTCTGACTCGTAACGCGCTCGCGCAGCATCGCCACGACACACGCCACCACCATCACGCCGAACAGCGCCGCCCCACCCACGCCGGGAATGGGATCGCCCCAGGGAGCGAGCATCGCGGCCATCCCGAGGCCCATCAGGACCTGTGTCGCATCGCTCGCCCGGTGCGTGTGGGCGGAGCTTCGGCTGGCGACGACCAGCCGAAGCCCGGCGTAGCCGGCAACCGCGAGCATCACCACGGTGCCCAGCCACTGGATCCACATGGCGGGGCTCAGCCCGAGTGCCGGTGACCCGGCAGCGGCGCCTTGCCGTCGTGGTAGCTGAACCGGATGACACCGCCCTGCTCGTCCTGCCGGCCGAGCGGCGTCAGGTCGAGGTAGTTGTACGTGTTGAGGAGCACGTCCAGCCCACGTGCGTAGGTCGAGTACGTGTGGAAGACGCCGTCCGCGGTGCGCAGGAAGACGCTCAGCCCGGGGCTCTCGCCGCTCAGGAGGTAGGTCAGGCCAGCCTGCTCGAGCGCCGCCCTGTCCCGGTAGTTGTACTCGATCGGGGCGACCGCCTCGTCCGCCGTGACGTGGAAGTCGTAGTTGAAGTCGCTGCCGAGCGACGAATACCAGGGCAGGGTCCAGCCCATGCGCGCCCTGTGCGCTTCGATCTTGGCGAGCGGCGCACGGGAGACGAGTGCCAGCGAGGTGTCGCGGGCGTGCAGGTGCGCGAGATGACCGATGCTGTCCACCAGGAACGAGCAGGCGTTGCAGCCCTCGTCCCAGCTCGGGTCGAACATGAAGTGGTAGACGATGAGCTGCTGGCGCCCCTCGAACAGGTCAGCGAGCGTCGCCTTCCCGCCCGGCCCGTCGAACGAATACTGCCTGGTTACCGGGACCATGGGAAGCCGCCGGCGTTCGGCGCTCAGCGCGTCCCGCGCCCGGGTAGCTTCCTTCTCCCGGGCGAGCAGCTCCTTGCGGGCGACGAGCCAGTGCTCTCGGGTTGCGACCGGTGGGAGATTCATGGTGACCTCCTGTGGAATCCAGGCGCACGGACCTGGCAGTAGACCGCGGATTCGCTCATCACCTATACGACGGTTGTAGCGACGGAAAAAAGACAGGCCCAGTCAGCTCCTCGGGGTCCAGGCCGGCTTGGGCTCGTCCACGATCAGCTGCCGCGGGTCGTTGAGCAGCGCCTGGGCGATGCCGATCCGCTGCCGGAGGTTGGCTCGCCCTATCCCCGGCAGCACCGGTACGATGGCCACCCGCCATGGACCTGGTTCGGGTAGCGCACGGGACGCTGGCCATCATCGAGGCGGGTGAGTACTGCGCGCCGTCCGGGAGGATGGTCGCGCTTCGCGAGGCGATCGACGGCGTCGTCCGCGGCACCGTGCTCTACACGCCAGGGGACCTGGAGGCCCTGGTGGCCGCCACCAGGGCGGCGCCGGCCCCAACGCCGGGCAGACGGCGCATGCATGTGGAGGTGACTGCCGAGACGACTGCGGCCGCCGCTCGCCGGCTCGCGCCCGAGGAAGGCTCCGGCCGCGTCGCGGCGCTCAACTTCGCTTCGGCCAGGCGGCCGGGCGGCGGATGGCTGAGCGGGGCGAGGGCGCAGGAGGAGGACCTGGCGCGCTGTTCCGCGCTCTACCCGTGCCTGCTTGCCCAGCCGCGCTGCTACGAGGCCAACCGCGACTGGCCCTCGTTGCTCTACACCGACCACATCATCCACTCCCCGGACGTCCCGTTCTTTCGAGACGACGGCCTGCGGCTGCTGGAGGCGCCCTTCCACGTCTCGATCATCACCGCTCCCGCTCCGAACGTGGGAGAGGTTCTCCGTCGCGAGCCCGACGTGAAACCACGTCTCCGTCGGCGCTGGAGTCGCGCGCAGCAGGCGTCCTCGCGGTCGCGGCCGACAGGGGCCACCGCCGCCTCGTCCTGGGCGCCTGGGGCTGCGGCGTCTTCCGCAACGATCCCCGGCAGGTGGCCGACGTGTTCGCCACGTGGTTGGAGGGGCCCGGCTTCGCCGATGCCTTCGACCACGTGGTGTTCGCCGTGTTCGACCGCAGCATCAGCCAGTCGACGCTTCGCGCGTTCCAGGCCCGCCTGGCAGGTTGAGGCCCCCGACCTCCTGTGGGGGCCGTCAGGCCGCGGCCCGCCGGCTTCCGACGTCCCTACGCGTGAACCATGACCCGCCGCCTTGAGGCCCGTCCGGGGCGAGCGGGTCCTCTAGATCGTGCGGACGACGCGGAGCGGCGCCTGACCGCTGTCCGGACGGCCGGCCGTCGATGGGACGAGGCTCGACCATTGGACATGCCCTGACCCCGGCGAGAGCCGTCGGTTCCTCGCCTTCCCCGGTGTGACCCACTGCCGGTCGGTCGTCGAGGCCGCACTCGTCAGCGGATGACCGTCTCCCCCGGACGGGGGAAGGAGGTCCTGTCACCAGGCAGTTCACCGGCACTGCTGTCCGGCAACATCGGCGGGTTCGGGAGTCGAGGCCCCGGCGTCCTGCTCATGTCAGCCCGGTCCGCCTTCGCCAACGCAGGGGATGTCTGCCCGCTCATTTCGACTTGGCTCCTCGCAGGGGTGCACGTAGAAAAGAGCAAGGTGCATTCGATGGGCAGTCGAGCAGGAATGTCCGGCTTCGAGGCCGAGACGGAGATTCGCCGAGCAACAGTCACTGTCTGACAAACGCCATTCAGCACAGACGTCGCAGCAGACGCGGTCGTGGCTCCCGATGACCGCCTGATGTCTCAGGACGGGTCACGCGATTGGCGCGTGGCCTGTGATGCACGAGGAGATGCTCATGAGGTCACCCGTCGCGTTGCGGCCGAGTTCCTGGTCGCCCTCAGCCGGATTCCACCGACGACACGCGACCGGGACCGGGACGTCCGCTCGCGCGGTGGAATCCGGCTCAGCCGCCAGCTGATGGTGGCGGGCGCGGGAAGGCCGGCATGAACCCGCTCCCCCAGGAGGTGCCGGAGGAAGTGCCGGCCCTCGAGACAGAGCTCCTCCATGGCAGCGTGAACGGGCTCGGCCACCGCTTTCCCGAGATGTCAGCTAGCCAGACGCTGAGCTGGGTCCAGGTCCAGTTCCTGTGCGTGGTCGGCGCCGTGCTGCTCATCGGGCTGGCCGCGGTGCCGCTGGTGACCCTGGTCGGACTGAACACTCTCGCCACCTGCCTCTACCTGCTCACGTTCGCGTACGGACTTCTCTGGTTCCGGGCGATGGTCAAGAAGCCGGCGCGGATCAGCATCAGCGACGAGGAGGCGCGCTCGGTCCCGGACGGCGAGCTGCCCACGTACACGGTCATGGTGGCCGCGTATCGGGAGGCCAACGTGATCGCTGACACCATCCGGGCGATGGAGGCCCTGGACTATCCGAGGCACCTGCTCCAGGTGCGGCTCCTCCTCGAGGCGGATGACGCCTCCACGAACGACGCCGCGCACGCGACCCCGCACGGGCCGAGCCTGGAGATCATCAAGGTCCCCTTCGCCCTGCCGAGGACCAAGCCCAAGGCCTGCAACTACGGCCTCCAGATGACGACGGGCGAGCTGGTCACCGTGTACGACGCCGAGGACCAGCCGGAGCCGCTCCAGCTGCGCCGCGCCGCCGTCGCCTTCCGGCGGCTCCCGCCCCACGTAGCCTGCCTGCAGGCCAGGCTGCACTACCACAACCTGGGCGAGAACTTCATCACCCGCTCCTTCGGGGCCGAGTATCTGCTGTGGTTCGCCAGGCTGCTGCCCGCGCTGGCGGCCACAGGTGGTCCCGTCCCGCTGGGGGGGACGTCGATGCACCTGCGGCGTGACGTGCTCGAGGCGGTCGGCGGCTGGGATGCGCACAACGTTACGGAGGACGCGGACCTCGGCATCCGCCTCCAGCGGCTGGGCTACCGGACGGAGATGCTCGACTCGGTCACCCTGGAGGAGGCCACCAACGACATCGTCAACTGGGTCAAGCAGCGGTCTCGCTGGTACAAGGGCTACCTCCAGACCTGGCTGGTCCACCTCCGCAACCCGGTGCGGCTGTGGCGGGAGCTCGGACCCCGTGCGTTCGTGGGCTTCAACGTTGTGCTCGGCGCGACGCCGCTGCTCGCCGCTCTCAACCCGGTCCTCTGGCTGCTCGCCCTGGTCTGGCTCCTGGCCCGGCCGGAGATCGTACGGGAGCTCTTTCCCGTCTGGCTCTACTACCCGTCCATGGTCAGCCTCGTCGGGGGGAACTGCCTCGCCGTGTACCGGACCATCGTGGGCGTCCGGGTCGCCGGTCGCCTGGACCTGCTGGGGGTGGCGCTTTGCTCGCCTCTCTACTGGGCGATGATGTCCGTCGCGGCCATCCGGGCCGTCGTGCAGCTGGCCGTCAATCCCTCCCACTGGGAGAAAACCGTGCACGGGCGGGGTCGGCCCGTCGGCGAGGCGTCTCAGCATGCCTGAGCCGGATTCCACGGTCCGGGATCTGCCGGCCACCCGCAGCCGCGCGCGGGCGGCCCTGCGGCTGCACCCTGGCGTCACGGTGGTGGGGCCGGTGGCGGCGCCTCTGAGAAGAGGGCGGGGCGAGCTCGCCGTGGTCTTCTGGTCGGCGCTGGGCGTCTACCTGGCGGCGGCAGCCTTCCTGGTCCTGCACCGGCACCTCCTCACGGACGACGCCTACGCGAGGGTCGCCATCGCGCACCGCATGCTGTCGAGCAGAGACCCGCACCTGGCGGCCCTGGGTTTCGTGTGGGGCCCACTGCCCATCCTGGCCCTGCTCCCCCTGGTCCCGCTCAGCCCGGTATGGCCCGCCCTCACCACCTACGGCTTCGCCGCCAGCATCGTCTCGGCCCTGTGCATGGCGGCCGCGGCCCGCGAGGTCGCCGCCTTCCTGGGCGAGATGGGCGTGGGGCGCCGGGGCCGGCTGCTGCTGACGGTGGCCTTCGCCGCCCATCCGCTGGTCGTGCTCTACGCCGCGAACGGGATGAGCGAGGCCATGTTCCTGCTCTTCCTGCTCATGGCCGCCCGGCGCCTGGCCGGCTGGCTGCGCACCGAAGACCTGCGCCTGATGACCGGTGCGGCGCTGGCGCTGGCCGCCGCCTACCTGGCGCGCTACGAGACGCTGGCCGCGGGCGTAGTCGCGATCGGGCTCGTGACGCAGCGGGCCTACCGACGGACGCCGGGTGCCGGCCGGCGGCGGCTGGAGCAGGCAACCTGCGATGCCGCCGTCGTTGGCGCCCCCGTCCTGGTCGCCTTCGCCGGCCTTGCCCTGATCAGCCTGGTCATCACCGGCAGTCCGTTCGAGCAGCTCACCTCGGCCTACGGGAACATTGCGCTGGTGCGCGCGCTGGGCGTCTCGTCGGCTGCGGGCTTCCAGTCCTCCCCGAGGCTGGCCTCAAGCCAGCTGTTCATCCTGGAGCCCTTCGCCGTCCCGCTCGCCGCCATGGCCGCGTTCTGCGCGTGGAGGCGCCGTCGCGGCGCGGGCGCGCTCGCCGTCCTCGGCCTGATCGGCGGCGTGCTCGCCTTCATGCTCGATTCGAACGCCCGGGGCGCGATCGGCTACGAGCTGCGGTACTCGATCACCGCCGTCCCCCTCTCGGTGCTGGCGGCCGGTGCCGCGGCCGGCTCGACGCGCCACCAGCCCCCCACCCCGCTCGCGCAGCTGCCCGGGTGGCGTGCGGTTCGACGCCGGACGCCCGTCGCAGTCGGGGTGACGACGGTGCTCATGGTGGCGTCGGCGCTGCCGGTTTCGGCGTATGAGATGACCAGCCCGGGCTTGAACCCCAGCGAGTGGGGCCTCGTGCGCGCCGCCTACGGCGCCCAGGGCGTCGCCGAGCGGCGGGCCACGATGCGGTTCGCGACCGAGCGCCGCATCGCGGCCGACCTGGACGCGATGCACCTCCCTCCCGGCTCCGTGCTGGTCGACGACTTCCTGGGCTTCGCGGTGCCGCTCAACTCGCGGAACCCGAGGCAGTTCGTGATCACGTCCGACCGCGACTTCCAGGCGGTCCTCGGCGACCCCGCCGCCGCCGGGGTCACGTACGTCCTGGTGCCCGAGCCATCGGGCCTGGGACGACTGGATGCGGTCAACCGCCGGTACCCGGACCTCTATGCCGGCGGCGCGGGGGAGGCCACCCTGGTCCGCACGTACGCGAACCGGAGCGACAGGTCGCCCGCGAGCTGGCGGCTCTATCGGTGGCGTGCACAGAATCGCGCGCCGAGATCGGTCAGCCCTGGGAGACAGCCCTTCCGGGCCCGTCGGTGATTACGCCGCGACGGTCCTGCGGCAGGCCCACGGTCCGATGCGGACCGCCATCACGAGCATCCAGACGAACAGCAGCAGGTCGGCCCCGATCTCCAGCGGGGCCGCCAGGCTCAGGGCCAGTGAGAAGGTCGGGGCCGGTGCCATCGTTCTGACAGGCGGTGGGGGCAGGGGAGGCAGGGTTCCGACGGTCGGCGGGCGTACGGGGATCAGCACGCTGGCCGCAAGGCCGACGAGCGGTCCGGCGGCGATCAGCCCGAACCCGGCCAGGGTGACCCAGAACATCCACCTCCAGCGCATCAGCGCGCCGATGACGATCAGGACGACCAGGGTCAGCACGACCAGCCCGTTGGTGACGATCCCCGAGATCATCGACGCCCGCATTCTCCGGGTCAGCTGCGCCGTCTGCTCCGGTGACAGGTTCCCCACCACCACAGCCTCCGGCAGCCTGGATACCATCAGCCCCGCCATCGCGACGAACGTGGCGAACCCGATCACGGTCAGAGCGATCACGGCGGCCTGCAGCGGCAGGGTCCACCATGTCGGCAGATACTGCACCGGAGGCGGGCCCAGCGGGTTGGCGATCCATCGCGCCCCGTCGAACCACAGGCGGCCGTCCGGCGACACCGCCAGCTGCCATTCCCGGCCGTCCCACCAGTACCGCCGGTCATCCGAGTGCACGACAGCCACTCATGGTAGGCGCCCGCCTCCGGGTCGCGAAACGGCGCTGCCGGACGGCGTGCGTCATCCGTACGCCGCCGCGAGGGCGACGTCGAGGAGCTGCTCGAGGTTGGCGCGGGCACGGGACGGCGGGTTCGACAGCAGATGCCGCACGCTGCGGGCGGCGTGACGCTGGTCCTCGGCATCGCGAGCAGCCAGGGCGTCCTCGACCTGGCCGAGCACGTAGTTCCCCAGGCTGACGACGGCGCCGCGGAACATGGCCATGTTCAGCGGCGCAGGCGAGCCCGCCTCCGACCGGTAGCCGTCGATCAGCGCGGCGGCTCCGGCCGCGTTCACGCAGCCGTCGGGGCCGATCGCCCAGTGCGTCAGCGCCCAGCCCAGCTCCCAGCTCGGGGGAAGCCCTCCCGCATGCTCCCATCCGAGCACGACCAGACGGCCGTGCCGCGCGAGCCGGACGTGTCCCGGGTTCAGGTTCATGTGGCAGAGCACGGGTGGCGGTGCGGGCACCCCCTCGCCGATGCTCCCCAGGTCGACGAGGAAGGGAACGGCCTCCGTCAGCGCGGACGCCCAATCGACGCGTCGCGCCCTGGCCCTCGCTGCCAGCTCACGCCACTCCGCCTCGGTGACCGGTCCTGCTCCCCCGATCCAGCCGGCGGAGCCGTGAGACGTGTGGTAAGGACTGATGCGGTCCACCGGGAGAGCCAGGCCGTGGAGACGGGCCAGGATCCTCCCGACCTCATACGTGATCGCCGAGCTCACCGGCGCCGCCAGTGGCGGTCCGGACTGGATCCATTCGTAGACGCGCCAGTCGTGTCCACCCACCGACTCGACGATGGCGCCCGATCGGCTTCGCACCGGCGCTGGCAGCAGCACTCCCACGCCGGCTGCCGCCTGCTGCAGGGCGACGTCGGTCTCGACATCGACGATCCGTCGCCATGTGTCCACGGTCCTGACTGCCCAGCGGCCCCGCTCCGTCACGAGCCACCACCGGCGGCCCATGTCATCGGTCCGTGCCGCCGACGTCATCGGACCGGTAACCTCTCCCAGGCCGAAGCACGCGGCGACGGCCCTGGCCAGCGCTCCATCGGCGACGTCCGCCCGTCCACGCTGGTGATCGACTTCGGCCTTCAGATCGGTCCAGACGCGAAAGCCGTACTGCTCGGCCAGCGACGCCTGAGCATCTGCCAGCGAGGCTTCGGGCCGGACATCGCGGAGCCCGGCGAGGAGATCCTTCGCCTGCCGGCGCAGGTGGTCCAGGTTCGGGTTGTCGGGGAGCATCTTCACGTGCGACACCTCGCTCTTTGCCCGGACTCGCACGGGCGGAACAGAGCTGCGGTGTTCGTCACTCGACGCGGGAGAGCGGGGTGGCTTCGAGCCTTCCGGCGAGTCTCGGCGCGGCCCCGACGCGCTCAGCCACACGATAGGTGGATGCCGAGCGGCCGTCAAGGCGCCGGCGCGAGACTCATAGCGGTTCTCCAGCCGCGTTCATCAGTTCTGACTCGAAATCGCCTCGCATGACTCAGCTCGTGGAGCGCTTACTGGTCCAGATCCCCCCTCCGGCCCCTGGCGGGGCCACCTCCCCCGCAAGGGGGGAGGGACGTTCTCTGCCCCTCACGCTTCACCGGCGCGTCTTCCTGCCGTACGCCAGGGTGATGCGGTACAGGCTCCTGTTCTGGTCCCACTCCAGCTGCATGGCCTCGACGAGTGAGCGCCACTCGGACTCGGCTACGCCGAGCCTCGCTTGAAAGGCATCGCCCAGCCTCGTGAACATGGCCCGAAAGGCGGAGGCCATGAAGATGCCGACCTGACCGCCCCACTCCCCGACGGGGATGTCGACGTCGTGCCTGGCGACGTCGATCAGCCCGGCGTTCCGCAGGTAGCCGTCGAGCGACCGGCAGATGATCGCCGTGGTATCGAGGCCGTGCGAGCTCGCCAGCCGCCTCCCCATCTCGAACAGCCGCTCTGTCGACGGGCCGGCCTGCTCCACCTCGGGCCATGCCTCGACGAGCTCGACGCTGCCGCCGGGAGCCGTCACACGCACGAGATCGCGCACCACCGCCGACCAGGACGCCAGCGGCACCCCGGAGGTCATGAGGCGCTGGTGGACGAAGTCGAAGCCGTCGGACGCGAACGGCAGGCCCTGCAGCAGGTTGCTTCGGATGAAGCGGTAGTTGGGCGGTCGGTTCGGCTTGCTCGGCTCGAGGTCGAGGCCGACCACGAATGCTTCCGGGAACTGCGCGCACAGGTCGTACGCCCACTGCCCGGTGCCACAGCCGACGTCCAGGACGTCGGTGGGCGTCGTCACGGGCGTCAGGAAGTTCGCCCCAACGGCCTCGCGGAGCGCGTAGTGCAGCACGTCGAGCCGATCGACTTCGTTGGGGTGGCGGGGCAGGACGTAGGCGACGTGCGGCCGGTTTCCGCTGCCCTTGGGGGGCCCACCCCTCATCCGCATCGAGTCACTCTAGCAGGCCCTTCAGCGACTCGGCGCCTTCACCGCCAGGCTCATTGAGCCGACATGACAGTTGAACAGCCGGCTTTACCGGCGCAACGCCGACTGTTGGGGCTCCCCCCTTGCGGGGGGAGGAACTTCAGGCCGACATCTCGCTGAGCTGGCTCGTCGGCGTGTAGAGGTGTGGCCGGGACGCGAGCTGCACCTGCACCTGCCCGCCCTTCTCGAGCGATTCCAGACAGGCCTCAGCGACCGCGCTGGCGGCATAGCCATCCCACGAGTCAGGGCCCCGGACCTCGCCTGCGCACACACCCTCGACCCACATTCGGAGCTCGGTTCGATAGGCCGGCGCAAAGCGGTCACCGAAGTTCGAGGCAATCGGCACGCGCACCTCGCCATGCTGTCGGGTCGATACGACTGCAGGTGAGGCCAGTGAGATCGTCCCCGTCTCGCCGACGATCTCCCCGCGGATGTCATATCCGTAGCGGGCGTTCCCGAAGACCTCGATGTCGACGAGGGCCCCGCTCGCCGACCGCAGCACTATGACGAGGGGGTCCTGGAGGCCGGGAGCTGCCTGACCGGACACTCGCGGAGCGTGCACGGTGACCGCCACGATCTCCTCGCGGAGCATCCACCGCGCCAGGTCCAGCTCGTGAATGGCCGCGTCTGTGATCATCATCTCCGAGGTGAAGGAGGGGACGGTCGCGGCGCCGCGATGGACGCAGTGCATGAGCAGGACCGGGCCGATGGCGCCTGCGTCAACCTGGCGCTTCATCTCCGCGTAGGCGGTGTCGAACCTGCGCATGAACCCGACCTGCACGAGCTTGCGGCCGAGCCCGGTTTCAGCCTGGATGACGCGAAGGCAGGCGTCCGCAGTGGCGGCCAGAGGTTTCTCGCACAGCACCGGCTTGCCCGCAGCGAGGCAGGCGAGAACGAAGTCCTCATGTGTCTCGGCAGGCGAGGCGACCAGTACTGCCTGGACCTCCGGGTCGTTCACGAGCTCGAGGGCCGCACTGTGGGAGCGGCACCCCGGTACCTCTGCCGCGGCGCGCCCCGCCCGCTCGCCGTCCGAGTCGGCGACGGCCACCACGTTTGCACCGGCGATCTCCGAAGCCAGGGTGTGGACGTGATGGCTCCCCATCAGGCCCGCACCCACGACACCCACTCCAAGCGTCATTCGACTTCTCCCGACTCATGGACGATTGCGGCGGCGCGCGTCTGAGTATGACACGGCCAGCCTACGAGACAGTGTTTGCTCGTGTCAAGTTGTCCTGTCATACGAATCGACTGTAAGCTACGATGGTGACTATGAGGCTATTGTCGCTTCGGGCAAAGCCATGGTTACCGGCCCAGTCATGACCCATCCGATCGGCAACGCTCCGACCTCGTGGGGCATCGAGCAGGACGTCGAGCCCGTGCACGATGCGTCCCTGTTCCTCGACCAGGTGGCGGAGGCGGGATACCAGGGGACCGAGCTGGGTCCTTACGGCTATCTGCCGACCGAGCCCACCGTTCTGCGCGCCGAGCTCGACAGGCGCGGACTGAGGCTGACCGCCGGGTACGTCATGGACTCGTTCCATGATCCCGGCAGGACAGAGGCACTCGTCAAGAAGGCCGAGCGCGTCTGCCGCCTGCTGAACGACGTGGACGCTGCGCGGCTGGTGCTGATCGGCGGCCTCGCGCCTGAACGAGCCGCGACTGCGGGGCGCTCCGCGGTCGCCGCCCGGCTCACGGACAGTCAGTTCGAGACGAGCCTGCGCACGATCGGCGCCATCGGTGAGATCGCATCCGCGCACGACATCGTGCCGGGCATCCACCACCATGCCGGGACGCATGTCGAATTTCGCGACGAGGTGGACCGGTTCCTGGAGGCTCTCGCGCCCACGCCGGTCGGTCTCGTGGTCGACACCGGGCACTGCGCGTACGCTGGCATGGATCCTGCCGAGCTCATCCGTGCCTATGCCCGTCGGGTCACGTGCGTTCACCTGAAGGACCTGGATTCGCGCATCAGAGAGCGTGCCCTGGGACAGGGCCTCTCGTTCTGGGAGGCCTACAGCGCCGGCATCTTCTGCGTCCTGGGCCGGGGCACGGTGGACTTCGTGGCGGTAAGGGAGAGCCTGGCGTCTACCGGGTACGCGGGCTGGCTCACCGTCGAGCAGGACGCCGACCCTCGGGGCGCCTCGGACCCACTGACCGATGCCCGGCGCAGCCTTGCCTACCTGAGGACGATCGGGCTGGCGTCATGAGCGGTTGGCCTGGGACGGCCGGCATGAGGATCGCGCTCAACGGATCCACGGTCGCTCCCCGGACGCTTGACGAGCTGCTCGACGCGGCGGCGGTCGGCGGCTTCACCCTGCTGGAGCTGCGCTCTCCATTGCTGGAGGGTGTCACCGATCTGGCCCGCCGCCTGTCGCAGC
>DATFRD010000202.1:0-26475 GCA_035263645.1 Candidatus Dormiibacterota bacterium | reverse complement strand
GGAGGACGTCGACGCCGAGGTGATCGACCTCCGCTCGCTCCGGCCCGTGGACTGGCCGACGCTGATCGACTCCGTCCGGCGGACGAACCGCTGTCTCGTCGTGGAAGAGGGCTGGTCGACGTACGGGGTCGGCGCCGAGATCGCGGCCGGGCTCCAGGACCGGGCGTTCGACCACCTCGACGCGCCGATCCGGCGGCTGGGCGGCGCCGAGGTACCGATGCCCTACAACAAGGAGCTGGAGCGGGCCGCCATCCCGACCGCGGACGACATCGTCCGGGAGGCGCTGCGGGTGGTCGGCAAGCGCTCGCCCGCCGCCGTCTGATCCCGGAGGAGCGCGATGCCCGACGTGAACATGCCCAAGCTCTCCGACACGATGGAGGAGGGCACGGTCCTGGAGTGGAAGCGCGCCGAGGGCGAGGAGGTCCACCGCGGCGACGTCCTGGCCGAGATCGAGTCCGACAAGGCCAGCTTCGAGATCGAATCCGAGGCGGACGGCGTGCTGCACATCGTGGTCGAGCAGGGCCGGCCGGTCCCGGTCGGCCAGCTGATCGGCCGGATCGGCGAGGAGGCCGCCGCCGGCGCTGCGCCTCCGGCAGCCGCGGCGCCTCCGGCCGCGGCACCGGTGCCCCCGGCGGCGGCGCCAGCCGAGCCCGCCCGCCCGGCTGAGCCGAGGCGGCCGGCACCGGAGCCGGCGCAGCCGGCGCCGGAGGTCGAACCCGCCGAGCAGGCGCCGGCGGCGCCCGACGGCGCGGACCGCCTCCGGGCGTCCCCCATCGCCCGCCGGCTGGCGGACGAGATGGGCGTCGACCTGTCCACCGTGCCGGGCACCGGGCCTGAGGGACGCATCGTCAAGGAGGACGTCCTGGCGGCGGCCGGGCGTCTGGCCGCCGCGCCCGCGCCGGCCGCCCCGCCCGCCCCCGCCGCGCGGCCGGCACCGCCGGTTCGCCCCCCCGCCGCCGAGCCTGCCGCCGGGGCGGTGGAGCCGAACCGGATGCAGGCGACGATCGCCCGCCGCATGACCGTCTCGAAGACGACGGTCCCCCACTTCTACGTCACCGTCGAGGCCCGCGTCGACGAGGCAGTGCGGGTTCGCCAGCAGCTCAAGGACCTGGTCCCCGGCGCGGACCGCGTGACGATGACCGACATGCTCACCCGCGCCAGCGCGATCGCCCTCACCCGCTTTCCCGAGGTCAACGCCTCCTGGGTGGACGGACGCTTCCAGCGCCACGGGGCGGTCAGCATCGGGCTGGCGGTGCCGCCAGCCGAGGGTCTGGGCCTGCTGGTGCCGGTGGTGCACGACGTCGACCGCAAAGACCTCGTCCAGATCTCCATCGAGTCGAGGCAGGTCATCGAGCGGGCCCGCTCCGGCCGCCCCGCCCCCGGCGACCTGGAGGGCGGTACGTTCAGCATCTCCAACCTGGGGATGTACGGCGTCGACGAGTTCTCCGCCATCATCAACCCGCCCGAGTCGGCGATCCTGGCAGTCGGGGCCATCAAGGACGTGCCGGTGGTCGAGGAGGGCAGGGTCACGGTCGGCACCGTGATGCGGATGACGCTCTCGGTGGACCACCGGGTCTTCTATGGCGCGACGGCGGCCCAGTTCATGGCCGAGGTCAGGCGGCTGATCGAGAACCCGGTCAGCCTGCTGGTCCCCCCGGAGGCGGCGGCATAGCCGGATTCGACTCTGACGCCCTTCCCGCCTGGAGCCGGCTGCCCGCTGCTGGGTGGCCGGCTTCTTCGCTCATGTCCGGGTGAAGGTGAGCGTCCAGGTCAGGGTCGCGGCCTGTACCTCGACCGGGTAGTCCGCGGTGTCGCGTACGGACAGGAACACCTCGCCCGACGCCGGCTCGGGGGGCGGCTAACTGGCCATCAGGCACGCCCGCTGGAGGCGCGGGACCCCGTCGGCAAATGGGCCGGAAGAGCGATCCTGGCGGTGGCGCTCCCCCGGCCCGGAGGCGGCCCCGTGGCCTCCACCGTTCCTGCCTCCATGACCAGGACCCGGTCCGCGACCGCCGCGGTCGTGCGGTCGCGCGTCGCGATCAGGACGGCGGCGCCCGCGTCTGCGGCATCGCGCAGGAGGTTCAGCACCCCCTGCCGGGCCCCAGGGTCGAGCAGCGCAGTCGGCTGGTCCGCCACGAGCAGCGCCGGGCCCCGGACGAGTGCCCTGGCCAGCGCCAGCCGCCGCTGCTCGGCCGTCGACAGCTCACCGGCCAGGCGGTGGGCGCGGCGCTCCAGCCCGACCGCCTCCAGCCCCATCTGCGCCGCCTCCGCGGCCGCCTCCTCCGCTGCGCCCGCGATCCGCATCACCACCGCCACGTTCTCCTGGACCGTGAGCATCGGCAGCAGCCGCGGCCGCTGCGTCACCCACCCAATGGTGCGCTGCAGGAACGCCTCCCGCTCGGCACGGGCCAGCCGCGTCACATCCCGGCCCCCGATCAGCACCTGGCCCCGGTCCGGTGGGTCCAGGCAGCCGCAGCAGGCCAGCAGCGCCGTACTCCCGGAGCCGCTGCGGCCCAGCACAGCGAC
The DNA here is from genome assembly GCA_035263645.1 of Candidatus Dormiibacterota bacterium. Classification (GTDB taxonomy): domain Bacteria; phylum Chloroflexota; class Dormibacteria; order Dormibacterales; family Dormibacteraceae; genus CF-161. The sequence continues at coordinate 23,949 of DATFRD010000202.1, read as the reverse complement.
GACCTCGGCCTCGTCGACGCGGAGCGTGACGTCACGCAGGACCGGCACTGGCCCTCCCGGCTCTTTGCGCCAGCGGCAGACGTCCGTGGCCACCAGCACCCCGGTCATTCGGGCAGCCTCGCCCAGGCGGCGGTGTCCGCCAGGTCGTCCTGCTCCCCGGCCAGCCAGACCATGCGGTCGGCGTGATGCGACACCGCGATATCGCACGAGGCCAGCACCGCCGCGGTGCCCAGCTCATGGAGCAGCGCGTCGAGGTCGGCCAGGATCTCCTCGCCCCCTTCCGGGTCCAGCTCACCTGCCGGCTCGTCGGCGAGCAGCAGCGCCGGCCTGTTGGCCAGCGCCATGGCGAGCGCCAGCCGCTGCAGGTCGGCCGCTCCGAGCTGGCCGGGCCTCCGGCCGCGCAGGCTCGCCAGACCGAGGGCGGACAGGAGATCGATGGCGCGCTGCCACCGGGCGCCGGCCGGGTCGAGCCCGCCGAGCATCGCGGCCTGGAGGTTCTCCAGCGCGGACAGCTCCGGCCAGAGCCACGCCGCCGCTGGCTGCCGCTGGTACCCGACCACCGTTCGCCGGTACTCGTCCAGCTGCTGGCCCCTCAGCTCGGCCAGATCGCGTCCGAAGACGTGCACATGGCCGGCGCTCGGCGTGGCGAGGCCCGCGAGCACGTCCAGGACCGTCGTCTTGCCGCAGCCGGCGGGGCCGACCAGCGCGACGCGCTCTCCCGCCGCCAGGCGCAGGTCCAGGCCTCGCACTGCGATGATCCGGGCGCCCGACTGGAGTCGGCGGATGCAGGTGAGGCCCTGCACGTCGAGAAGTGAGCCGCCGGGTGACCTCGCCTCCATGACTCAGGTCGCCTCGCGAAGGTCGTCGAGGAGGTCGCTGCGCAGGACAGCGCGAAGCACGAGCCAGCCGCCCGCCGCCAGGCCGACCGGAAGGAGCGCCCACGCGGCGGCCGCGGCCACGACGCCGGCGGCGCCCGGCAGCACCGGCGGCCCCACGAGGCCGGGCAGGCCGGCCGCGGCCATGGCAAGCCCGACCACGGTGCCGGCGGCCACGCCCTGGCCGACGACCGCCAGCTGCTCGGCGGCCAGGCTGCGGGCCACGGTAGTCGCCGGCAGCCCGTGCAGCGCCAGGACCGAGTACTCCCGCGTGCGGTCGCGGGCCGTCGCGCGGAAGTGCAGCGCGAAGCCGCCGACCGCCATCGCCAGGGCGGTGAGCAGCCCCAGCAGCAGGGCCGCCTGGCGCGCCCGCTGGAGGGCGTCCAGACCGTTCACGGCGCTCGGCTCGATGGCCAGGCCGACGGCCGCGAACGCGGCCAGGGCGGCCGCCACCTCGATCACGTAGGCCGCGCCGGCGTGCCGGTCGGGCCGGCGCACGAGCTGCCGGCGGGCGAGGAGCCCCGCGACGTCGGGCCACCAGCTCGCGGCGAGGCCGCCGGCCACAGGCAGAAGGCGCAGCGCGCCGAGCGCGATCGCCGCCGCCGCCAGCACGGGGAGGACCGCGCCGAGCGCACTGTCAACCCCCGGGTTGCCGAGGAGGCCCCCAGGCCGCAGTCCGAGCGCCAGCAGCAGGGCCAGGCCGGCCGCCGCCAGGACCAGGTCGGCGTGGCGGCGCCGCCAGGGTGAGCCCTCGGCGAACGGCCCAGGGCGAGCGGCTCCTGTGGCGAGCAGGGCGGCCATCCCGCCGAGCACCGCCGCGATTCCCACGACGGCGGCGGCGAGCCCGACCAGAGCGGCCCCGATTCCGGCGGGGGGCCAGTAAGGGCCGCTCGGCGCCTGGCCGACGGCCACCACGGCGATGGCGGCCATCACCAGGCCGATCGGCAGGGCCGCCACCGCTCCGGCGCCGAGCTCGGCGGCGAGGATGCGCCAGACCAGCTCCGGTGGGCAGCCGCGGGCGCGCAGCAGCGCCACGTCCCTCGCCTGCGCCTCCAGGAACCGGCTGCCGGCCAGCGCGACCAGGCAGAGCGCGAGCACGCCGGCGCCGAGCGCCACGACGCTGATGGCCTGGGCCGCGACGCGCTGCTCGTCGGCGTAGCGCGCCAGCTCGGCGTCCAGCGAGGTGCGGATCGTGAGGCCCGCCAGCCGCGCGACCGCGGCCCGAAGGCCCGCCAGCCGGTGCTCGACGTCGCTCGTGGCACCCGGCACGAGGGCTGCCGCGTCGGCCCCGAAGTGCAGGCCGGCGACAGCGGCGCCGGCCGGCCGCAGCGCAAGCAGCTGGAAGAAGTCGTACCTGCCCATCGCGAACACCAGGCCCGGCACGTTCCCGGCCCAGAACGTGTCCGAAGGGCTGATCGGCCGCCAGAGGCCCACGATCCGGGCGCACCATCTGGTCGAGGCGTCGGCGACCGCGGCGCAGACGACGTCGCTCAGGTGGAGGCCCGCCCGATCCGCGCCGGCCTGGGCCATGGTGACCGGTGGGTAGTCGCCGCCCAGCCCGTCCGGTGGCAGCTCGCCGGCCGAGACGACCACGTGGGTCCCCAGGTCTCCGTAGAAGGCCGCGCCGAGCCGCAGCCCGGCGACGGCGGCCGGGGCGGGACGCGCGTTCAGGGTCACGGGCGCCAGGGGTCCCAGGCTGGCGAAGAGGTTGCCGGGACCCAGGTACCTGCCCATCTTCGACGCCACCAGCGGGGCGGCCGCCCGCTGGATGGTCGCGAGGTCGTCGAAGCCGGTGATCCCCGAGCGCTCCATCGAGACGTATCCGCTCCGGGCCAGCGCCTGACCCAGGCCGGCGTCGAGCGCGGTGGCCTCGGCCACGGGCATCCCACCGGCGACCGCGAGCGCCGCCGCGATCGCAACGGTCAGCGCAGCCAGCCGCAGGGGCGCCGCGTTCGCCTGCCGCCGGGCGAACCTCCACGGCGTGAGCGCGGCGTTCATGGCCCTGAGAGCTCCTGGAGGCGAAGCTGCTGCCCCCGCCTGACCCACTGGTAGACGAACAGGTCGCCGCTCCCGATGGCGTCGTGGTTGGAGGCGGAGAACGTCTCCGGCACCCCGAGCGCGGTCTCGTCCGCGCCCACCCGAAGCGACTCCCAGGCGCGCACGACGCGCGGCCCGTCGAAGGTGCCGGCCTGCTGCACCGCCCGCGCCCATAGCGTCAGGCAGTCGGCGGCCTCCGGGAGGCCCTTGATGCCGATCCCGTCGGCGGTGTAGCCGTAGCGGGCCACGATGCGGTTCACGAACGCGCGATAGCCCGTGGGCCACGCGCCCGGGGAGCGGTCGCCGAGGTAGTCGCGATCCGGGGCCACGAGCACCGTGCCGACCGCGGCCGGCCCCACAGCCTGGGCGAAGGCGGAGGTGGCCAGGTCTCCGGGCCCGAACGCCCGCACGCGGTTGGGCGAGAGGCCGAGGGCCTGGATCGCCTGCACCGCCAGGGCCGCCGTGTCCATGTCCGCGGGCAGCACCAGGGCCTGTGCCCCCTTACCCACGAGCTCCTGGACCGCGCCCTGGACGTCCGGCCCGGGCGGCGCGACGCCCGCGTAGTCCAGGCCGAACTTCGGCGCGAGGCTCGAGAACAGCGCGTCCTGGCCATCGGCGGGGGCGATCAGCCCGACGCTCCTCAGCTGGGTGTGCTTCTGGACGTACGCCATCAGCGCCGAGGCCAGGCTCGCGCTCCCCTCCCTGGTTCGGAACGTGGTGACCGCGCCGCTCAACACCCGGTCGGGGATCGGCGTGGGCAGGCAGTTCGGGACGCCCGACGCGGCGATCACGCGCTGGCTGCCGGCGAACGTGGCCGGCGAGCTGGGACCGACCAGCAGCTTCACGGCGCCGTCCGCCAGGTGCTCCCGGACCAGCTCAGCGGCCTTGGCGGGCTGCATCTCGTCGTCGGCCGAGACGAGCGTCAGCTCACGACCCAGCAGGCCGCCTCCCGCGTTCAGCTCGTCGATCTCCGCCTGAAGGCTGTTCTGCAGGTACCGGCCCCGGCTCGGGTCCGCACCCGAGAAGACGCTGACCAGCGCGACCTGCACGGTGCCGCGGAGGTCGACGGGCGGCCCGTCGCCGCCGCACGCTGCCGCGGCCAGCAGCCCGGACAGAAGGACCACCGGAAGCCGACTGCGCCTCATGGCCGGGATGAGCCCGGTCAGGGCCGGCCCTGACCCGGTGCGCCTCAGCGCCGGCGCGGCGCCGTCCCCGTGACCGGGAGCTTGGGCGGAGCCCCCGGCTGGGGATCGGGTGTCCCGGTGCGGACGGCCCAGGTCGGCGTCGGGTACTGCGCCGGTACGGCCGCGAACTGCTGCGGCCAGACGGTCTGGCGGTGACCCGCCTGGATCTGCTCGACCAGCATCGGCTTGTACTGGTTCTGGCCCTGGCTGTCGAACTTGACCCGGCCGAAGAAGGTCGTCATGTCGAGCCCAGCCAGCGCGTCCCGCACGCGGCCGGGGTCAAGGCTGCCGGCTCGCTCGATCGCCCGCTCCAGCACGAGGCCGGCCGCAGTCGCGTCGGCGACCTGGTAGTTGGGCTCGTCCTTCGTCGCGAACTTCTTCCGGTAGGCGGCGACGTACTGCGTCTCGGTGAGGTAGTACTGCGGCGTGTACTGGGCCTGCGCCGTCCACTGCGACCCCGTGAAGACGTAGTCCGCGTCCTTGCCCAGCGTCTGGACGAACTGCGGCATGGTCGGCCCGACGGTGAACACGAAGATCTTCGGCGAGAGCCGGAGGTCCTTGGCCGCCTTGTCGACCGCGACCGCCTCCAGCAGGTGGCCCGAGTTGATCACGATGTCCGGGCTCTTGGCCTTGACCTGCTGGAGCAGCGAGAAGAAGTTCGTAGAGCCGCTGGGGTACTGCTGGTTGAAGACGACCTGCATGCCCTTCATGGCCGCGTAGTCGGTGGCCCCCTGGCTCACCTCCAGCGAGAAGGCGTCGTTGGACGTCAGGACGGCCATGGTGGTCGGCTTCGGGTTCAGGTTGGCCGCCATGTCGAGCACGACCTGGAGGTTCTGGGCCGCCGGCGACTGCACTCCGAACACGTAGCGGTAGCCCTTCGAGAAGATCGAGCGAGCGGACCCGTTGGCCGAGACCAGCGGCACGTGGTGCCGGTCCGCCACAGCCGCCACGGCCGCCGTGTTGGACGCGCCGTACGGGCCCAGCAGGAACTGGGCGTGGTCCTCCGTGATCATCTTCTCGGCCAGCTGGCCGGACAGGTCCGGCTGGCTCTTGTCGTCGGCGAAGTCCAGGCGGACCCGGTGACGGACGCCGGCGACCTCGATGCCGCCCCGCTGGTTGTTCACCCAGTCGACCCACAGGTCGTAGCCCTGCTTCGCCATCGCGCTCTCGTTCGAGAGGTTGCCCGTCAGCGACAGCGGCAGCCCGACGACGATGTCCGTGCCGTACTTCGGCGCAGACTCCTGCTGACCCGTGCCCATGCTGCAGGCCATCGCCGCCAGCGAGAAGACCGAGACAGCCATGAAGCGCTGTCCGCGTCGCATCCTACCCTCCCTGTTTCGCACACGGCGCCACCGGGGCGTCACCCCCAGACGTGCGGGAAGGGATCATAAACCGTTAGCCGTGGGAATATCAGCCCCCTTCGTCGCCGGGCGTCGCCTGGACCGGCCCCGGCAGGAGCGTGGCGTGCACTGCGAGCCGGGTCAGGTACGTTGCGCGCTGCCGATCCCAGGATCCGGAGCAGGTGAGGAGGGACAGCGACGGCACCCCGGTCCGGGTGAAGAGGTCCTGGACCCGCGCGTCGAACGCGTAGGTCGCCGTCGAGTCGACCACGAAGGTCGCCTGCGATTGGTCCGCACGCGTGACGACGATACGGTCGCCGGAGCGCAGCTGTCCCAGCCGGACGAAGACGGCCGGCCCGCTCGTCCAGTCCAGGTGGCCGTCGATGACGGCGTCGCCGACGTCACCGGGCACCACGCCGGGGCTGTACCAGGCCACGTGGTCCGGCTGGGAGGGGACTGCCATGCGGCCCTGGGAGTCCATTCCCACCTGCTCGACCGGGGCGTCCACCCCGATGGCCGGGATGGTCAGGCGCACCGGCGGGGCGGCGGGGGCCAGGATGGCCCGCGCTTCGGCGGCCGTCGGATCGGGCGACGCGGCAGTGGACGGGCTGGACGGCACGGGCACCCGGGGGCCACCTACCGCGGCGGCCGGCTCCGTTGGCTCGGGCGCCAGCGCCCCGTGCGCCAGCGCGAACAGAGCCCCCGCGCCCGCCAGGACCAGCGCCGAAGCCACACCGGCTGCGAGACGGACAGTTGGCGAACGCAATCTCCCGGCCGAGAAGGCTAGCGGCACCCGGGCCGGGTTGGCAACATCGCGCCTGCCCCCCACCCGTCCGGCGGCCTTGACGTGCTTGACGTTGGCCCCCGAGGAGGAGTCATCCTTTGAGCGGGAAGGGATTGGACGCGAGGATCCTCGTGGATGGTGTCGGCCACGCCTTCGGCGGCAGGCCCGTGCTGGAGAATGTCGACCTCCAGGTCGGGCCGCACGAGCTGCTCTGCGTCGTCGGGCGCTCGGGCTGCGGCAAGACGACGCTGCTCCGGATCCTGGGCGGGCTGCTGAGGCCGACGCAGGGCCGGGTCCTGATCCACGGCGACGTCGTCTCCGGGCCGTCGGCCCGGGTTGCCATGGTCTTCCAGCACTTCGGGCTGTTTCCCTGGAAGTCCGTCAGGGCCAACATCGGCTACGGGCTCGCCAACCGGGGTCACCGCGACCCCGAGCGCGTCGAGCGCCTCATAGACACCATGGGCCTCCAGGGCGCCGGCGAGCTCTATCCGCGCCAGCTCTCCGGCGGGATGCAGCAGCGGGTGGGCCTGGCCCGCGCCCTGGCCGTTGAGCCCGAGGTGCTGCTGATGGACGAGCCCTTCGGCTCGCTGGACGCTCTCACCCGCGAGCAGCTGCAGGACGAGCTGCTGCGCATCTGGGACCGGGACCCGGGCGTTACCGGCGTCTTCATCACCCACGACATCGACGAGGCCATCCTGCTCGGGGACCGCATCGTGGCACTGGTGCCCGACCCGGGCCGCGTCCGCGCGGAGATTGCGGTGCCGATCCCTCGGCCACGGACCGGGCTCGCCGTCCGCGCCTACCCGGGCTACCCGGCGCTGCGCGAGGCGGTGTGGCATGCGCTGCGCCCGGAAGCGGCCGAGCCGGCACGGTGAGCACGGTCAGCGCGCCGCGCGCCGCGTCCGGGACCGGCCGGCGCGTGCGACCGCGGGCGGGCGGCCGGCCCGCGCGCCGCTGGGGCCTCTGGCTCCGGCTGCTCTCGGTGGCGCTGGTGCTGGCCGGCTGGGAGTGGTACGGCCGGCACACGAACCCGCTGCTCTTCACCTACCCCACCGCCATCGCGCAGGCGGGCCTGGACCTGGCCCAGAAGGGGGTCCTCTGGAAGGCGATGGGCCAGACCCTCAGCGTGCTGGGGTGGGGCCTCGGCCTGTCCATCGTCGCCGGCGTCGCGGTGGGCCTCGCCATGGGTCGGAGCCGGGTCGTGGAGGCGCTGCTCCAGGTGCCGCTCGACGCCCTGTACGCGACGCCGATGGTGGCCCTCGTCCCGGTGATCGTGCTGTGGGTCGGGTTCGGCCCGGTGGCCAAGGTCGTGGTGGTGTTCCTGTTCTCCGTGTTCGCGATCCTGCTCAACACGGCCAGGGGCGTGCGCGAGGTCGACGCACAGCTCCTCGAGGTGGCCCGCTCCTATCTCGCCGGGGAGGTCGGGCTCTGGAAGGACGTCGTGCTCCCGTCGGCGCTCCCCTACATCGTGACCGGGGTGCGCCTGGCGGTGGGCCGCGCCCTCGTTGGCGTCATCATCGCCGAGTTCTACACGTCGATTGCCGGGCTCGGCTACGTGATCGTGACCTACGCCAACACGTTCCAGACGGCGAGGGTGTTCGTGCCGGTCGTCATCCTGATGCTGCTCGGCGTCGCCCTGACCTGGGTCCTGCAGCTCGTCGAGGCGTGGCTGGCACCCTGGCAAGCCAAGGAGGGAACATGAGAGGGATCACGCTGGCGCTCGGCGCCGGGCTGGTGCTCGCCGCCTGCGGCGGCTCGCCGGCAACGTCCTCGTCGCCCGGCACCAGCGCGACGGTGCAGCCGGCGACCATCAAGGTCTCGCTGCCCGGCCTGAAGCCCGCCTTCTCCCAGTCGGACATCGCGGTCGCGGATGCCAACGGCTTCTTCAAGGAGCAGAAGCTCACTGTGCAGACGCAGGGCCTGGCCTCGGGCGTGCAGACCGTGCAGTCGGTCCTGGCAGGCGATTCGGACATCGGCGCCGCCAGCGTCGAGCCGGTGCTGGCCGCCGCGGCGACGGGCGGCCTCACTATCATCGGCTCCTACGCGGACCGGCTGCCGGTCGTGGTCGAGACGCCCGACAGCATCGCCAGGCCGGCCGACCTGAAGGGGAAGCAGCTCGGCATCCAGTCAGTAGGCGCGTTCCGCGAGATCATGATGCGGGCCGTGTACCAGGGCGCCGGCCTCACGAAGGACGACGTCAGCTACGTCACCGTCGCCGACACCGGCTATGTCAGCGCGCTGCTCACCCACAAGATCGACGCTGCCATCCTCCAGCAGGAGCAGTCCATCGACACCGAGGCGAAGGACACGAGCTTCCACGTCCTGGCCGACCTGTACAAGACCTGGCCGCAGTACTACTACGGGACGTTCTTCGTGAAGTCGGACTGGCTGCAGTCCAATCGCGGCGTGGCCGTGCGCTTCCTGACCGCCCTCACCAGGGCCCACCGCCTGATCTACAGCAACGAGGCCAGGGTGGTGCCCGAGATCGCGGACGTCACCGGCTTCCCCGCGGCCGAGATCCAGAAGGCGTACGACCGGCTCATCAAGCAGGACGGCGTGTTCCCGGTCAACGAGGGCCTGGAGACGGCCCGGTTCCAGTTCACGGTGGCCAGGATGAAGGAGATCGGCCTGCTGCCGCAGGGCCCGCCGGACCTGGCCAGGGTGATCGACCGCGGCCCGATCCGCGAGGCGGTTCAGAGCCTCGGCGCCATGAAGGGAGATCCTCGTTGGCACTAGCGTCCCGTCAGGGGACACCGGCCCTGGAGTCCATACCGCGCAGGATGCGGGCGGCCGTCATCTTCGGGCCCGACGACCTGCGCGTGGTCGAGAGGCCGGTGCCCCAGCCCGGACCCGGCGAGGTGCTGCTGCGGGTCGAGGCAGCGTCGCTGTGCGGCACCGACCTGAAGATCCGGGCGGGGGCGTTCTTCCCCGCCCAGCCGCCCCCGGGGACGTTCACGCCAGGCCATGAGTACGCCGGCACCGTGGCCGCGCTGGGCGACACGGTGGACGAGTTCCGGACCGGCGACCGGGTGGTGGTCGAGGCCCACCGCGGCTGCATGCGGTGCGAGAACTGCGTCCGTGGCCGCTACACCTCGTGCCTGAACTACGGGCGCGCCGACAAGGGCCACCGGGCCATGGGGATGTCGGTGAACGGCGGCTTCGCCGACTACGTCGTCAATCACGTCAGCACCCTCTACCGGCTGCCGGACGCCATCAGCTTCGAGGAGGCGGTGATGATCACCACCGCCGGCACCTCGATGTACGCGATCGACACGATGGGCGGCCTGGTGGCCGGCGACTCCATAGCCGTGATCGGCCCCGGCCCGGTGGGCCTCACCGCGGTCCAGCTCCTGAAGAGCCTGGGCGCGGCCAGCGTGATCCTGACGGGGACGCGAGAGTCCCGTCTCCGGCTGGGCCGGGAGCTGGGTGCGGACCTCGTGGTGGACGCGAGGCGCGAGGACCCCGCGGGCGTCGTCCTGGACGCCACGGGTGGGGTCGGCGTCCACGCGGTCCTCGAGTGCTCGGGGGCCGAGGAGGCGGTGGACCAGGCGATCCGCATGTGCCGTCCGGGCGGCCGGATCGTGCTGGTCGGCTTCTTCCACCGGCCGGTGACCGCCGACCTCAACCGGGCGGTGAAGACCGGCCTGACCATCCACACCATCCGGGGCGAGGGCAACCGGGCGGTCGGCCGGGCGGTGACGCTGGCCGAGCGCGGGCTGCTGCGCACCGCGCCGCTGATCACCCACCGCTTCCCCCTGGAGGCGATCGGGGAGGCGTTCGACACGTTCGCCGAGCGCCGGGACGGAGCCGTGAAAGTGGTCCTGGAGGTGGGTCGGTAGCGCCATGGCAGTAAAGGAACGTATCCAGGTGGGCGACCGCGCACCGGACTTCGAGCTGCCCTCGCAGACGGGGGAGCGGGTGCGCCTCTCCGACCTGCTGCAGCAGCGCGCGGTGGTTCTCTACTTCTACCCGAAGGACGAGACGCCGGGCTGCACGCGCGAGGCGTGTGCCTTCCGGGACAGCTACGAGGTGTTCGCGGAGGCGGGCGCCGAGGTCGTCGGCGTCAGCTCGGACTCCGTGGAGTCCCACGGCGGCTTCGCCTCCCACCACCGGCTGCCGTTCGTCCTCCTCAGCGACGAGGGAGACGCGGTCAGGAGGCTCTACGGCGTGCGACGCACCCTGGGCCTGCTGCCCGGTCGGGTCACGTACGTGATCGACCGGCAGGGGGTGGTGCGGCAGGTCTTCTCCTCCCAGCTCGGGGCCGAGCGGCACGTGGGGGAGGCGCTGGCCACCCTGAAGCGGATCGCGGCAGCGGACTGACGCGCCCGCCGCCCTCCACCTTCACCGGCAAGGAGGGAGGGACTCAGGCGCCGGCCCGCCCGCGCCGCCGCCGGGCGCGCATCCGGCCCACGCCGCCGAGCGCCAGCGCGCCGAGCACCGCCAGCACGCCCAGGCCCGCCCACGGCAGCAGGACCGCGAGCACGATGAGGACCGCTACGGCCGCGTCCTCGGCGAGGCTGGCCGCCGGGTTGCCGGTGCCGCCGGTGAGCGCTGTCACGAGTGGCCGACTCGATGCCTTCACGACGTGGGTGCCGCCGGCCAGGGCCAGGCCCAGGACGACGGCGGCCGGCAGGCTGCGCTGGGCCACGGCGTTGGCCGATGCGGCGAGGATCACCGCGCCGGCCAGCGGTCGCACGGCCGTGTGCAGCAGGTCGTTCAGGTGGTCGACCCGAGGCACCTTGTCGGCCAGGAGCTCCATCAGCGCGAGCGCGCCGAGCCCGGCCAGCAGGGGCGGCTCCATCACCCATCGCGCGCCGGGCAGGAGGGGGACGAGCCCGGCCCTGGCTGCCAGGCCCAGCGCCAGGACCGGCAGGTACGCCCTGATCCCGGCCCCAGCGCCCAGCACCAGGGCCGCGGCCGTCGTCACCGAAGCCCCGGGCTCAGCGGCTCAGGCCTCCGGCCTGCCGGGACCGGGGGCTTCCGAAAAGGGGGCCCCCGTCCCGCCCCGCGCGACCGGTCACGAGCCGCGCAGCTGCGGTCGCGAGGCGAGGCGGGCGGACAGGCGTCCGGGAGGCAGCGCCGTCTGGGCCGGCGGCCGCGTCGCCGCCGGCAGCTCGAGCTTCAGGCTCAGGCTGCCGTCCGGATGCAGCTCGGCCCGGAGGTCGCCGGCCTGGGCGACTGCCAGCTCGCGGCTGATGGCCAGTCCGAGGCCGACGCCGGCGGCGGACGAGCGCGCCGGGTCCCCCCGGTAGAAGCGGTCGAACATCCGGTCGGGGTCCGGCGGCCGCACCCCGACCCGGTTCCGCACGCTGGTCGTGATCCTGCCGTCCGGGCCCTGCTGGGCCGAGATCCACACGTTCGTGCCCTCGGGCGCGTACTTGACGGAGTTGTCCAGCAGGTTCTCCAGGATCTGGTGAAGGCGGTCGGGATCGGCCTGGACGGGCGGCAGCGCGGGCGGCACCGTGAGCTGGAGCGCCAGGCGCCGGCGGTCTGCCCTGGCGCGCACGATCTCGATCTCCTGCAGGAGCTGCACGCCCAGGTCGACCGCGTTCAGGTTGAGGGTGAGCTGACCCGCCTCGACCCGGGCCAGGTCCAGCAGCTCCTGCGACATGCGAAGGACCCGCTCCGCCTCTTCGTGCAGGATCGTGGCCGCCCGCATCCGCTCGTCGTCCGTCCGCAGGCTGCCGTCGACGAGCGCCTGGCTGAAGCCGATGAGGCTGGTCAGCGGCGTCTTGAGCTCGTGCGACACGTTGGCCAGGAACGCCCGCTGCTGGGCACGCGTGCGCTCGACCGCCTCCGCCATCCGGTTGAAGGCGCGGGCCACCACCCCGATCTCGTCGCCGCCGGCCACCCGCACCCGGCGCGAGTAGTTGCCCCCGGCGATGCCCTCCGCGGCGGAGCGCAGCTCGTCGAGCGGCCGGGTGAGCGCGCCCCCCAGCAGCAGGGCGAGCACGCTGGCCAGCAGGAGCGCGATCGCCGCCGACTCCAGGATGGGCTGGACGAACTGGCTCCGGGTCTGCTGGAGCACCACCTCCTGCGGCCTGGCCAGCAGGATATAGGAGACGACGAACTTGTTGGTCGCGGGCACGGCGGCCACGAGGTACACCTGCCCGTCCAGGACGCTGTTCCCCTCGCGCACCACCTGGCCGGACACCTGCTTCTCGGCGCCCAGCGGAACGGGGGTCCCGGCGGCGAGCGTCCCGCCGCTGTCGTAGAGCACCCGGGTGTCGTGGGGCGCCCGCGGCGGCGGCTTGCTGAGCAGGATCATCCGGTCGCCGGCCAGGTTCAGGTACGGCACCCGATTCTCGACGTTGGAGATGAAGACCGGCTCGCTGGTGATGGTGACGAGGCAGCGCCCGTTGAGCCGGTTCCCGCACTCCAGCGCCGCGATCTGCGGCCTGAGCAGCAGTGCCCCCTTGGCCAGCTGGTCGCGGGCGTCATCGATGCCGAGGTTCTGGACCAGCACGCCGGTCAGCACCCCGCTCAGGGAAAGGCTCACGGCCACGAGCGCCACCGCGGCCAGCAGCAGCTTGATCCTGAGGCTCAGCTCTCTGACATCTCCAGCTTGTACCCCACCCCCCAGACCGTCTGGATCGTCGGGCTCGTGACCCCGCCTGCCGTCAGCTTCTCACGGAGCTGCTGTACGTGCACGTCAACGGTACGCGTATAGCCGGGGAAGTCGTAGCCCCAGACCAGGTCGAGCAGCTCGCTGCGCTGGAACACGCGGCCAGGGTGCCTCGCCAGCAGCGCCAGCAGGTCGAACTCCTTGGGCCGAAGCTGCAGCCGGGCCTCGCCGTAGCGCACCTCGTGCCGCTCGAAGTCCACCTCCAGCCTGCCGGCCCGCACGAGCTTCGGCTGGTCCGGCTCCAGCCGGGCGCGACGGACCAGCGCCTTGGCCCTGGCCACCAGCTCCTGGGGGTGAAACGGCTTGGTCAGGTAGTCGTCTGCGCCCAGCTCCAGCCCGACGACCTTGTCCGTCACCTCATCGCGGGCGGTGAGCATGATGATCGGGACCTGGCTCTGCTTGCGGATCTCGCGGCAGATCGTCAGGCCGTCTACGTTGGGCAGCATGATGTCCAGCACGACCAGGTCGGGCCTGACCTGGCCGAAGCGCGTCAGCGCGTGGGCGCCGTCCGTCACCGTCTCGATCTGGTACCCCTCGCGAGACAGGTACAGGCGCGCCAGCTCCAGTATGTGGTCCTCGTCGTCGACGACCAGCACCTTCTGCGGGCTCACGGCCATTGCCATGTCATGAGAGCATCGGCCTCCCGTGTGATCGTCGTATTGGAGCTATGCCATACATATGTAAACGCCGCGGTCATCGCTCGTGCGCCGGGCGCAGGACGATGCGCAGGGGGTTCCCTGCAAAGCTGAACCGCTCGCGGAGCCGATTCTCCAGGTAGCGCCGGTAGCCGAAGTGAAGGAGCTCGACGTCGTTCACGAACAGTACGATGGTGGGCGTCTCGGACGCCGCCTGGGTGGCGTAGCGGAGCACCAGCCGCCGCCCCTTGAAGCTTGGAGGCGGCCGCTCCAGGAAGGCCTCGCGCAGCATCCGGTTCAGCTCGTTCGTCGGGACCCGCGTCCGCCGCCGGCCCACCACCTCCAGCGCCGTCGGCAGCACGTGCCGCACCCCCTGGCCGGTCAGCGCCGATATCGTAACCACCGGCGCGTGGCGGACGAAGCGGAACTCCGCGCGCAGACGCTTCTCCCACTCGCCCGGCCGGCGCTCGGGCCCCTCGAGCAGGTCGATCTTGTTCACGACCAGCACCAGCCCCTTGCCCGCCTCCAGCGCATAGCTGGCCACGTGCTGGTCCTGGGCCAGGACCCCGGCCGACGCGTCCAGGACGAGGAGCACCGCGTCCGCGCGCTCCATGGCCCGGATGCCGCGCAGAAGGCTGAAGTGCTCGAGCCTGTCCCGGGCCGCGGCCCGCCGGCGGATGCCGGCCGTGTCCACGAGCACCACGGGCAGCCCGTCGAAGACCATCTCGGTGTCCACCGGGTCGCGGGTGGTGCCCGGCGTCGGGGTGACCAGCGCGCGGTCGTCCCCGAGCAGCCGGTTGAGCAGCGACGACTTGCCGACGTTCGGACGGCCCATTATCGCGAGCCTGGCCGTCGCCTCCTCGCCCGGCTCCGGCTCCTCGGGCGGGGGCAGGAGCTCCAGCACGCGGTCCAGCAGGTCGTCGACGCCGATCCCGTGGTGACCGGAGATCGTCACCGGCTCCCGGAATCCCAGCTCCAGGACCTCGTGCCGCAGGTACGTCTGGCGCGGGTCGTCCACCTTGTTGGCGGCGACCACGACCGGCCTCCCCGAGCGGCGCAGCATCTCCGCGATGTCGCGGTCGATGGGGGTGACGCCCTCCCGCGCGTCGAGCAGGAACACGATCACCTGCGCCTCGTCGATCGCCACCCTGGTCTGCCGCTCGACCGCGGCCCTCGAGGCGTCGTCCCGGTCGAGATCGAGGCCCGCCGTGTCGACAGCCGTCATCTCCCGTCCGCGCCACTCCGCGACGCCGTAGAGGCGATCTCTGGTGAGGCCGGGCTGGCGGTCGACGATCGCCTTCCGCCATCCGATCAGCCGGTTGAACAGCGTGGACTTCCCGGTGTTGGGACGGCCGACGAGAGCGACGATGGGACGTGCCACCGGGCAATTTTGCCGAGAACGCACAGGCGAGGCGGCGGGCGCCCGGACAGCGGCCCCCCTCCCCTCGCGGGAGGGGTTGGGCGAGGGGAGCCGGCCTGGCCCCCCTCCCCTCGCGGGAGGGGTTGGGGGAGGGGGAATGTCCGGTCGATCCCCCCTCCGGCCCCCGCAGGTCACCTCCCCAGCGAGGGGGAGGCACCCTCGAGGTGGGGCGGCGGGGGGTCGCTGCCTCGGTCCTAGAATTGCAGAGGCGTGCTCGCAGACCGGGTCATCCTCAAGCACAATGACATCTTCATCGTCTCCGACCTGACCGGCGATGCCCCCTCCGGGAACGACGGCGGCCTCGGGCTCTACCGGTCGGACTCCCGCTTCCTGTCCACATACGAGCTGCGGCTGAACGGGCGCCGGCCCATCCTCCTCAATCACGGCGTCGACCGCGCCTACGTAGCCACCTTCCAGCTCGTCAACCCGACGCTGGACCCACGCCACGGCGGCGCTCCCATCCGTAAGCAGAGCCTCAGCCTGCGCCGGACGCGCTTCGTCCACGACGGCGTCCACGAGCGCATCGGGCTGCAGAACTGCAACATCCACCCGGTCGAGGTCGAGCTCGAGCTCCGATTCGACGCCGACTTCCTGGACATCTTCGAGATCCGCGGCTACCGGCCGGTCCGGCAGGTGGGCAACGCCGAGCCCCCGGTCGAGACGGAGACGGGACTCAAGTTCGGGTACCGCGGGCTGGACGGCATCCGGCGGACGACGGAGATCGTCTTCCACCCCGTGCCCCGCATCGACCGCGGCCGCGCCTGTCTGCAGGTCGAGCTGGACCCCCACGAGACGTTCGTGCTCCTCGTGGACATCCTGCCGGTCATGGGCGAGGGCCAGCCCGAGGCCGACTTCCACTTCGACCCCGCGCTGAACGCGCTGGAGCGCCAGTACCAGGTCTGGAACCAGGCGTGCACGCGCTACGAGAGCGACAACGAGTCGCTCGACGGCGGCCTGCTCTGGCGAAACCTGGAGGACCTGCGGGTCCTCTGCGACGACCGGCCTACGGGCCTCTTCCCCACAGCGGGCGTGCCCTGGTACGCGGTCCCGTTCGGGCGCGACGCCCTGATCACGTCCCTGCAGACGCTGGCGCTGAACCGCGACCTGGCGATCGGCAGCCTGCGCTACCTGGCCAGGCACCAGGGCACCAGGGTCGATCCCGCTCGCGAGGAGGAGCCCGGCAAGATCCCCCACGAGATCCGCTTCGGCGAGCTCGCCAACCTGGGCCAGATCCCCCACACCCCGTACTACGGGACGGTCGACGCCACGCCCCTGTTCCTGGTCCTCCTGGTCGAGCTGCTGGACTGGACGGCCGACGTCGACCTGCTGAGCGAGCTCTCGCCCAACGTGCTGGCCGCCCTCGACTGGATCGATCACTACGGCGACCTGGACGGGGACGGGCTGGTGGAGTACGTGCAGCACGGCCGGATCGGCGTGCGCAACCACGGCTGGAAGGACTCCTGGAACTCGCTGACCGAGGCCCACGGGGAGCCCGCCCCCCTGCCGGCGGCGCTGGTGGAGGTGCAGGGCTACACGTTCCATGCGAAGTCGGGCCTGGCCCGCATCCTCCGCCGGCTCGGCCGCCGGGCCGAGGCCGAGCGCCTGCAGGGCGAGGCGGAGGCGCTGCGCGAGCGCTGCCAGGACCGCTACTGGATGGAAGGCCAGCAGTACTACGCCCAGGCGCTCGACCGCGACAAGCGACAGGTGGAGGCGGTGACGAGCAACCCCGGCCACTGCCTGTGGTCGGGGATCCTCGACGAGGCCGGGGCCAGGGCGGTGGTCACGCGGCTGATGGCCCCGGACATGTTCTCCGGCTGGGGCATCAGGACGCTCTCCACCACCGCCCCCAGCTACAACCCGATGAGCTACCACAACGGCTCGGTGTGGCCGCACGACAACTCGATCATCGCGGCCGGCATGCGCCGCTACGGCTATGTGCGGGAGGCGGAGGTGGTCACAAGGTCCGTCCTCCAGGCGTGCATGCGGTTCTCCGACGGCCGGATCCCGGAGCTCTTCTGCGGCTTCTCCCGCGATCTGCGGTTCCACGCCGGCCCCGGCGAGTACCTGGTCAGCTGCAGCCCCCAGGCCTGGGGGGCGGGCTCGCTCTTCCACTTCCTCCGGGTCCTGACCGGGGTCGAGGTGGACATGTTCGAGAGCCGGCTCCGCATCGACCCGCTCGACACCGGCCTCTACCGGCGCCTCCGGGTCGAGGGCATGCGGGTGGGCGACGGTGAGGTCGACTTCACGGTCGAGTGCGGCGAGGGGGCCCGGGTCCGGGTCGACCGCAAGCCGGCCGGGCTGAGGACGCTGGAGCTCCCGGCCGGGAGCACGGCCCCCGCCCGTCGGCTCCGCGGCGCCCTGACTTGAGCCGATCCGACCGCGCGGGCCGGCGGTCGGGGACGGCCAGCGTCCCGCCGACGGAGTCCCCTTGAGCCGGCGGCCCGGCGGCCGCGCGCGCCTGGCGCTCGTCCACTACTCCGCCGCGCCCGTCACGGGCGGGGTGGAGTCGGTGCTCGCCGCCCACGCGCACCTGCTCCGAGGGCGCGGTCACGATGTGCGGGTCGTCGCCGGCCGCGGCGAGGCCTCCCTGCTGCCGGAGGTGGACTCCCGCCATCCGGAGGTGGAGGCCGTGGCCCGCCGGCTGGCCACCGGCGACGCCGCGTCCGACCAGTTCGACCGCCTGCGCGACCGGCTCGGGGAGGGGCTTCGGTCGCTGCTCGACGACCGGGACGTCGTCATCGCGCACAACGTGCTCACCATGCCCTTCAACCTGCCGCTGGCGACGGCGCTGACCGGGGCGGGCCGGCCGCTGGTGGCGTGGACGCACGACCTGGCCTGGGTCAACCCCCGCTACGCGGAGTACCGGCGGGCCGGCTGGCCGTGGTCGATCCTGCACGAGGCCCAGCCGGGCGTGCGCTACGTGGCGGTGTCGCGGGTGCGCCAGGCCGAGGTCGCCGCCACCCTGGGCCTTCGCCGGCGGGACGTGCCCGTGGTCCCCAACGGCGTGGACGCAGCCCGGTTCTGGGGCCTGGGCCGGCGGACGCTGGAGCTGGCGCGCAGGGCCGGCCTGGAGGCCGCCGACCCGCTCGTCCTGGTGCCGGTCCGGGTCACGCGGCGCAAGCGGCTGGAGCTGGCGCTGGAGGCTGCGGCCCGGCTCGCGCCGCTCTATCCGGGGCTGCGGGTGGTCGTGACCGGGCCCCTCGGCCCGCACTCTGCCGACAACCTGGAGTACGCCGCCTACCTGCGACAGCTGCGCTCCGACCTCGGCCTGGACCAGGTCGTGCGGTTCCTCCACGAGCTGGCCGGCGCCGACGGCCGCCACCCCGTCGACGATCGCTCGATCGCCGAGCTGTACCGCCTGGCGGACGTGGTTCTGCTCCCCAGCGAGTCCGAGGGGTTCGGCTTGCCGGTGGTCGAGGCGGGGCTGAGCGGGACGCCGCTCGTCTGCGCGGACATCCCGGTGCTGCGCGAGGTGTCGGGCGGGGCGGCCTGGACGTTCCGGCCCGGCGCCGGCGGCGACGACGTGGCGGCCGCCGTCGCGCGCGCGCTGCGCAGCCGCACTGCGCGGCTGCGCCGCCAAGCACGCCGGGGGTATGGTTGGCCAGCGGTGCTGGAGCGGGTCGAGCACGTCATCGATGAGGCGCTCGGTGGCCGATAAGCGACCCCGGATGCTGATCCCGATCACCCGGGCTCGCACGGCGGCGGGACTGCTGGAGGTGGCGGCGGGCATCCTGCGGAGCGAGAACGGAAGCGGCGTCCTGGTCGGCGTCGTCGAGCTCCCGCAGGGCCGGCCGATCGCCGAGAGCGTGACGGTGGCCCGCCGCTACCGGTCGCTGCTGCAGCGGATCACCGAGCTGGAGACGCGGGTGGAGGCCCGCTTCGGGGTGCAGGTGCGGGTGGCCAGCAACCTGGCGCAGGGCGTCCGCGAAGCCGCCTACGAGAGCTCGGCCGACCTCATCGTGCTGGAGTGGCCCGGTCTGAGCTCCCCCCGGCACTCGGACCGCAACATCGAGGACCTGGTGGCGGACCCGCCCGCAGACCTCCTGCTGGTCCGTCAGGACCCCGCGGGCAGCGGCGTGCGAGCCGACGCCGGCGTGCTGGTCCCCGTGCGCGGAGGGCCCAGCGCCCGCCTGGCGCTGCGGGCGGCGGCCGCCCTCGTCGGGTCCCGCCGGACCCCCATCACGGCGCTGCACGTCCACGATGTCCGCCACTCGGAGGAGCGGCGGGCGCGGGCCTCGCGACAGTTCCACGACCTGCTCGTCGAGCTCGGCACGCGCCGGGTCGAGCCGGTCGAGATCGTGTCGGTCAACCCCAGCCAGGCCATCACCGACGCGGGGCGCCGGCACGGCGTGACGGTTCTCGGCGCCTTCGCCGACGCCGCCCGCTCCTCCGTCCTGGTCGGCTCCCGCCTGGCCAAGACGGTGGAGTCGCTGCCGGGCACGGTGATCCTGGCCAAGAGCTCGCGGTCGATCCCGCCCATCCTCGGGGACGAGATCGGGGCGCCCTCCATCCTGATCAGCGGGCGCGACATCTCGGGGGTGGTGGACAAGTGGTTCGCGGAGAACACGTTCCACTCCCGCGAGTTCGCGGACGTGGGCCGCCTGGTCGACCTGAAGCGGCGCCAGGGGCTGACCATCAGCCTGGGCCTGCCCACCCTCAACGAGGAGGACACCATCGGCGATGTCCTCCACACGCTGAAGGGCGAGCTGATGGACGGCGTGCCGCTGCTGGACGAGATCGTGGTGATCGACTCGGCCTCCACCGACCGCACGGCGGAGGTCGCGGACTCGCTCGGCGTCCCCGTCGTCCAGCACCCTGACGTGCTGCCGGAGCACGGGACCTTCCGGGGCAAGGGCGAGGCCCTGTGGAAGAGCCTGCACGTCCTGCGCGGCGACATCGTGGCCTGGTGTGACACGGACATCTCCAACATCCACCCACAGTTCGTCTACGGGACGGTAGGCCCGCTGCTCACGGACCCGCGCGTCAGCTATGTCAAGGGCTTCTACCGGCGGCCGCTCAACTTCGGGGGGGAGCTCCAGTCGGCGGGCGGCGGCCGGGTCACCGAGCTGGCCGCGCGGCCGCTGTTCAACCTCTTCTACCCGCTGCTCTCCGGCCTCGTCCAGCCCCTATCGGGCGAGTACGCCGGGCGCCGGGAGCTGCTGGAGCGGCTGCCCTTCTTCACGGGGTACGGCGTGGAGACCGGTCACCTGATCGACGTCGTCGAGAACTTCGGCCTGAACTGCATCGCGCAGACGGACCTCGGGGTGCGCATCCACCGCAACCAGGAGCTGCTGGACCTCTCCAAGATGGCGTTCGCGATCATGCAGGTGGCGCTGAAGCGGCTGGGCGACCGCCACCGGATCCACCTCCTTGAGGAGATCAACCGGTCGATGAAGCTGATCCACCACGACAACGACCGGTTCTTCCTGGAGGTGATGAACATCGGCGACTGGGAGCGGCCGCCGATGGCGGCGATCCCCGAATACCTGATGAGTCGGGCGCCGGCAGCGCTGGCGGAAGGGGGCCGCTGAGGGGCGGTCGGGGGCGCCCCCCACCGGCCCCGGGCGGGGCCACCTCCTTCGCGAGGCGGGAGGGCTCTATGCGGGGGGCGGCGCACAGCGCCGCTCCAGCAGGGCCCGGAGCGCGCCGTGCTCGACCGCTCCCAGGTCCTCGCCGCCAGGGGTGCGAAGCGCCACCGTCCCGGCGGCCAGCTCACGGTCGCCGAGGACGGCCAGGAAGGGCACACGCCGGAGCCAGGCCTCCCGGACCTGCGCCGCCACCCGGTCGCCATGGTCGCCCACCTCGACCCGCAGGCCCGCTGCCCCCAGGTCCTCGGCCAGGGCGCGGGCCGGCCCGAGGTGACGCTCCGCCACCGGCACAAGGCGGAGCTGGACCGGGGCCATGAACGGGGGCAGGTGCCCGTCTGTCTGCTCGAGGAGCACGCCGAGGAACCGTTCGAAGGAGCCCAGCAGGGCGCGGTGGATGACCGCCGGTACGTGCTCGGCGCCGTCCGGTCCGACGTACCGGCAGCCGAGGCGGCGGGGCATCTCATAGTCGAGCTGGAACGTGCCCATCTGCCAGTCGCGGCCGAGCCCGTCCTCGACCAGCAGGTCGACCTTGGGCCCATAGAACGCGCCCTCGCCGGGTGTGTACTCGTACGCGCCGGGGCCGGCGGCGACGTCGAGCGCCGCCGCCAGCTCGGCCTGAGCCCTCTGCCACGTCGCGTCGTCGCCGATCCGGCCGGCCGGCGGCCCGCCCAGGCGGAGGCGGAAGCGAAGATCGAAGCCGGCGTAGAGGCGCTCGGCCAGGCGCAGCAGGTCCACCACCTCCGCGCGCACCTGGTCGGGGGTCACGAACAGGTGGGCGTCGTCCTGGCGGAACGACTGGACCCGGAGCAGCCCGCTGAGGACGCCGGACAGCTCGTGGCGGTGCAGCTGGTCGTAGCAGGCCAGCCGGAGCGGAAGCTCCCGGTGGCTGCGCCGCCGGGACCGGAAGACCACCATGCTGCCGGGGCAGTTGACCGGCTTCAGGCCCATGCGATCGCCCTCGTCCGGCTGGCAGAAGAACATCGAGCCGGCGAAGTGCTCCAGGTGCCCGGAGCTCTCGTAGAGGGCGTCCCGGGCCAAGAGCGGCGTCGAGACCTCCTGGTATCCCCAGCGCTCGTGCACCCGGCGCCAGTGGTCCTGCAGCGCCCGCATCGCGACCACACCCGGCGGGAGCCAGTAGGGCATCCCGGGCGACGCCGGGTCGAAATGCGCCAGGTCCAGCGCTCGCAGCCAGCGCCGGTGATCGCTCGCCTGCTCTTCCATGTCGCTCACCTCTCTCGCAATCGGCGGAAAAAGAGAGAGCCCCCGCCCGTACGGGCGGGGGCTCTCTCCCTGGCGTCGGTCAGCGCGCCTGCGGACGGGGCGCGCGCGAGCGCCGGGGAGACCCCCTCACGGTGGTCGTCGTGACGGGCCGCCGGGCCAGTGCGCTCACGGGGTAAGCGTAGCGGACGGAGGAGCGACGCGACGACCGGGCCTGTGCCCGCGGCGACGCACCACTAGCCGACCGCGTCCGGGTCGACCACCTCCAGCGGCACCGGGTGCATCGGCCCGCCGTCGCGCTCGGCCACGAACGCGTTCCCGTCCACCACCCGGCCTCCCACGCAGCTGACGATCATGTAGACGGGCCCCGCCCAGGACCGCGTGGAGTCGGTGATCGAGGCCTGGGCGGGGTGGTCCGGATGGCTGTGGTAGTAGCCCAGGATCTCCAGGCCGGCGGCGTCGCACTCGCGCTGGACGCGGATCTGGTCGCGCGGATCCATCTCGTAACGATCCCGTGCGCGGTCCACCACGATGTTCCGGACCCGGCTGGTCCGCGTGACGACGCCCGAGCCGCGGGTCGCTATCAGCATCCCGCAGACCTCGTATGGGTAGCCCGCCGAGGCGTGCGCGTGCACCTCCTCCAGCGCAGGCCGGGTGATCCTCACCGCGACAGCCGGTACAGCCCCGTGGACAGATAGCGGTCGCCGCCGTCGGGGAACACGGTCACCACCACGCCGCGCCGTACCTCGGCGCCCAGCCGCTCGATCGCCCAGAGGACGGCGCCGGAGGAGTGGCCCACCAGCAGCCCCTCGGAGCGGGCCAGGCGCCTGGCCAGGTCGTACGCCATTTCCGTGGGCGCCCCCCAGACCTCGTCGGCCAGCGCCGGATCCCAGATGCCCGGCACGATGGCGGTGGGCAGGTGCTTCAGGCCCTCCAGGCCGTGGAAGGCGTCGTCGGGCTGGACCGCGATGGCCCGGATGGTCGGGTCGTGCTCCTTCAGGCGGCGCGCGGTGCCGACGAACGTGCCCGTCGTGCCCAGGCCGGCCACGAAGTGCGTGACCCGGCCTCCCAGCTGCTCCAGGATCTCGCGGCCGGTGCCGTGGTAGTGAGCGAGGACATTGGCCGGGTTGTTGTACTGGTCGGGGTAGAAGTAGCGGTCGGGGTCGTCGGCGACCAGGTGCCGCACCAGCCTGATCGCCCCGTCCGAGCCTTCCAGCTCGTCCGAGTACACGACCTCCGCTCCGTACGCGGTGACGAGCTGCTTGCGCTCGGAGCTCACGTTCCGCGGCATCACCAGGCGGACGCGATAGCCCCTGGCGGCGCCCATCAGCGCGTAGGCGATGCCGGTGTTGCCCGACGTGGAGTCCACGATGACCCGGTCCCGGGTCAGCAGTCCCCGGCGCTCCCCGTCCTCCACCATCGCCAGCGCCGCGCGGTCCTTCACCGAGCCGCCCGGGTTGAACCACTCCGCCTTCGCGTACACGCGGAGGTCGGGATACCTCTCCTCGAACAGCCTGATCCGCAGCAGTGGCGTGTTGCCCACGAGGTGGGAGATGGAATCGTGCACGGCCTGGCCGATCATCACGCGGTCACCACGCTACGAGCAGCAAACCGCCGACCGCCGCCAGGATGTTCCGCGCCCCGGTCACGAGAAGAAGTGCACCAGGACGATGCCCCCCAGCGTGTAGACGCCGCCCATCGCATAGGCTGCGAGCGAGCGTCGCATCACGGTGCCGCCCTCCGGCGCCAGGATGTTGAGGATGGCCTTGCCGACCAGCAGACCCCCGCCGAGCATCGCCAGGCTGGGCAGGTGGGCCAGGATCCCGTATCCGAGCAGCGCGCCGAACAGCGCCACCTCGAGCAGCTGGACGAGCGTGTACACGCTCATGAGCACGGGTCGAGGGGTGCGGCCGGAAACCTGGCCGAGAGATTTGGGGGCCAGGTGCCCCAGATCCGGTGGCGCCGACGAGGAGCGCAGGGAGCGCCCTCCAGGGCGTGAGCGAGCACCGCAGGAGGCAACGCCGGACCCGGGGTCCCCGCGAAATCGCGGTACCGGGGTCCCCAGAGAATCGCGGTGGTGGGGTGCGGATTCTCTGGGGTGGGGTGGTGGGGTGCGGATTTCGTGGGGTGGGGAGATGGGGCGCATGGGCCCCAAAGATCCGGCTGGGTTTTCGGCCGCACCCCCGAGCCGCCTCCTGCGCATCGGCAGCTTCTCGCGCCGCGCCCAGCTCAGCCTGCACCAG
>DATFRD010000201.1:0-20579 GCA_035263645.1 Candidatus Dormiibacterota bacterium | reverse complement strand
CTCCCCCAGGGACCGCACCACCAGGTCGGCCCGGCTCAGGTCATGGCTCGCAGTCAGCGTGCTCGGCACCGCCACGCAGTAGACGCCGGCCGTCTTGGCCGCCTCCACCCCGGCCCACGAATCCTCCACCGCGACCGCCTCCCGGGCCCCCACGCCCATGCACTCCAGCACGGCCAGGTAGAGGTCGGGCGCCGGCTTGGCCCGGCCCACGTCCTCCCGGCACCTGACGCAGTCCCAGCCGTCGAGGCCCAGCCGCTCCAGGTGGCCGACCACCCACGCGCGGGCGGAGCTGGACGCGACGCCGAGCCGGACGCCCGCGGCGAACGCCTCGTCGCGCCATTCCCGCACGCCGGGCAGGACGGCCAGCTCCGCCACCAGCTCGTCCTGCCGGGCCCGGCGCCGCGCGCGGATGAGCTCCGCGTCCAGGCGGCGGCCGAGCCGGCGCTCCAGCTCGGCGATCGCGTCGAAGCGGTCGCCGCCCTGCCCGATGATCGTCGTCCAGAAGTCCAGCGACAGCTGCTCGCCGTGCCTCTCGTACACCTCGGCCCAGGTCCGGTACACGGGGACCTCTGTGTCGAGGATCAGCCCGTCGAAGTCGAAGACCAGGCCCCGGATCACCGCCCCATTCTGCCGGGCCCGAAGCCGCGCCGCCCTGGGGCGGCCGCCGGCGGCGCCGGGCCGCGCTCGGCCGGTGTACATATAGCCGATGCCCGGATCGATACTCGGCAGCGCTGTTCGCCGCCGCGAGGACCCTCGGCTCGTCACCGGCGCCGGCCGCTACGTCGACGACCTGGCGCCGGAAGGGACGCTGCACGCCGTCTTCGCCCGCTCGCCCCTCGCGCACGCCCGTCTGCGCCGGGTCGACGTGTCTGCCGCCGCAGCCGTGCCCGGCGTGGTCGCCGCCCTCACGGCCGCCGACCTGGACCTCCCGCCCCGACTCTCGTTCGCCGTCGTGCCGGAGGTGTTCGCCAGGCCGCCGCTCGCCGTGGACGTTGTCCGCTTCGTGGGCGAGGCGGTCGCGGTGGTGGTCGGCGAGTCGCGCAGCGCCGCCGTGGACGGCGCCGAGGCGGTATCGGCCGACTACGACCCGCTGCCGGTGGTCGCCACGCCGGAGCAGGCAGCGGCCGAGGGCGCGGACCTGCTGTTCCCCGAGCACGGGACGAACCTCGCCTTCCAGGCTGCCTACGGCGAGGACCAGGACGCGCTGGACGGCGCCGAGATCACCGTCCGCGCCCGGTTCGTGAACCAGCGGCTGGCGCCCGTCCCGCTGGAGGCGGACGCGTTCCTGGCCCACCCGGACGGGAACCGGCTCAGGGTATGGGCCTCCACCCAGAGCCCGTTCCAGGTCCGGGACTTCGTGGCCGACTGCCTGGGCATGGCCGAGGCAGACGTCCGCCTGGTGGCGCCCGACGTGGGCGGCGGCTTCGGCGCCAAGGGCACCTCCTACCCGGAGCAGGTCGTGGTGGCGGCCCTGGCCCGCCGTCTGGGACGCCCGGTGCGATGGGCCCAGACGCGGTCCGAGAACTTCGTGGCCATGGCGCACGGCCGCGCGCAGGTGCAGGACGTCGAGGTCGGGGCGAAGCGGAACGGCGAGCTGGTCGGCCTGCGCGCCCGCGTGCTGGCCGACGCCGGGGCCTACCCGGGCCTGGGCGCCCTCCTGCCCTTCTTCACGGGCCAGATGCTGTCCGGCGTGTACCGCACGCCGAGGATCGACTACGCGGCCAGGGTGTACGCGACGAACACCACGCCTGTCGGGGCATACCGCGGCGCCGGCCGCCCCGAGGCCACGGCGCTGCTGGAGCGGGCCATGGACCTGCTGGCGGGCGAGCTGGCCCTGGACCCTGCGGAGGTCCGCCGGCGCAACCTGATCCCCCCGGACCGGTTCCCGCTCCAGACCGTGGCCGGCGCCACGTACGACTCGGGCGAGTACGAGCGGGCCCTGGACCGGGCCCTCGAGCTCTCGGGCTACCACGGGCTGCGGGCGGAGCAAGAGCGGCGGCGCGCGGCTGGCGAGCGCCGGGTGCTGGGCATCGGCCTGTCCTCCTACGTCGAGATCACGGCGCTCGGCTCGCCCACCGAGTTCGGCTCGGTGGAGGCCGGCCCGGACGGGACGTTCACCGTGCTCGCGGGCACGGCCAGCCATGGCCAGGGCCACGAGACGGCGTACGCCCAGATCGTCGCGGACACGCTGGACGTGCCCCTGGATTCGGTCCGCGTGGTCGAGGGCGACACCGGCCTCGTCCCGCGCGGTGACGGGACCGGCGGCTCCCGCTCGCTGCAGCTGGCCGGGAGCTCGATCCTGGTCGCCGCTCGCGCCCTGCTGGAACGGGCTCGCCGGGTGGCGGCCGACGCGCTGGAGGCCAGCCCGGACGACGTCGTGCCCCTGGGCGGCGGCCGGCTGGGCGTTCGGGGCGTGCCCGGCTCCGGCCTGACCTGGGCCGAGCTGGCCGGCGCCGTCCAGCAGCGCGGGGAGAGCCAGCTGCGCGAGGAGCACGACATCGTGGCCGACGCCAGCTTCCCGTTCGGCACCCATGTGGCGGTCGCCGAGGTCGACCTGGACACCGGAGAGGCACGGCTGGTCCGCCACATCGCGGTCGACGACTGCGGCAGCCAGGTGAACCCCCTGCTCGTCCAGGGCCAGGTCCACGGAGGGATCGCCCAGGGGGCGGCGCAGGCGCTGTTCGAGGAGGTGGTCTACGACGACGCCGGCAACCCGCTGACGACGAGCCTGCTCGACTACGGGGTGCCGACCGCGAACGAGCTGCCGCGCTTCGAGACCGCGAGCACGGTCACACCCTCCCCCAACAACCCCCTGGGCGCCAAGGGCATCGGCGAGGCGGGCACGATCGGCTCGACGCCCGCCGTGCAGAACGCCGTGCTGGACGCCCTCGCCCACCTGGGCGTCCGCCACCTGGACATGCCGCTGACGCCGGAGCGCATCTGGAGGGCAGTCTCTGGCCGCTGAAAAAGAGAGGTGGGCGCCGGCTCACCACGTGATGCGCGTGAGCCTGGCCAGCCGGCCGGGCGCGGCCAGCCCGTCGACGTTCGCCACCGGCACGTCCCAGGAGCTGTCGCCGGCCGTGATGTGGAGGTGGCCGAGCGTCGTGCCGGGCGCGACCGGCGGCTGGACAGGGTCAGCCAGGAGCGCCACCCTGATCACCGTCCCGGGCCACACGACGACGTCCAGGTCCTGGCCGGCCACCACGTCGGAGCCGCCGCCCCAGGGCAGCGCGTACCGCCCGACGGTCTGGTTGCGGGACACGACATGGCGCACCTGGAGCGAGGTGCGGGCGGCGTCGAGCAGCGCCTTCGCCCCGCTGAAGGCCAGGTCGAGCGTCGGGAGGCCCTGGACGGCGCCGACGAGCAGCCTCGTCCGGCCGTCCGGCAGCCTGCCGTTGGCGGCGAACAGGTAGATGGCCCCGCCCTGCGGGATGTTGCCGGTCTTGATGCCGAGGATCCCGTCCTGGCCGAGGGCGTAGTTCACGTTGGGGCGCGTCCCCATCACCGGGAGCGTGGCCTCCTCCATGGCGACCAGGCTCGCGATGAGGGGGTCGTTCATGGCCGCCTCGCCCAGGCGGACCAGGTCCGCCGGCACGCTCACCGTCTGCGCCGAGAACCCGCTGGCGTCGGCGAACCTCGTGTGCAGCAGGCCCATGGCGCGGGCAGCCTGGTTCATGCGCTGGACCATGGCGTCGACCGACCCGACCGCCCAGCGCGCCAGCAGCCCGGCGATGTTGTTCCCGGACGGGATGAGCAGGCCCTGCAGCGCCTGGTACTCGGTCAGCTGCTCGCCGGCCTGCACGGGCACGACCGACTCGCCGTCCGCATCCTCCTGGTGGTATTCGGCGACGTCGTCCGCCGTGACCGTGATCACCGGCCCTTGCTGGCCCGTGGCCAGCGGCCTGGCCTTGAGCACGAGCAGGGCGGTCATCACCTTGGCGACGCTGGCGATCGGCTGCGGCCGGGCGCCGGACGTGGCCGCGACGACGCCCTCGTCCTCGACGCCCAGCGCCGCCTGGGCGTCGGCGGGCCAGGGCACCGGAACCGCGGCCTCGCCGCCGGCGACGACGCTCGCCGTCGCCGGGGTGGCCGCCACGGCGCCGACTGGACGCAGCTCGTTGATCGCGAGGAGCACTACGAGGGCGAGCAGGCCGGCGCCGAGCCAGCGCTTGTTCCTCACTTCGCGGGCGGTATTGTGACAGGTTTTGCCTATCGCCAGCCCGTCCGCGACCGGCCAGGGCCGGGCCGAACGCGCCGTACGAGCCCCTTTCGGGCGCTCGATTTCACGGTACGATGAAGTATCCCGAGGCGGCCTCCGGCGCGTCGGCAGCGTCTACCCCCGTCTCGCTGGCGTACCCATGAGCGCCGTCCCGGGACCGTAGCAGCCTAGCGCTCCAGGGGGTCGGGTGTCCACCCCTGATCTGGGACTTTCGCCCCGGCGCTGGGCGTTCATCCCGAGCTCAAGCCCGCGTCTTCCATGACTCTGTCGGCCGCTGGCGGATGGTAGGGTGGCGGCGTGGAGCTGTCCCAGGCCATGCGCACGACCGCGAGCACGCGGCTCTTCGGCCCGGGTCCGGTGTCGGACGAGCTGCTGCACCGGGTGCTCGATGACGCCCGGTTCGCGCCCAGCGGCGGCAACCGCCAGGGCTGGCGGGTGGTGGTCGTGCGCGACGCCGAGCGCCGGGCTCGTCTGCAGGAGCTGTACCT
Organism: Candidatus Dormiibacterota bacterium; assembly: GCA_035263645.1. Taxonomy (GTDB): domain Bacteria; phylum Chloroflexota; class Dormibacteria; order Dormibacterales; family Dormibacteraceae; genus CF-161. The sequence goes on along the minus strand of DATFRD010000201.1, from coordinate 15,872 downwards.
GCGCAGCTGGAGGCCGTACCACGAGGAGCTGGCGAGGCGGGCCCCGGACGACGCTGCGCGGCGGCGCCTCGCCGCCGCCAATCACTACGCGGAGCACCTGGCCGACCTGCCCGTGCACCTGGTGGTGACCGTGGACCTGGCCGCGCTGCTGATCACCGACGCCCGACTGGACCGGCCCAGCATCATCGGTGGCGCCTCCATCTACCCGTTCGTGCACAACGTCCTGCTGGGCCTCCGCGCGGCCGGCCTGGGAGCGTCGCTGACCACCCTGATCGTCCCGCAGGAGGCTGAGGTGAAGGAGCTCCTGGAGATCCCCGACGGCTTCGCCGTGGCCGCCCACATCGGGGTGGGCCGGCCGGCCCGAGGGCTGCCCACCCGGCTGCGCCGCCGGCCCGTGGAGGAGTTCGCCACCGTGGACCGCTTCACGGGACCGCCGCTGCGGCCCGGGCCGGCCGGCGACTGAGCCCGTTCCCAGGAGTCGGCGCCCGACGCCGACCCCGGATATGATCGACTGGCGGGCCGGCGCGTGCGGTCCACGAGCGATGGGAGGGTGTGCACATGACGTCGTCGAGCAGCCTGTCCACGATCAGCCCGGACGACGTGCTGAAGCTCCGGTTCGTCCAGTCCGCCGACCTGTCGCCGGACGGGTCACGCGTCGTGTACGCGGTCTCGTGGGCGGACGCGGAGGGCCAGGGGGACCGGGCGGCGCTCTTCCTGCTGGACGTCGAGCGCGGCCTGTCGCGCCAGCTCACCGCCGGCACCGCCAGGGACCTGAGCCCGGTCTGGTCGCCCGACGGCTCGGAGATCGCCTTCGTGTCGGACCGGGCGGGCCAGCAGCAGCTCTTCGTCATCTCGCCTGACGGCGGCGAGGCGCGACAGGTCACCAGGCTGCCGCTCGGCGTCTCAGGTGCGCCTGACTGGTCTCCCGACGGCACCCGCCTGGCCTTCTCCGCGCTGGCGGCGTCAGAACGCCGCGATCCCACGAGGCCGTATCGCGTCACCAGGACGTACTACCGCCTGGACGAGGTCGGCTACGTCGAGGACTCGCTGCTGGACGTCCACGTCGTCGAGGCGAGCGGCGGCGAGCCCGCCCGGCTGACACATGACGCGTTCATGAACACGTTGCCGCGCTGGACCGCCGACGGTCGCGCTGTAGCCTACCTGGCCGGCTGCGACCCCGATGCGCACCTGTTCGCCAACCGGGTTCGGGTGGTGGACCTCGAAGGCCGGGTGCAGGAGGTGGGGCATCCGCCCGGGCTGACCCAGGCCCTCGGCCTGGGTCCCGACGGCCGCCTGGTGTTCGTCCAGTCGTTCGCGCTCGACCGCCCGATGGGCTCACGAGGCGACCTCTACGTGGCCGACCTGGCGGCGGGCCGGGCCGTGTGCCGCACGTCCGGCCCGGAGCCGGGCCTGGCGGGACGTCTGCAGCCGGATTCCGCGGCGGCGCTCGAGTTCACTGCGGTCGGGATCACGCCGCTCGGCGACGCGCTGGCGCCGGTGCAGGTGGGCGGCCGCGTCGGCGTCCACGCCTTCTCTCTGGACGGTCCCGAGCGCGCGCGCGAGGTCGTGGGCGGCGATCGCAACGTGACGCCGCTGCGCCTGCGCGGCTCCCGGCTGCTCTTCGCCGCCAGCTCCTCCAGCGAGCCCGGCGACCTCTACCTGGCCGACCTGGAAGGCGGGGAACGGCGGCTGACCTGGCTCAACGGCGAGCTGCTGGGTGAACGGGCGCTGCCCACGATCGAGCACCTCGGCTTTCCCGGCGCGGGCGGCACGCACGTCGAGGGCTGGTTCCTCCGGCCGCCGGCCGGCGAGCCGCCGTACCCGACGGTGCTCTATATCCACGGCGGGCCGCACGGCGGATTCGGCCACGCCTGGCACAGCGACATGCAGCTCCTCTGCGGCGCCGGCTTCGGGGTGCTCATCGTGAACCACCGGGGCTCGACCGGGTACGGGGACGAATTCGCCAGCTCCCTGGTCGGCCGCTGGGGCGAGCTCGACTACGGGGACCTCATGGCCGGCGTGGACCACGCGATCGAGCGCGGGCTGGCGGACGCCGGGCGCCTCGGCGTCTGCGGGCTGTCCGGCGGGGGCAACCTGACCTGCTGGATCGTCGGCCAGACCGACCGCTTCAAGGCGGCCGTGCCCGAGAACCCCGTAACCAACTTCCTGAGCTTCTACGGCGTGGCGGACATCGGCCCGTGGTTCATGGCCGCCGAGACGGGCGGCCCGCCCTGGGAGCGGCTGGAGCAGTACCTCCGGCAGTCGCCGATCACGTACGCGCACCGCTGCCGGACGCCGACCCTGCTGGTCCAGGGCGAGGCAGACCTGCGCTGTCCGGCGGAGCAGTCCGAGCAGTTCTACGCGGTCCTCAGGGCCAGCGGGTGCGTGGCGGAGATGCTGCGGCTGCCGGGCGCGTCGCACACCGGCGCGGTGCGGGGCCCGGTGCCCGTGCGCCGCGCCCAGAACGAGGCCCTGCTCGACTGGATGACGCGCTACGTGCTGGGCTCTGACCGGCAGCCCTCCGGGGAGACCGCGGTGACGGCGGCCTCCACCGCCGCCTCGGGGTCGACCGACCGGCGCGCACCCTGACAGGGTCCGCGGCGCGTCACCCAGGACCTCCGGCCCGCGGCGGACGTCCTCAGCCGGCGGACGGCATGGAGTAGACGATGGCCAGCACGATGGCGACCACGAGCGACACGCCGACGAACAGCGCGATGACCAGGCCGCGCCGGCGATCGTCTGGCGTCGTCTCATCGGGCGACTCGTCCAGCTCGTCCGGCTCGTCCGGCTCGTCGGCTTCGTCCGGTTCGTCGTCGAGCCGCCCCGGCCTCGCCCGGTCCTCGGCCATGGTCCCAATGCTATCCAACAGGCGGCAGCACGCCCTGATCAGTTCGATTATCATCGAACCTGGATGTCACCAAAGGTTCGGCGAATCAGCGAGGTGGCGGTGGAGCCGCTCGTCGAGGTCTTCGCCTCCGAGTGGATCGAGTGTTTGGTCGGGCTGGCCTGCTTCACGAGGTCGGACACGGTGCCCGCCGCCTACGACATTGGCGCTGTTTGGTTCGATGAGATCGAGAAATCGATGTCGCCTGGGCTGCGCGAGGCACTGGAGCCGTTCCGGTCCATGTCGGATGCGGCCGCGTTCTGGTTCGGCGTCGTCGGCGTCGCGGTCGACGGACCGGCCACGGTGGACGAGGTCCTGGATCGGCTGTCGGGGATGCCGGCCGAGCAGCTCTGGCCCTACCTCGTGCGCGCCCACCATCTGCGACACCCCACGCCCGCCGCGCTGGAGGCGATGGCCGCCGCCGGTCGAGGAACGGTCGACCCGCTCGTGCGGGAGCTGGCAGACCAGGACCGCCGCCTCCAGCGGTTCGCGATCGAGGTGGTCACCCGCCTGGGTGCCGACGCGGGCCGGGCCAGGGACCTGGTGATCACAGCCATCCGCGGCTGGCACTCCGAGGTGTTCGCAGCGCAGTGGGCGGGGCTCGCGGCGGTCCTCGAGCGCGACGCCGCCGTCCTTTCCGGCCTGAGGCGAACGGCCGGCACGGCCGAGCTCTACGAGCGGGCGACTGCGGGCGGCGAGTACGTGCAGGAGGCCGGCATCGACCGGGTGGCGCTGGTGCCCACCTTCCTTGGCAGACCGTGGGTCTGGCAGGAACGCTGCGGCACCACGCTGCTGGTCTGCCATCCGGTGACCGAGGAGTCGCTGGCGCCGTCCCCGGAAGAGGCGCGGCTGCGACGCATCCTCCGGCTCTCCAAGGCCCTGTCGGACGAGTCCCGGCTGCGCATCCTGCGGCGCCTGGCGGATACGCCCAGCACCCTCCAGGAGCTGGCGGACCACTTCGGCCTCCGCAAGTCCACCATGCACCACCACCTGTCGGCGCTCCGGGGTGCCTGCCTGCTCCGGCTGAGGATGGCCGACAAGCGCTACATGCTGCGGACCCAGCCGCTCTCCGAGCTGACCGCGCTGCTCTCGGAGCACCTGGGCGTGAAGGCGGGCTCCGCCGGCGGGGCCGCGCAGAGGAGGCGACCATGATGCTGGGCGGGCCGGAGATCGACGCCCTGCTGGCCGTCCGGACCACGGCGGAGAGGCTGAGCCGGGCGGAGCGGATGCTGGCCTGGCGCCCGGTCAGGACGCGCCGCGTGCACCGGCTGCGCTGGCGCGGGACCACGATCGAGATCCATCTGTCCGCCGACATGGGCCCGGAGCAGATCGACCAGGTCTTCGCCAGCGTGGCCCGTCACCTCGGCCGGGCGGCCTGAAGGATCCCAGTGGCAGCGTAAGCAAGGGCTCACCCCCATCGCCCTTCGGGCTTCTGGGGACCCCGGCCCGAGCGTGTGAGTCCGTCTACCCGACGCCGAGAACGCCACAGAGAGCCCCGAAGGGATGCACCGAAGGTGCCCAAAATCCCAAAAGAGGGGGGGTTCCGGAAGGGGGGGCCTGCCCCCCCTTGCATCTGATCAGAGGGTGACGGCCTTGGCGCCGAAACGCTGCTTGAAGGGCTCGGTGTCGATCTCGTCGAGCTCGATGTCGCCGGAGAGCACCCTCGTCTTCCACTCCTCGTGCGCCGGGATGTTGGCGTGGAACTCGGGCATCACCTCCTGTGCGAACAGCTCGAGGCTGGCGCAGATGTCCTCGTGGCGGTTGCGTCCGGCCTGGTTGAGCAGGATCACCTGGTCGATGTTCGAGGTCTCGAACTTTCGGAGCTTGCGCCGAAGGGTCTCCGGCGAGCCGATCAGGCCGCCGGACAGCGCCGTCTCCGCCGCCACCGGGTTCGCGCGCTTCCAGGCGCTGTACTCCTGCCACATGTCGATCTCGCCCGGCGCCGGCCGTTTGCGGTCCCGGCTGGCGCTGTAGTAGCGCAGGCAGAACTGGAAGAACGTGGCACCGTCGGCCTGGGCCCGCGCCTCCTCGTCCGTGTCCGCGCACATGAACAGGCTGACCAGCGCGATGTTCGGGTTTGTCCGGTAGTCCGCCAGGGGCTCCAGCCGTCTCAAGATCGCGTTGTAGTACGCGTGCACCCAGGCGTGGGCGGCGTCGGCGCTGACGAACTGGAATCCCAGCGCCCCGAGACCGCGGCGACCGGCGTAGGCGATCGTCTCGAGCTGAGAGCAGGCCATCCAGAGCGGGGGATGCGGCTTCTGGCGGGGCTTGGGCAGGACGTTGCGGAGCGGGAAGTTGAAGCGGGGGCCGCTGTACGCCACGCCGCCGTCGGCGAACATCGGGATCACGCAGCGCACGGCGTCCTCCCAGATGTCGCGCTTCTCCTCGAACGAGATGTCGAAGGGCTCCAGCTCGGTCACGCTGGCGCTCTCGCCCATGCCGAACTCGACGCGGCCGTTGCTCAGGATGTCGAGCGCCGCCACCCGTTCGGCCACCTTCGCGGGGTGGCTGGTCGTGAGCTGGACGATCCCGTGGCCGAGGCGGATGTTCTTCGTCCGCTGGCTGGCGGCTCCGAGGAAGACCTCCGGCGCGGGCGAGTGCGAGTACTCCTCCAGGAAGTGGTGCTCGACGACCCAGGCGTGGTCGTAGCCGAGGCCGTCGGCCAGCTCGAGCTGCGCGAGCGCGTTGTGGTACAGCTCCCACTCGCTGTCCGGGCTCCAGGGTCGCGCCAGCTGCAGCTCGTAGAAGATCCCGAACTTCATCCCCTTCCCTCCTCCTGGACGACGTCGCCGCGGTGACCTGCACGTCGATTATGGCCCGGATCAGGGGGCGTCGAGCCGTCGGGGCCGGAGCCGGCGGCCGGCGCGGCTGGGGCGCCGCACCCCTGGCCCGGGCGACGTACCCTGACCGACCGATGAGATTCGGCGCCTTCGTATTCGCCACGGACCGGAGCATCCATCCGACCGAGCTCGGGAGGGCCCTCGAGGACCACGGCTTCGAGTCGCTCTGGGTGCCCGAGCACACCCACATCCCCGTGAGCCGGCTGTCGCCCTATCCCGCCGGCGGCGACCTCCCGGACCACTACCGCCGCTCCCTCGACCCGTTCGTGGCGCTGGCCATGGCGGCGGCGGTGACCACCCGGCTCAGGCTGGCGACCGGCGTCTGCCTCGTCGTCGAGCGCGACCCCATCGTGCTGGCCAAGGAGGTTGCGACGCTGGACTGGGCATCCGGTGGCCGGGTGCTGTTCGGCGTCGGGGCCGGCTGGAACCGCGAGGAGATGGGCAATCACGGCACCGATCCGCGGACCCGGAGGCGCCTGATGCGCGAGCGCGTCCTCGCGATGAAGCAGCTGTGGACGGCCGAGGAGGCCGAGTTCCACGGCCGCTTCGTGGACTTCGACCCGGTCTGGCAGTGGCCGAAGCCCATCCAGCGCCCGCACCCGCCCGTCCTGGTCGGCGGGGACGGGCCGTCGACGTTCGACCACGTCGTGGAGTACGGCGACGGCTGGGTGCCCATTCTGCGGCCGGGCCAGCCGCCGTTCGGAGAGCGGATGGCGCAGCTGCGGCGCAGCTGCGAGGAGGCGGGCCGCGAGCCGGTGCCGGTGACCGCCTTCCTCTGGAACCGGCCCTCGCCGGCCGACCTGGAGGAGCTCCAGGGCCTGGGCGTGGAGCGGGTGGTCGTGCCGCTGCCCCCGGTGGACCGTGACCGGGTGCTGCCTCGCGTCGAGGGCTACGGCGAGCTGGCGCGGCGCTTCGCCTAGCGGGTCAGCGGGCGAGCCACGTGCGCCGGGGCGGCGCGTCCAGGGCGCAATGGCTGGCGTGCCGCGCCGCCGCCGGCGGGGCCCCGGCCACCTCCGCGGGGGGGACGTTGCGGATCGTGAGCGCGGCCAGCAGGCCTCCCGAGGCGCAGACTGCGGCCGCGATCAGGACCGCGGTCCGGAAGCCCTCCCCGAACTGGTCCGGGTGAAGGTAGCTGGCGCCGGTGATGCCGGCCACGGCCGGCAGGACGGCGACGGCCAGGAGGCTTGCCGCGCGAGCGACGTCGTTGTTCACGGCGGAGGCCACGCCGGCCTCGTCGCTCGGGGCCGCGGCCAGCACCGTCGAGGTCAGCGGGGCCACGGTGACGGCCAGCCCGAACCCGAAGACCAGCACCGCCGGCAGGACCTCCGTCAGGTAGGTCCCGGCGGCGTCGACGCGCGCGAACAGCAGCATCCCGGCGGCCACCACCAGGGGCCCGACGGTCATCTGCAGGCGGGGACCGATCCGGCTGGCCAGGGCGCCCGAGCGGGAGGAGAGGGCCAGCATGACGAATGTGACGGGCAGCAGCGCGACGCCCGAAGCCAGCGGGGAGTAGCGGGCGACCTGCTGCAGCTGGATCGGCAGCAGGAACAGCGCGCCGCCCAGCGCCCCGTACACGACCAGCGTCACCAGGTTGGCGCCTGTGAACTGGCGGGAGCGGAACAGTCCGAGCGGGAGCAGCGGATGCGGCACCCGAGCCTCGACGAGTACGAACAGCAGGATCGCGCCGGCGCCGGTCACCAGGGCGGTCACGACCAGCGGATGGCGGAAGCCGAGGCCGGGTCCCTCGATCAGGCCGTAGCACAGGCCCACCAGTCCGACCGTGGCCAGGAGCGCGCCGGCGACGTCGATGCGCCCCGCCGCCGCCGGGTCTCGAGTCTCGGGGAGGTGGCGGAGTGAGATCAGGACCACCGCCACGACGAGCGGCACGTTGATCAGGAAGATGAGGCGCCAGGAGGCGGCGGCGATCAGGTACCCCCCTACGAATGGCCCGATGGCGGTTGCGACCCCCCCCAGGCCAGACCACGCGCCGATCGCCCGCGAGCGGTCGTTCGGCGCGAACGACGCCTCCAGTATCGCGAGGCTGCCGGGCATCAGCAGCGCTCCGCCGACGCCCTGGAGACCGCGGGCGAGGATCATGGTCAGGATGTTGGGTGCCGCCCCGCAGAGCAGCGAGGCGAGCCCGAACCACACCACCCCGGTCAGGAACAGCCGCCTTCGACCGTACCGGTCGCCCAGCGCCCCGCCCAGCAGGAGGAGGCCCGCCAGGGTGAGGAGGTAGCCCGTGCTCACCCACTGCAGGTCGGCCACCCCTACGCCGAAGCCCCGGCCGATGGCCGGCAGCGCGATGCCGACGATGGTCGCGTCGAGGGCGGCCACGCTCGATCCGAGCACCGTGGCGACGATCACCCACCGCCCCACGCCGCTCGAGTAGATCAGCGCGCCGCCGGCCACCGCCTCCCCGGCGCCCGCCCGGGACGGGTCGGGAGTCCCGGCGCCGCGGCCGTCCGCCCTCAAGCCGGACCCCGCAGGGCGGCCGGGCCGGCGATCTCTGCCGGCGCTGCCGCCGGCGGCAGCCACGTGCTCGTCATGACCCTCATCTGAACCACCAGACATATTGCGTCTACCGGCAGCGACGCTGGTGTCCTTCCGCCATATCGAGGCGCCGCCGATCCCCGCGAGGAGCCGACGAGGCGGCGCCCGTCGTTACCCGGCTGTGTAATCTTCTCGGGAACCACAATGCTCAGGTTGCTGCTGACGATCGGATGTACGGTTGCCGTCGCCCTGTCGGGGTGCGACCAGGCGACCGTTGCCGCTCGCCGCGCCGGCCACCCGAGCTCGACTGCGGCGCCCGCCGCCTCAGCAGCCCCCGCGGCGACGGCCATGCCCACCGCGCCCCCAACGGCCCCGCCGGCACCGGCGCCGGCGCCGGCGCAGCAGCCGGCACCACCCGCGCCCGCCATCTCGCTCAGCTTCGGCGCCGGCTCCGTCACGGTCTCAGTCTCCGGCATCGCCAACGGCGCCCACCAGGTCCACGTCCACCGCGACTGCACCGGCAACCCCAACCTGCACATCACGACGCTGGGCAACGTGTTCGTCAACCCGGACGGCTCGGGCTCGCAGACCTTCTCCCTCGCGCCGTCGCTGCGAGGTCGCGGCTTCGACCTGCTCGTCTATCCGTTGGGGGCCTCGCAGGGACCGCCGAACCTCTGCGCCGGTATCTGACCAGCGCTGGAGCTGGAGCCCGCCGGCTCGTTGCGGTCCTGACGCGGCGGCCGTCCGCGGCGGACGATCGCCCGCGACTCCTTCCCGTCGTCCTGGCCGCGGCGGCCATCCCGCTGGTGCTGGTCACGGCCCGGTTCGCGTGGCCGCAGCGCCCGGGACCCGGCGCCCTGGAGCGCCGCCTGGTGGAGGAGTTCGCGCTGATGATCGTCACCGTGGCGCTCGTCGCCTGGGCCCGCTGGTGGCGGCAGACCGGACTCGTGGGCCCGTGGCGGCGGCGCTGGTGGGTCCTGCTCCCGGTCGGCCTGCTCGCCGTTCAGCTGCTGTTCGACCTTCCCGGGCTGCTCGTCCGGGGCGACCCGACCCAGCTGCCCCTGGTGCTCCCGCTCGTCGCCCTGGTCGGCTTCTGCGAGGAGACGCTCACCCGTGGCGTGATGCTGTACAGCCTGAGCCGGTTCGGCCCCCTCGCCGCCGGGCTCGTCACGGCGGCGATCTTCGGCGTGCTCCACGCGCTCGGCTTCCTCAGCGGGCTCCCCCTGAGCTTCCTCGTCGTCCAGATGATCACGGCCGCGGTCCTGGGGCTGCTCTTCGCCGGGCTGCGCCTGCGGATGATCTCACTCTGGCCGCTGATAGCCGCCCACGCCGTCTTCGACGTGCCCGCACTCCTCGAGGGCTATCCGCTCCACGTGCAGCCCCTGGGCCTCGCCGCCGCCCTCTTCTCGATCTCCCTGGTGCTGCCGTTCGGGCTGGCCGGGCTCGGCCTCCTGCTCTGGGCCCAGCTCAACCGGGCGGGCCTCTCGGCTCCGATCTAGACCGATCCGGCCCCAGCGATCAGGGCTCGTCCCCGCCGGCTGCTGCCTCCGGTAGAAAAGGGCGGGTTGACCGATAGCTAACTACTATATATAGTTGCTAGGCATAGGACCGGTGCTCCACTTCCATGTCGCTTAGGTTCGGGATCCTGGGAGTCCTCGCCGAGGAGCCCCTCCACGGGTACGAGGTGAGGCATCGGCTGGAGTCGATGCTCGGCGGCGCCTGGGAGGTGAACGTCGGCCAGGTCTACCTGACGCTCCAGAAGCTCGAGCGGGACGGCCTGATCGAGCCGGTCGGGGCGCGGGGCGACCGGCGCAAGCTCGCCTACCGCCTCACCGCGGCCGGACGCGGCGAGCTCGATCGCTGGCTGGACGAGCCGGAGGTCGAGCCCCAGCCGCTGCGGGAGGGGATCTACCTGAAGCTGCTGCTGAGCGGGCGCCTGGGCAACGGCAACCTGGGCGCTCTCCTGGCTCGACAGCGCCGGGCGCAGCTGCAGCGGCTGCACGACCTCGGGGACCTGGAGAGGCGGGCGCGGCGCGAGCAGCGCGAGGACCTGGCGCTGCTGGTCAGGGGCGCTGTCCACCACACCGAGGCGGACATCAAGTGGATCGACGAGTGCGCCGGGGGGCTCGGCTTCCTCGAGCGGCGAAACCGAGGAGGAGAGACGTGAGCAGCCTCATCGAGCTCAGGGGCGTGAGCAAGGTGTACGAAGGGAACGAGGGCCGCGCCGCCCTCGACGACGTCAGCCTGGCCGTCGAGGCGGGCGAGCTGACCGCGATCATGGGACCGTCGGGCAGCGGGAAGTCGACCCTCCTCAACCTGGTCGCCGGCCTCGACCGGCCGACGAAGGGCCAGGTCACGGTGGACGGCGTGGACGTGGCGACCCTGAGCGAGGCGCGGCTCGCCCGCTTCCGCTGCGAGCGCTTCGGGTTCGTCTTCCAGTTCTTCAACCTGCTCCCCAACCTCACCGTCCTGGACAACGTGCTGCTGCCGGCCGAGCTGCTCGGGACGCGCGGCCGCGAGGCCGCGACGAAGGCGCGCGACCTCCTGGCCCAGCTCGGAATCGCCGACCGGGAGCGCGAGCACCCCGGCAGGCTGTCCGGCGGCGAGCGGCAGCGGGTGGCGATCGCGCGGGCCCTCATCAACGGGCCGGCGGTCATCCTGGCCGACGAGCCCACGGGAGCGCTCGACAGCCGGAGCGGCGATCGCGTCATGGACCTGATCGAGCGGCTGAACCAGGGCGGCCAGACCATCGTCCTGGTCACCCACGACGCCAAGGTGGCGGGGCGCTACGCCGGCCGGATCGTCAGCCTGCGCGACGGCCACATCGAGGACGACGCCCGGCTCACCAGCGGAAGCGGGGCCGCGTCCGACCTCTTCCGGGTCGGCAGCTCGGGTGCGGAGCGATGAGGGCGGTCGCGAGGAAGGCGCTGGCGGACATCCGGCGGCGCCGGCTGCAGGCGCTGATCGTGGCCAGCCTGGCGACGCTCGCGACCGTGGTCACGGCCCTCGCCGTGACCCTGCTGACCACGTCGTCGAGCCCCTACCGGGCCGCCTTCGAGCGCCAGAACGGGGGCCACGTGGTCGCCGTCTTCGATCCCCGGTTCGCCTCCGCCGACCAGGTCGCTGCGACCGCCCGGGGCCCGGCGGTCGAGGCCCACGGCGGCCCCTGGCCCGTCGCGAACCTGCCCTTCCAGGCCCGAGCCGGCAAGGTCCAGCTCCAGGTCGTCGCCCGCGACGACCCGGGCGGCGTGGACGCCCTGCGGATCGCCAGGGGCCGATGGCTCCGGCGCGACGGGGAGATCGTGCTGACCCAGTCGCTGGCCGAGGCCGAGCGGGTGGCGATCGGAGACGACGTCGTCGACGTGGGGGCCGCCCAGGGGGTTCCCCTCCGGGTCGTCGGGCTGGCCTTCGACGTGGACACCGGGCCCTACCCGAACTTCATGGTCCAGCCGGCGTGGGTCAGCGCCGAGCAGTTCCGAACGCTCGCGCCGCCCGGGCCAGGCGGCACCGGCTACCTCATGGTCTACCGGCTGCGCAGCGCCGGGAGCGCGGCCGCGATCCGCCAGGGCATGGCGTCCATCAGGAGCGGGCTGCCCGACGGTGCCGTGACCGCCTCCATCTCATACCTCGCCATCGAGCAGTTCTTCGACCTCAACGGGGCGCTGATCCTCACCTTCCTGGTCGCCTTCGGCGTCATCGCCCTGGCCGCCGCGGCCGCGGTCGTGGCCAACGTCGCGGCCGGAGCCGTGCTCGCCGGCTACCGCGAGATCGGCCTCACGCGGGCCATCGGCTTCAGCCCCGCCCAGTCGGTGCTCGGGCTCATGCTGACGATCCTGGCTCCCGCGCTCGCCGGCGCCGTGGTGGGGACACCGCTCGGCCTCCTCCTCAGCGTCCCACTGGTCCAGCAGAGCTTCCACGCCCTCGGTCTGCCGGCGCCGGGGGTCTCCCCGCTCGGGGCGCTGGCCGGCCTGCTGGTCGTCCTGGTCGTGGCGCTGGGCGCCGTGCTGCCCGCGGCCAGGGCGGGACGGCTGAGCCCGGTCCGCGCCATCAGCGTCGGCAGCGCTCCCCCGAGCGGCCGGACCTCGCGCCTCGTGCCGCTCCTCAGGCGGGCCGGGCTGCCTCGCTGGATCAGCCTGGGCGCCGGCGACGCGTATGCGCGGCCCCTTCGCGGAGCGCTGACCACCGTCGCCGTCCTGGTCGGGGTGGCCACGCTCACGTTCGCGTTCGGGTTCGCCCGATCGCTCGACCGCTACATCGGCGACACCGGCCTGACCGTCGGCCGCGGGGACGTGGTGGTCCAGCGGCTGGGCGACTATCCCGACGCGGCCGTGCGGAGAACGCTGGACGACCAGCCCGAGACCCGGCTGGTCGTCTCCTACCGGTCCGACAACCTCGACGTGAGCGGCCTGTCCGACCCGGTCCCGGTCCAGTCCTGGCGCGGGCCGTCGGACCGGCTCGGCTTCCACGTCCTCCAGGGACGCTGGTTCAGCCGCCCGGGAGAGGTCGTGGCCGGCCCGGCGTTCCTGAAGCTGACCCGTCTCCGGGTCGGCGACAGCTTCGACGCGAGCCTGGCCGGCCACAGGTCCCGACTGCTCGTCGTCGGCTCGTACTTCACGACCAACGGCCTGGGCGTCACCCTCGCCATGGACTGGTCCACGCTGCAGGGCTTCGATCCGACCCTGGAGCCGGAGGCCTACCAGGTCATCCTGGAGCGGGGCTCGGACGTGAGCTCGTACGTGGGGCGGGTTGCCGCCTCCAGCCCCAGCCAGCTCGAGGTGGCGGATCTCCGGCAGGTCGTCGCTCAGCAGCTAGCACCGACCCGGAGCAGCGTGGATGCCATCCTCGTCGTCCTGGTCACGGTGCTGGCGCTGATCGCCGGCCTCGGCGTGTTCAACGCGGTGCTGCTGACCACGCGGGAGCGGGTGCGCGACACCGCCGTGCTGCGGACACTGGGGATGGGGCCGGGCCGGACGGTCGCGATGGTCGCCGCCTCGGGGGGCCTGATCGGGCTGCTCGGTGGAGCGCTCGGGGCTCCGGTCGGCGTCCTCGCCTATCTGGGCGTGCTCGGGCTGGTGGGGAACCTGCTGGGCAGCCCGTTCGCCGGGAGCTCACTCGACGCCTACAGCGCGGTCTCCCTGGCGACGCTGGCTGCCACCGGCGTGCTGGTAGCGGCGATGGCCGCTCTGCTGCCGGCCCGCTGGGCGGCCTCCTCGCCAGTGGCGGAGATCCTCCGTGCGGAGTGAGCAGGTCGCGCGGGTGAACCCCCGCCGCGACACCCCGGGCGGTGGGCGGCGCTCGGCCAGGTTGGAGACGACAGGTTGGTGACGAAAGGAGGAGACGAATGGCGCTGGACTACCGGTCGACGCATGCCTGGCGCGGGCTTCCGCTCGTGCACGTGGCATTCGGCACTCCGCCCGGCGGCCGCTACCGGCCTGCCCGGGGCGTGATCGCGGTCGGCAATGTCGCCGTGGGCGTGGTCGCCGTCGGTCCGGTGGCGGTCGGGCTGGTCGCCGTCGGCCCCGTGGCCATCGGCGCGGTGGCCGTCGGCGTCGCGTCGCTCGGGGTCGTGACCGTCGGGGTGGCCACGATCGGCGTCCTGGCGGCGGGCGTCGTCGCGGTCGGCGTCCGGGCGGCGGGCCTCGTGGTCGTCGCGGCAATGTCGGCACGCTGACTGCCACTCGGCGCCAGTGGGGCTCGGCCGCGCTAGCCGGGCCCCAGCAGGGAGCTCGGGTCGGCGCCCACCGCCACCGTGTGGCCGGATGGAAGGGTGGGGTCCAGCGCGGCCGCCGCGATGGCCTCGCCCATGTCGTCGGCGGTGGGCAGCCGCCCGGCTTCGCGCTGGCGGCGGTCGACGAGCCCGCGGGAGACACGCTCGAGGAGCTTCGGGGTGACCGTGCCCTCCACCAGGTCCCCCGTCACGACGATCAGGCGCGCCCCGCTATCGGCCAGCAGCTCGCGCAGCGCCGACTCGCCGGCGTGCTTGGACCTGGCGACCGGCTCGTACGCGGGCAGCTGCGGGACTCGGCCGTACAGGTGCGCCCAGTGGCTCGTGACCAGCACCACCGTGGCGTCGCTGGCCAGCACCGGCCGCGCCATCTCGACCAGGGCGACCTGCGCGTCGCGGTTGATCCGCATCGGGTAGTCCGGGTCCGCCGCCGCGAGGTCCTGCTCCAGCCCTCCGGACGCGTTGAGGACCAGCACGTCGACGCGGGCACGCCAGCAGCCGATCTCCGCGAGCATCCGCCTGGTCGCCGGCAGGTCGGTCAGGTCGCACTGGACGGGCAGCACGTCGCGTCCGCACGCCGCCGCCCTGGCGACGACCTGCTCCGCCCGCCTCCGCCTCGACCGGTAGGTGAACGCGACGTCGACCCCCCGCCGGACGAGCGCCAGCACCGTCGCTGCACCGACCCCCCGCGAACCGCCGGTGACGAGCGCCACCCGGTCCATCAGCGCCTGGCGTACGTGAGCGTGTGGTGGGTGACCGCGCTGTCCCTGGCCCGGCACTCGGCCCAGCCGTAGATCAGGCGGCGGCCGAGCTTCAGCACCTCGGCGCGGCAGCGCAGCTCCTCCCGGCTCACGCTGCCCAGGAAGGCCGTGGTCATCGAGCTGGTCACCGACGCGTCGTCCAGGCCGAGCCGCGTCTTGATCGCCAGCCAGAAGGCAACGTCGGCGGCGAGCATGTAGACCTGGCCGCTTACGATGCCGCCGGGGCGGTCGTACTCGGGCCGGTAGGGAACCGCCATCTCACAGACGCCGTCACCGAGCGACAGGACGCGCAGACCCGACCGGCTGGTGAACTCGTGGGCGGCGAGCAGCGCGTTCAGCTCCGTCACGGTGACCGGTAACATACAGAGGCATTCTATGTTATTTCCCGACCAGGGGCAGCGGCAGCGCGCCGGCCGGCGCACGCAGCGCGAGCGCTCGGCCACGACGACCGCTGCGCTGGTCGGGGCCGCCCGTGAGCTGTTCTCCGAGCGCGGCTTTCACGCCACCTCCGGCGAGGCGGTGACCCGCCGGGCCGGCGTCACCTCGGGGGCGCTGTACCACCACTTCCGGAACAAGAGAGCGCTGTTCAGGGCCGTCTTCGACGCGGTCGAGCGATCCGTGGCGGAGCGGGTGGCCGCGGCTGCGGCGGAGGCCCGCGAGCCCTGGGGGCGGCTGGAGCGCGGCGTGGAGGAGTACCTGCGCGTCATCCTGGAGCCGGAGGTGCGCCGCATCGTCCTGGTGGACGGCCCCAGCGTCCTGGGCTGGGACGAGTGGCACGCCGCTGACGCGACCCACCACCTGCGACCGCTGGCGGCGGCGCTGGCCATCGCGATGCGTCACGGGCTGGTCGACCGGCAGCCGCCGGAGCCGCTGGCCAGGCTGCTGCTGGGCGCCCTCACAGAGGCCGGCCTGGCGGAGGGTGCGGACGCCAGGGCGAGTCGCGACGCGGTCCTCTGGCTGCTGCGCCGCCTGCGGCGCGACGTCCCGATGCGATAGCGCCGCGCGGCGCGCCGGCGTCGGGCGGCGCCGGGGAGGCGCGCGCGGGCGTGGCTCGCCCGGGTGGCGGCGGTTCGGCATCATAGACGTCGAGCATGAGGTGGGCCCGGCCGGCCGCTGGCTCAGTGCTCCGACACAGCGTCGCCGTCGGGCTCAACGGCGATGCGACGAAC
>DATFRD010000200.1:0-3515 GCA_035263645.1 Candidatus Dormiibacterota bacterium | reverse complement strand
CGAGGTGGCGCGCCGGCTCGACGTCTCCGACACGGTGGTCTCCCAGCACCTGCGCGTGCTGGCCGGGCTCGGGCTGGTCGGGCACCGGCGAAGCGGCCGCGCTGCCTACTACTACGTCAGGGCGGAGGCGCTGGTCGCGGTGCGGCGAATGCTGGCCCAGGAGCTGCCGCGCATGTTCGCGGCCGAGGGGTCGCTGTCGCGGCTGTCGGCGCGGAACCAGCTCGTGGGCAAGGTGGTCGAGGTGCGCCGCGGTGAGGTGTCGACCGAGATCGGTATCGACATCGGCGGCCAGGTCGTCACGGCGGTCATCACCACGGAGTCGGCCTCCAACCTTGACCTGCGGGTGGGCGACGTCGCCGCTGCCGTGTTCAAGGCCCACGACGTGATGGTCCAGAAGTGAACCTGGAGAAGAGGAGGAGCGCGTTGCCCAGACGACTGTCCGTCCTGATGTCTGCGAGCTTCGGGCTGCTGCTGGCCGCCTGCGGGGGGGTGGCGGCGCAGCCGGCCGCCAGCTCGACGCCGCAGGTCTCCGGGAACCTGACCGTGCTGGCCGCCGCCTCGCTCACCGGGGCCTTCACGAAGATCGGCGACCAGATGCACAGCAAGTACCCGGGCCTGGACGTGAAGTTCAGCTTCGCCGGCAGCCCGACGCTGGTCACGCAGATCCAGCAGGGGGCGCCAGCCGACGTCTTCGCATCGGCCGATCAGGCGAACATGCAGAAGGTTGTCACCGGCGGCCTGGCCATGGGCACTCCGGCCGTCTTCGCCCACAACAAGCTGGAGATCGCCGTGCAGGCCGGCAACCCCAAGCACATCACGTCGCTCTCGGACCTGGCCAACCCGGCGATCAAGGTCGACGTCTGCGCGCCGGGTGTGCCCTGCGGCACCTACTCCACGACCACGTTCGGCAGGGCAGGGATCAGGGTGACGCCGGTCAGCCAGGAGCAGGACGTCAAGTCGGTCCTCACCAAGGTGGGGCTGGGCGAGGCCGACGCGGGCATCGTCTACGTCACGGACGTGGAGTCGGCCGGCAGCCAGGTCACTGGCGTGACGATCCCCGACGACCTGAACACGACGGCCGAGTACCCGATCGTCGAGCTGAAGTCCACGCAGAACGAGGCGGCGGCGAAGGCGTTCGTCGACTACGTGGTGGGTGCCCAGGGTCAAAAGGTGCTGGCGAGCTTCGGCTTCCTCTCCAGGACCGCGGCCTGACGGGCCGTGGTTCGACCGCCGCAGCCCTTCAACCCGGTCCTGGTGCTGCTCGCGGCGGCGGCGGCCCTCTTCTTCGTCCTGCCGCTGGCCGGCCTCGTCGCGCGGACGCCCTGGGCGTCCGCGCTCGGCATCCTGGGCGACCCGCAGGTGCAGCTGGCCCTCCGGCTCTCGCTCATCTGCTCGCTGGCCTCGACGGCGCTCGCGGCCGTGCTCGGCGTGCCCCTGGCCTGGGTGCTCGCCCGCCTGCGCTTTCCCGGCCGGAACCTGCTCCGCGGGCTGACCACGCTGCCGATGGTGCTGCCGCCGGTCGTGGGCGGGGTGGCGCTCCTGCTCGCGTTCGGCCGCCGGGGGCTGATCGGCGCGCCGATCGCGGGTGCCACCGGCCTGAGCCTGCCCTTCACGACGCCGGGGGTGATCGTGGCGGAAAGCTTCGTGGCCATGCCGTTCCTGGTCATCACCGTGGAGGCCGGGCTGCGCTCGATGGACGTGCGCTTCGAGGAGGCGGCGCGCACCCTCGGCGCGGGCCGCTGGACCGTCTTCCGCCGCGTGACGCTGCCCATGATCGGGCCGTCGCTCGCGGCCGGCGCCGTCCTCGCGTGGTCGCGGGCCCTCGGCGAGTTCGGGGCCACGATCACGTTCGCCGGCAACTTCCCCGGCACCACGCAGACGGCGCCGCTGGCGATCTACATCGGCCTGGAGTCCGGGCAGCTGCCCTCTGCGGTGATCCTCAGCCTGATGCTCGTGGTCGTGAGCCTGGCGGTTCTCGTCGCCCTGCGGGGGCGCTATCTCGGCGACGCCTGACGCGGGCCGCAGTCTGTCCACGCGTCCTCGTGACGAAGGACCCCGATCGAGAGGGGCGACAGACCCTGCCCGGTCGACCCGTGGTCGAGCACGCTGGCCGGGACGTGTTCCTCAAGAGCCATACGGACGTGAACCTCGACTTCGAGGCGGTCCGGCCGGCGATGCTGCTCCACCCGCCGCGATGGCTCGACGGCCTCATGGATGCCGCCGAGGAGGACGGGGAACGGCTCCTGGTCCAGGTCGGCCTCTCGGTCGGCGGCCACGAGCTCAGCCGGCGCGCCCGGCTGGAGGCTGGCTTTCCGATAGCGACCGAGCGCGTCGTCTCGCTTCCCCTGCGGATGCGAGTGGAGGACCACGAGCGGCTGTTCCCCATCCTCGAGGGCACCCTGGACGCCGCCTGGCTGGGCCCCGGCTTGACGCACCTGGCGCTGGCCATGCAGTACGAGCCGCCGCTCGGCGTAGTCGGCAGGGTGGTGGACCGGGCCCTGCTGCACCGGGTGGCCGAGGTGGTCGCGCAGCGCTTCCTGGAGAACGCGGCCCGCCACCTGGCCTCCCTGCACGGTCCGAGCGCTGAGGCGGTGACGTCCTGATGCCATGATGCCTTCGTGCCGACGGTACGCACGACCGCGCGGCCGTATGATGACGCGCCGCCGCGCTGCGAGTACGGTCTCCTCAGCCGGCCGGCACAGCGCAGACCGAGAGCCGGCGAGGAGGGTGACCAGATGAGCGCGGCGGACCAGCAGGCCCTCGATCTGCCTGACGAGACGCGTGCCAGGACGGAGCCCGACGCCCACCCCGGCGACGGGCGCGGCGCCGGGGAGCACGGACGGTGAGCGGGCTGCTCACCGCCGGCGACCTGGCGCTGGAGCGCTTCGACGCCGCCGCGGGCGCCTACCGCAGGGCGCTGGAGGAGGCGCCGGCCGAGGCGCTCGGCTACCGGAGGTCCGGCGAGGACTACACCGTGGGCGGCCTTACCCACCACGTCAACGCCGTGCTGCGCCACTACGGCGCCACCGCCGAGGCGATGCTGGCGGCCGGGCTCGGGGAGACGGCGGCGCCCGACTCGTCGAGCCTCTTCGAGTCCGCGAACGCCAGGGCGGCCAGGGCGCCCAGCCGCCCCGAGCGGGACGCCGCGCTGGCCGAGACCGCCGAGCTCCACGCCGCGGTGCGGCGTCTGCTCGCCGGTGCCGCCGCGGGCGACTGGGAGCGGGCGGCGCCGGTCCGCTTCGGCCCCGGCGACCCGTATCCGACGCGCCTGGCGGACGTCCTGGGCTGGCTGACCGACCACTACGCCGAGCACACCGCACAGTGACGTCGCTGCTCGCCGACTGGCGGACGCTGGCCGTCCACGAGGCTATCGGTCGTGCCCTCACGGCTCGGGACGTGGACGCGTTCCTGGCCTGCCTGACAGAGGACATCGTGTTCGAGAACACGTCGCCCGCACCGGACGGGGAGCGCCTGGTCGGCCTGCCGGCAGTGAGCGCGTTCTTCAAGCAGTTGTT
>DATFRD010000199.1:0-12333 GCA_035263645.1 Candidatus Dormiibacterota bacterium | reverse complement strand
CGGGCGCAGGGCCTGCCCGACACGCCGGAGGTGCGCGGCCGGCTGCTCGACGCCCTCGAACGAGGCTTCGACGGCCATCTCGGCAACAACAGCCCCGAGTCGGAAGGGCGTCGGCTAGCGGACGCCGCGCTGGCCGCGCTCCGATCCGGGGTCGAGTGGCTGCGGTCGGGAGGCGCGAACCCGGCGCCGGGCGCCGAGCCGACCGCTGCGCCGACCGAGGGCCGGCCGGGCCCCCGTCCCGAGGAACGGCTGCGCCCCGAGGGCGACGAGACGCGGGTGCTGGTGGCCGGGATGGAGCGCGACCTGGCAGAGTGGGCCCGGCTCTCGGAGCCCCAGCCGGGGGGCGCACCGGCGCCGGTGGCCCAGCACCTCCAGGGTCTGCAGCGGCTCACCGAGGCGCTCCACACGGCCACCCAGGCTCTCGACCAGGCGCTGGCCGAGCCGGCGGCGCCGGAGGTGGTCGCCGGCCGGGCGGCCGCCGTCCGCGACCTCGCGGCCCAGCTGGAGCTGGCCGTCCAGGACGCGGCCGGCATCGTGCGCGAGCTGCGCGCGGTCGAGGCCGACCTGGCCGCCCGGCTCCGGGCGCTGTCCGACGCGGGCGGGCCGCCGGCCGAGCAGGACCCCTCGCTGGCCGCGAGGGTGCGGGCCGCGATCGACAGCCCGCTGATCGGGGACCTGGAGCGACAGTCCGGCGACGCCGGCGCGGCCGCGGCCGCCGCGCGGCGGCTGCTCCAGGAGCGCGCCCTGGCGGACCCGACGGGCGCACAGCCGCCGGGATTGCGGGTGACCCCGCTGACCGCGGAGGAGCCTCGCGTTCCGACGCCATCCCGGCCGCTCCGGCCGACGGAGCGCGTGGTGCAGGCAGAGGTGGCGCGACGCATTGGCGCCGCCGAGGCGCCCGAGTTCGTCGAGCTGACGCTGCCGGCGGTCACGGCCGCCGGCCAGCGGATCATCGCTGCCGAGGTCAGCCCCACGCCGGCGATGCCCGAGGAGGAGTTCGCCCGAGCCGCGGCCCACCGGCTGGCCGTCATCCGGTCGAACGCGCCGGGCCCGGCCGGGCAGGCGCTGGCCCGGGTCGAGGAGCAGGCGCTGAAGGTCGCCTGGCGGTTCGAGGAGACGCGCCGCGTGACCGACCTGCTGGCGGGGGAGCCCACCCAGGCCGCCCGCCGGCAGGTGCCTCGCGAGCTGAGCAACGCCGTGATCGACGCCGCGACCAGGATCGTCGAGACGTTCGACGACCCGACGCTGACCGGCGAGGCGCGCCAGGCGCGCATCAGGGCCGAGGTCGCTGTCGTGCGGGCGCAGGTCGCGGGGACCCCGCTGGCCGACGCGATCGCGTTCGAGGCGGTCGAGGCCGCCGTTGACGCCCTCCGGGGCACGACCTCGTCGGGGCTTCCGCTGCTGGACCGCGCCGGCAACCTCACCGTGGAGGGGCGGCCGGCGGGGACGCTGGCGGGGCTGCTGGACGACGTCGCCGTCGCCAACCGGGCCAACCATCTGAACGGCGTTGACGTGGAGTACGTCGTGAACCTCGACACGCCGAGGGTGGACGGGCGCTCCGAGGTCCAGGTGATCTCCCGCCCGCGGGTGTTCTCGGTGTCTCCCCCCGGGGTCCCCGAAGAGAGGCTGCCAGCGCTAACCGAGGGCGTGGCCGGCCGCTACACGGTCGAGGTCGGAGCGGGCAGCGGCTCGTTCGCAGTCGACATGGTGCCCGCCGCGGAGCAGGAGTCCGGCATGCTCGTGCAGACGGAGCTGGGCGAGTTCGCCTTCAAGGCGCAGCTGCGACGGGACCTGCGGTTCGGCCTGGACAACGTCGCCCCCCGCCGGGGGCCGAACTCGGTCGTCCTGCTGGGCGACGCGCTCGGGAACATGGAGCTGTTCTTCGGCACGCCCGCCCGGGGCGGCGGCGTGCGGCGGCTCATCATCAACAACATCAACGCGCACTTCACCGAGGCCGAGTACGACACGCTGGCCCGTGGTCTGCGCGCGGCGCTGGCCGAGGGCGGCCAGGTCGAGATCCAGTGGGACGACTCGCCGGAGGACGCCGCCGGCACCCCCCGCGGGCACATAAAGGGCGAGCCCCTGCGAGATGCCCTGCTCCGGGCCGGCGTGGCGGTCGAATACCACGTGGAGCCGGCCATCTCCTATCCGTACGACGTCACGCCGCCCGGCGGGGAGAGACCGGGCCGGACCGTGCCGCCGCCGCCAGACCCCACGTCGCCGACGGGCGGCCGGGCGGTCATCCGCCGCCTGGGCGTCAGCGGCCAGGGCGGCCAGCTCGGGACCGCCGCCGGCCCGTGGCCCACGGGCGGTCCGGCCTGGCAGCCCAGCCCGGCCGAGGCGAACCTCGCCGCCCGGGCCCCTGCGGTCCCCCCCGATCGGTTCCCGAGGCTGCCGGGCGACCACATGAACGACGGCTACATCGTCCCCCTCGAGGGCGGCGGGCAGGGGGTGTTCAAGCCGGACACCGGCGTCTCGAGGCTCGGCCGGCAGGAGTGGCGCGGCGGCGAGCTCTGGAGGCAGGTCAGCGGCGAGCACTGGGAGCCGGTCCCCCCGGACGACCTGCGGGCCCCGCGGGAGGTCGGCAGCTCCCGGACGGACGAGATGCTCGGGTTCGACCTGGTGCCGACCACGGCCGACCGCTCGTTCGAGCCGTACGGGCCGGGCTCGCTCCAGGAGTGGGCCGACGGCACGGGCTCGCTGCCGGTGGGCCGGTACGGCGTGGAGGACCAGCAGGAGATCGCAGTCCTCGACTACGTGCTCGCCCACTCCGACCGCGGGCCCGGCAACTACCTGACCTCGCCCGAGGGCCGGCCGGTGGCGATCGACAACGGCGACACCCTGCCGGCGACCGACGTCGACCAGCGGCTCGTCTCCCCGTTCCTGGATCCGTGGTTCGACAGGCCTCTGAGCGACGCGGTGATGGCGAAGGTCCGCTCGGTGGATCCGGACGCTCTCCGCCGCATGCTGGTGGCTACCGGTCTGAGCCAGGCCGCGGCGGACGGCGCGGCCGCCCGGCTGGAGGAGGTCCAGCGCCTGGGGCGGATCGCCGGCGAGGCGTGGGGCGGCGCCATCATCGGCGAGCGCGGTCCCATCCGGGCGCGGCGGCGATGAGCTCCCTGTCCTCGCCCGAGACGGTCGTCCTCTACGCCCTGACCCGCGAGGGCTCTGTGCCGGCGGCGCGCTTCCGCTGGGGCCGGTCGGCCGGCGTCACGCTCGACGTGCTGGACGAGCGCTGGGCGCACGTGGCCCGGACGACGTTTCGGGACGGCGTCACGCTGCCGGGCGGCCGGAGAGTGACGCCGGCCGACGGAGAGGCCTTCATGCGCGCGCTGCTGGAGCCCACGCGCACGACGTACTACTACTTCGTGGACGAAAGCTCCGGCCGGGAGCGCAGGCCGCACCCGGAGCCGCTGACCGAGCCGCAGCCGGGGTGGAGGCTCTGCCCCGAGTGCGGGGGAGCGCGCTACTGCCCCGTGTGCGACGGCCAGGGCTGGCGCGAAGGAGGGCAGCGCTGCCGGATGTGCGGCGGCACCGGCGAGTGCTACTACTGCGGGGGTGGAGGCGAGGTCCGCGACGAGCCGGTGAGGAAGCCGTGACCAGAGAGGAGTTCGACCGGCGGCTGGACGCGATCGAGCGCAGCGTCGCCAGCGGGTACGGTGAGCCGCCGCCGACCAGGGAGGCCCTGGATGCCGCGTACGCCGACCTGGCGCGGCTTGCTCGGGAGCCGTCGACGCAGCAGGACCGGGCGCGGCGCAGGTCGGTGGGCGCCGCGGCCGAGATGCTGGAGCGGGTCTACGCCGCGCTGAACCTGCCGGTCCCCGACGCTAGCTGAGCGGCCCGGCGGCCCCCCTCCCCTCGCGGGAGGGGTTGGGGGAGGGGGCTGGACGCTCAACCCCCCCACCGGCCGTGGCGGGCCACCTCCCCGGCGAGGGGGGAGGGGCTTGCCGTCTTTGTCCTCCCAAGGTCCGCGGGCCTCGTGCTTGACTTCACGCCGGGGAGCGAAGCATGAGCAAGACGATCCTGCACCGGCCGGCCCGAGTCCTGCCTCCGGGCGTCCCGGACCAGCCCATCTCGGTCCTGCCGCCGCCCAGCGAGCTGTCGAGCATCGGGATGGCGTGGTGGCCGCAGCTCCTCTTCCCGCTGGTCACCAGCTGCGGCTCCGCCTACTTCATCGTGTACAACCCCAACCCGACCTACATCGCGATCAGCATCACGATGGCCATGGCCTCGGTCGCGCTCAGCGGGGCCATGATCGCGCAGCAGTTCTCGACGGCACGCCGCCGGGCCGCCCTGGAGAGGGAGCGCTACCTGGGCTACCTCCGCGAGGTGGCCCGCGCGGCCAGGCGGACGGCGGCGGCTCAGGACCAGGCCGTCCGCTTCGTCCACCCGGCGGCGAGGGAGCTGTGGGCGATCGCCTGTGGCCGGGTCCGCGTCTGGGAGCGGCGCGCCGAGGAGGAGGACTTCGCGACGGTCAGGATCGGCCGCGGCACGGTCCCGCTGGCGACGCCGATCCAGCTCGACGGCGGCGGCGACCCGCTGACCCGGCGCGACCCGGCGCTGCAGGCGGCCGCGGAGCGGATGGTCGCGGAGCACCGGGACGTCCGCGACCAGCCCGTGGTGCTGGATCTCCGTGGTCACCCGGTCGTCAGCCTGGTCGGGCCGGCGGCCCTGACCCGGGCGCTCGCGCGCTCGATGGTGACGGAGCTGGCGACCTTCTGCGCCCCCGACGACCTGCTGATGGCGATCTGCCATCCGCCGGGAGCGGGGCCGGCGTGGGACTTCGCGCGGTGGCTGCCCCACCTGGTCCCGGCGCCGGGCCGCGGGCTGCTCTGTGGTGACGGGCCCGACGTGCTCGCCCGCCTGGCCGACGAGATCGGCCGGCGCCGGGAGCTGGTCCGGCGGCGGCAGGCCCACGACCGGGTGGCCGCGGACGAGCAGCTCGGGCAGATGCTGCTGGTCGTCGACGGCTTCTCCGCCGCCTCGCCGCTGGCGCGGCTGGACGTGGTCGCAGAGCTGGCCGAACGGGCGCGTGACCTGGGAGCCAGCCTGGTCTTCCTGGTCGAGGCGCAGCGGGACGAGCCGCCGACCGTCGACGTGCGGGTGAGGGTGGAGCCCGGCGGGCAGATCAGGGCCGAGGACGTGCGCGGCAACTTCCAGGGGGGCTGGCTGGACGACGTGTCGCCCCTGCTCTGCGAGGCCGTCGCCCGGAGGCTGGCGCCGCTGCAGCTCGGCCAGCGCGAGGCTGCGACCGTGCTGGGCGCGACCTGCCGGCTCATGGAGCTGCTGGGGGTCGGCGCGGCCAGCGCCCTCGACCCCAGGGCGCTCTGGCGATCGCGCTCGCCGCAGGACGTCCTGCGCGTGCCCATCGGCGTCGGCCCGGACGGCGGCCCCGAGGTCCTCGACCTCAAGGAGGCCGCGCAGGGCGGGATGGGGCCGCACGGCCTCGTGGTGGGCGCCACGGGGTCGGGCAAGAGCGAGCTGCTGCGCACGGTGGTCACGGCCCTGGCGGCGACGCACTCACCGGAGACCCTTGGCTTCGTCCTGGTCGACTTCAAGGGCGGCGCGGCGTTCGCCGGCCTGGCCGACCTGCCGCACGTGGCCGGCATGATCACCAACCTGGCCGACGACGTGGCCATGATCGACCGGACGCACGCCGCCCTGTTCGGCGAGATGCAGCGCCGGCAGAGCCTGCTCCGCCGCGCGGGCAACGTCGACAGCGTCCGCGAGTACCAGCACCGGCGCGCCGCGGGTCTCCTGCCCGCCGGCTCCGAGCCGCTGCCCTACCTCCTGATCGTGGTCGACGAGTTCGGCGAGCTGCTGGCCGGCCGGCCCGACTTCATCGAGCTGTTCGTCGCCATCGGCCGGGTCGGCCGCAGCATCGGCATGCACCTGATGCTGGCCAGCCAGCGCCTGGAGGAGGGCCGCCTGCGCGGGCTGGAGAGCCACCTGTCCTATCGGATCTGCCTGCGCACGTTCAGCGCCGCCGAGAGCCACGCGGTCCTCGGCACGCCCGACGCGTACCACCTGCCGTCCGTCCCCGGCTCGGCCTACCTCAAGGTGCACACCGACGTGTACGAGCGCTTCAGGGCGGCGCTGGTCTCGGCGCCGGACCAGCCGGTTGAGGAGCGCCTGGCGCCGCGAGCTTCGTCGCCGGTGTTCTGCACGGGGCTGGCGGCGTTCCCGGTCGAGGAGCCGGCTCCAGTGGTGACCGGCAACGGCCACCGGCGGCCGACCGAGATGGCCGTCGTGGCCGACCGGGTGCTGGCGACCGGCGCGGCCCCGGTCCACCAGGTCTGGCTCCCGCCGCTGGCGCCGGAGGTCGGCCTGGACCGCCTGCTGCCCCCGCTGGGCCGCCATCCCGGCCGCGGCCTGCAGGCGCTGGGCTGGCCGGAGCTGGGCCGGGGCCGGCTGCCGGTCGGCCTGGTCGACCTGCCGCTGGAGCAGGAGCAGCGGCCGTTCCTGCTCGACTTCACCGGCTGGGCCGGGCACCTCGCCGTCGTCGGAGCGCCGCAGAGCGGCAAGAGCACGTTCCTGCGCACGCTGCTGCTCTCCCTGATCGCCACCCACACGCCCGACGAGGCACGGGTCTACGTGGTCGATTACGGAGGCGGCACGCTGTTCTCGCTGGCCGGGGTGCCGCACGTCGGCGACGTGGCCGGCAGGCTGGAGCCGGAGAAGGTCCGGCGGACAGTCAACGAGGTCTGGTCGCTGGTGGACGAGCGGGAGGCAAGGTTCCGCGAGCTGGGCGTGGACTCGCCCGAGACGCTCCGCCGGCGGCGGGCCGAGGGCGCGCTGCCGCCGGAGGTGAGCAGCGACGTCTACCTCGTCCTCGACGGGTGGGGCGCCGTGCGGGACGAGCTCGAGGACCTGGAGCCCCTCGTGCGCGACATCGCGACGCGGGGCCTGCGCGTGGCCTGCCACCTGGTGCTGGCCGCCAACCGCTGGCAGGACGTCCGGCCGAACCTCCGGGACAACATGGGCGGGCGGCTGGAGCTCCGCCTGGGCGACCCCTCGGAGTCGGAGATCAATCGTCGCGCGGCGCTGGCGATCCCGGCGGGCGTGCCCGGCCGCGCCCTCTCGCCGGACACGAACCAGCTCCAGGTTGCGCTGCCTCGGATGGGTCGGCCGATCGAGGAGACCGTCGCGGCCTCCGCCGCCGCGTGGTCCCGGCCCGGCGCGCCGGTCGTGCGCCTGCTGCCGCGCCGCGTCACGCCGGACCAGATGCCGGCGCCGGGTCGCGACGCCGCGGCCGGCGTCCCGATCGGCGTCGACGAGCTCGAGCTGGCGCCGGTGCACCTCGACCTGGGCGGCGCGGACTCGCACCTGCTGGTGCTCGGCGACTCGGAGTCGGGGAAGACCACGTTCCTGCGCTCGTGGATGGCGGGGCTGCAGGCCCGCCAGGGCGCCGACCGGGCGATGTTCCTCGTCGTCGACTACCGGCGGACGCTGCTCGGGGCGGCCAATCCCGATCGGCTCTGGGCCTACTGCGGGGCGGCGCCGCAGGCGGCGGCCGCGGTCAGGGAGCTGGCGGCCGGCATCGTGGAGCGGCTGCCCTCGCCCAACCTGTCGCCGGAGGCGATCGCGGCTCGATCCTGGTGGAGCGGCCCTGACTTCTACGTGGTCGTCGACGACTACGACCTGGTGGCGACGTCCGCGGGCAGCCCCCTGGCGCCGCTGGCCGAGCTGCTGGCGCAGGGCCGCGACCTCGGGCTCCACGTGATCCTGGCCCGCCGGGTAGGAGGCATGGCCAGGGCCGGCCTGGACCCGGTGCTCAACCGCCTTCGAGAGCTGCAGGTGCCCGGCCTGATCCTCTCGGGCGAGCCCGGCGAGGGACCGATCATCGGGCTGCACCGGGCCACGAACCAGCCGCCGGGGCGGGGGCTGCTGGTCCGGCGGCGGCACCGGCCGCTGCTGGTGCAGACCGTGGACGCCACGGGCCGCATCCCTTAGGGCCGCGAAGCTGGCGTCGGCGCGTAACCGGGCCAGTACTACCCACCGACTGACGGTGGCCCGGACGCCAACGGGGGGAGACATGGCATACGGAGCAGGACGTGGCCTGAGGCCAGCGATGCTGGTGGCCGTCTGCCTGGCGCTCGGCGCCTGCGCGGGCCCGCGGGCCACCACTGCGGCGCGGCCGCCGGCGCCGGTGTGCCAGGTGCTGACAGCGGCCGGTGTGACGCAGACTACGACGGTGGGCGGCCTGACGCCGGTGATGAAGGTGGTCCCGGTGCCCACCCCCTCCGCGGAGCCCTACCACCTCACGGTCGGCCCCGACGGGCGGGCCTGGTTCACCGAGCTCAAGGTCGGCAAGATCGGACGCCTGGCCGCGAACGGGGCGGTCGACGAGCTGTCGCTCCCGACGCCCTCGAGCCAGCCGCACGGCATCGCGCTCGCCTCCGACGGGAACCTCTGGGTGGCCGAGTCGGGCGCGGACAGGATCGCGCGCATCGCGGCGGACGGCGCCATCAGCGAGTTCCCGCTCCGGAACGGCACGCACCCGGCGCACGTCATCCAGGGAGCGGACGGCGACATCTGGTTCACCGAGGGCGGCGCCAACCGCATCGGCCGCATGTCGCTCGCCGGCCGCGTGCTCGCCGAGTTCGTGGTACCGACGCCGCGGAGCGTGCTGAACGGGATCGCGGCCACGCCCGACGGTGGCATCTGGTTCGCCGAGTCGGGGGCGAACAAGGTGGGCCGCGTGACGGCCACAGGCCGGTTCAGCGAGTTCGCCATCCCGACCCCGAACAGCGGGACCGCGCACCTCGTCGGGATGCCGGACGGCAGCGTCTGGTTCGCCGAGAAGGGCGCCGACCGGGTGGGGCGTGTCACCCCCGCGGGCTCGGTCACCGAGCTGAGCCTGCCCACCCCCGGCGCCGCCCCCTCCACGCTGACGCTGGCCCCTGACGGCGCCGTCTGGGTCACCGAGGCGGGCCGCAGCGCCGTCGCCTCGATCAACCCGAAAGGCCAGGTCGTCGAGTTCGCCATCCCCGGCGTCGACCCCGTCGGCATCGCCGCCGGCCGGGACGGGGCGGTCTGGTTTGCGGAGGACGACGGCAACCGGGTCGGCCGGATCGCGGCGACGCCGGGCGCCGGCTGCTGACCTGCATGTCCCCAGCCGGGCGCGGCATCGAGCGCCGCGCGCCGGGCGCGGGCGTCAGATCCGCTCGATGGCGACGTCGGCGGCGTGGGCCGCCAGCGCCCCCAGGCGCCCCCCCGGCGCCGCCAACATTGACGCGGCCGTTACCCTGGCCCCGAACTCGGCGTTGCGCTGGAGAGCATGCTGCCCCTGCCCCCTGCCGTCTCGGCCCATCGGCTCGGAGCGCGGTGCTCCCGGCTGGCCGCCGGCACGGCCGTGGCGGGCATCCTCCTCGCTGCCCTGGCGACGCCCGGCCGAGCCGTCGACAGCGGCCTGACCCTGACCCTCAGCACGCGCTGGAACGCTCCCGGCCGGCTCGGCGCCTGGACGGCGTACGTCGTCGGCGTGCGCAACGACAGCGGGGCGACGTTCACCGGAGAAGCACGCCTGGTCCGCAACCCCAGCTCGGTCGGGACCTATCCCCCGTTCCAGTCCGTGCCCGAGTACCGCGTGCCGCTCAGCGTGCCCGCGGCTGCCGAGCGCACCGTGCCGGTGTACGTCATCGAGCCGCCGGGCGGGTACCACGCAGAGCTTCGCGACCAGCAGGGCGGGCTGGTGGCCCGGGCCGGGCTGCAGTCGGCGCCCCCCGCCAGCGCCGCGATCGCCGTGCTCAGCGACGTGACCCAGGCGGGACAGCGGATCGACGCGTCGCTCAGGGCCCTGACCGGGCTGGGCCTGGCCGTCTCCCAGTTCGCCTCCGCGCAGGCGTTCCCGACCAGCGCCGTCTACCTCAGCGGGCTGAACGGCGTCGTCGTCGACCAGTTCAGCGCAGCCGCCCTCAGCCCTGCGCAGGTCCGGGCCCTCGAGGACTTCGTCGGGCTGGGAGGCGCCCTGGTGCTGGTGGGCGGGGCCTCGTGGCGCCGGGTCTTGCAGCCGCTTCCGGAGGAGCTGCTGCCCCTGCGGCCGGCGGACGTGGCCAGCGCGCCGCTCGCCCCCATGGCCGAGCTGGCCGGGCTGGCCTCGCCGGCCGTCGTTCAGGTCGTCACGGGCCAGGTGGCGCCCTGGGCGCGGGCGTCGGTGACGTCGCCGGCGGGAGAGCCGCTGATCGTCGAGGGCCGGCATGGAGCCGGGCGTATCGTGACCCTGACGTTCGACCCGCTGGCCCAGCCCCTGGACACCCAGCTCGACATGGCCGCGCTCAGCTGGAGCCAGGCCATCGCCCGGGCCGTCGGCGGGACCCAGGCCGGCGTGCAGACCTCCGGTCCCTTCGCGCCCCCGTTCCCCGGCGTCGGACTGCGGGGGTGGGGGCCCGGGTCGTGGTCGGCGCCCGTGGGGTCGCTGGACCAGGTGCTGAGGGCCCTGCCCGCGCCCTCGCCGCCGTTCGGGCTCCTGGCGCTGCTCCTGGCTGGCTACGGGCTTCTGGTGACGGTGCTGAGCTACGTCGTCCTGAGGCGCATAGGCCGTCGCGGCCTGCTCTGGCTGATCGCCCCGCTGCTGGCGGTGGCGTTCACTGCCGGCTCCTACTGGGTGGGATTCGGGACCAGGGCCGCTGACTACCAGGCCACCGGCCTGCAGACGCTGCGGCTGGGCCCCGACGGCGTGGTCGAGACGTACACGTTCGACGCCATCCTGACGCCGCGCCCGGGCGACATCAGCCTGACGGTGCCGGCCGACTCCCTCGTCTCGACCGCCGTGGCCACGTCCGGCCCGGTCGGCCAGGCGGACCGGGAGGCGGTGATCACGTCCGGCCCCCGGCCGGAGGTCCTGCTGACCAACGTGCCCGTCTGGGACGTGAGGCCGGTGACGACGCTCGGCGTGACCCGCGACCTCCCGCCCGGGACCGGGCCCGCGCTGGCGGTCGAGGCGGTGCTCAGCGTGGAGCACGGACGGATACGCGGCCAGGTGACCAATCACACGGCCCGCACGCTCCGCGACATCCAGCTGGTCACGGGGTCCGGGAAGGCCACCGCGCTCGTCCCGGCCCTGGCTCCCGGCGCGACGGCCGCCGTCGACGCGGCTCTGCCGGCGGGCCCTCCGGGTTTCGCCGTCGGCAAGGGGGGTCTCGTGGTGGGCCCGATCCCCCAGCCTGGCCTCCAGAGCTCCACGGTGACGCTGGCCGCGAGCCAGGTGGTCGGGCGCCCCAGCGACCTGGCCCTCGTCGCGACCACGGACCCGGTCGGGACGGTTCGCGTGAACGGCACGCCACTGACGGGCTCGTTCCGCGCCCTGGTGGACCTGCCCGTGGTGCTGGAGTCGGCCGATTCGCTGTCGGGCATCGAGCCCCAGGCCCACCTGGTATCCGGCTTCGCCGGCGCCCGGCCCGGCGCGCTCGACGCCTACGAGATCGAGCTGCCGCCGGGGCTGACCGGCCGCGTCGGGTTGGCGGCCACGGCGTTCGGTCCGCAGGGCACCGTGCCCGTCGACGTCTACGACTGGAACCTGGGCTCCTGGCGGACGGTGTCGCTGTCATCGGCCTTCCCCGGCCAGGTCGCGCCGGCCGTGCCGCTCACGGCGGGCGAGACCGCCGCCGGCGTGGTCCGGCTCCGCACGCACCCGAGCCGGGGCGTCCCGATCGTGCTATCGGCGACGACACTGCCGTGAAGACCTGCTCCTCCGCAAGGGGGGAGGGACCGATCTGACGTGATAGCGGTCGAGGGGCTGCAGAAGCGGTACGGGCGGCACGTTGCCCTGCACGACCTCGGGTTCAGCGTGCCGCCGGGCGAGATATTCGGCTTCCTCGGCCCCAACGGCGCAGGCAAGACCACGACGATCCGGATCCTGGCCACCCTGACGCCGCCGGACGGCGGCGTGGCGACCATCGACGGCATACCCGTCGACCGACACCCGCTCCGCGTCCGCCGACTCATCGGGTACATGCCGGACTTCTTCGGCGTCTACGACCGGCTGACCACGCTGGAGTACCTCGAGTTCTACGCCGACTGCCACGACGTGCCGCCGCGCCAGTGCCGCGCCGTGGCGCGCGAGCTGCTGGCGCTCGTCGACCTGAGCGAGCGAGCGGGCGACCAGGTGGACACGCTGAGCCGCGGCATGAAGCAGCGCCTCTGCCTGGCCAGGGCCCTCGTCCACAATCCCCGGGTGCTGCTGCTGGACGAGCCTGCCTCCGGCCTCGACCCGCGCGCCCGAGTCGAGATGCGTGAGCTGATCAGGGAGCTGCGGCGGATGGGCAAGACCATCCTGGTCTCCAGTCACATCGTGCCGGAGCTGGAGGAGCTCTGCACCTGGATCGGGGTCAT
>DATFRD010000198.1:0-2758 GCA_035263645.1 Candidatus Dormiibacterota bacterium | reverse complement strand
GGCTCCGGTTGATCTCCTCCTTGAACGCCTGCGCCCATTCGGGCGAGAACGCGGCTATGGCCATCGGGACGTCACCTCCACCGTTAGAACGTAGCGCAGGCCGGGCCGGGTTGCGGCCGGCGCGCGGAGCGTACGGCAGGGCACCCGCGCTGGCAACCTGGCCCGTTAATGAACCCAGCTCGGACAGGTGCGGCACTTCCGGGTCAGGCCGGCTCGCAGAGGTCGCCCAGCGCGACCCGGCCGGGCTCCAGGACCCGGCAGTACACCCCCATCAGGTTCGCCCTGGTCACCGTCAGGACCCGGAGCAGGTCCGGCGCCGGCTCGGCCGTGTCCGGGTCGATCGTGATCATCACGCAGCGCTCGCAGGGCATCACCGCCTCCACCAGCGCCGAGCCCAGCCGGAGCCTGCCGCCGATCCACGCCCGTTCGGCGTCCGGCTCGAGGCCGCGCAGGTAGACGTTCGCCCGGAAGCGCCGGTGGTCGATGGCGCCCCCGGCATCCCGGGCCAGCGCCGCCAGGCTGGCCAGGTTGACCAGGAGCAGCGGCGCCACGTCGAAGATGCCGGCCGGGTCCTCCACCACCTCGTAGGGGAAGTCGGCGCGGCGCCGCGACTCGGTGGCGACGAGGCGCGGGTCGCGGCGGCCGGTGACCGGGAAGCCGCGCCCGTCCACGTGGGCCCAGCGCCGGTCGCCCGGCAGGCCTGCAGCAGTCACCGGCGTGCCGCGCAGCCGCTCGCCGCGCATCGACTTGACCGGGTAGCGCCAGATCTCCGCCACGATCCCTCCCACCGCGGTCCCAGCCTACGCAGGAAGCACGGCAACCATGACTCCGACCCGGCGGCTCATCGCAGAACCCCCTCCGGCCCTCCGGGCCACCTCCCCCGCAAGGGGGGAGGGGCACCAAGGACTCTAGGACGCGGCGGCGCCCTCGCGGCCGCTCGCCGCCCGGCCGAGCAGGTGCGCCTCGAACCAGCCGGCGATGCGACGCAGCCGCTCCACCCGACGGTCGGGGCGCCCGTTCCGGGACAGGTCGTGCGACTCGCCGGGGAAGCGGACCATCTCGACCTTCCGGCCCAGCAGCCGGAGGGCGCCGAACAGCTCCTCCGCCTGGGAGATGGCGCAGCGCAGGTCCATCTCGCCGTGCAGGAGCAGCAGCGGCGTCCGCATCTCGTTCACGTAGCGGATTGGCGAGCGGCGCCACAGCTCGTCCGGGTCGGGCCAGGGCCGGGGCCCCATCTCCAGCTCGCTCCAGAGGACGATATCGTGCTGGGCGAACTCGCTGACCAGATTCGATATCGAGCGCATCGAGACCGCGGCAGCGAAGCGGTCGGTGTGGCCCACGATCCAGTTGGTCATGAAGCCGCCGTAGGAACCGCCGGCCACGCCCATCCTCGCCTCGTCGACGAAGCCTGTGCGCTCGATCAGCCCGTCCAGCGCAGTCATCAGGTCCTCGTAGTCCCGGCCGCCCCAGTCGCGCACGCAGGCGCGCCGGAACGCCTCGCCGTATCCGTCGGATCCGCGCGGGTTCGCGTAGAAGACCAGGAACCCCATCCCGGCCAGGACCTGGAACTCGTGGAAGAAGGCCCAGCCGTACTGACCGTGGGGGCCGCCGTGGACCTCGAGGACCAGCGGGTGCTTGCGGGCCGGGTCGAATCCGGGCGGCTTCAGCAGCCAGGCCTCGATCTCCAGGCCGTCGGCCGCCGTGAACACGTGGCGTTCCGGCGCGGCGACGTAGCGCTCCCTCAGCCACGGGTTCGCGTCCGTCAGAGCCCGCTCCCCGTCCGTCTCGGCCAGGACGAGCTCGGCCGGCGTGGTCGCGTCGCCGGCGCAGACGATCGTGCGGCCGGCGCCGACGTCGAAGTCCTGCAGCGACCGACGCCCGGCCGCCACCTCGACGGCCACCCGGCCGGCCAGGTCAACGGAGCAGAGATCCACCACGCCAGGGCCCGAGGCCAGGAAGTAGAGGCGGCGCCCGTCGTCGGACCACTGGAGCCTCGCGCCGTGGCCGGCCCTCATGTCCGTGATGACCGCGCCCCCGACCGACCGGTCGACGTCCGCAGTGAGGCACCGGGGGACCCCTCCGCCAGCGGCCGGCACCACCCACACCCGCTGGATGCGGCCGCCCTCCGAGTCCAGCGGGGCGATGAACGCGACCAGGTCCCCGGCCGGCGACCAGGCCGGGGAGCTGAGCTCCAGACCGTCGGCGATGGACCGCCAGGAGGCGCGGTCCGGAGCGTCGGGGTCGAGCACGTAGAGCCGGCGGGTGCGCCGAAGGTCCGCGTCAGGCTCGGCGTCGCCGCTCAGCACCAGGGACCTGCCGTCGGGCGACCAGTCGAACCCCTCGACCGACCAGGCGCCGGCGGTGAGCTGGCGCGCCTCGCCGCCGGCGGCCGGAACGACGAACAGGTGCGGGTGACGCCCGTCGAAGTACCCGACGCCGTCGCCCTTGTAGCTGAGGCTGCGGACCACCCTGGCGATGGGCGGGCGTCGCGCCTGCTCCTCGCTTTCGGGGGGCCGCGGGTCATCGACCACGCCGTCCGGGTCGCCAACCGCCGGGGCGACGAAGGCCAGCGTGAGGCCGTCCGGCGACCAGCGCATGGCCAGGACGCCGTCGGGGACCGCGGTCAGCTGCCGCGCCTCGCCGCCGCCGGCGGGCGCCACGAACAGCTGGTCGCGGGCGCCGCGGCGGCCCAGGAACGCGATCGTCGAGCCGTCCTGGGACCACTCCGGCGAGTGATCGCGGACGGCGTCGGAGCGCA
>DATFRD010000197.1:0-4510 GCA_035263645.1 Candidatus Dormiibacterota bacterium | reverse complement strand
GGCGCCTGAGTCGACGCCGCGAGTCGGTGCGCCGGAAGCTCTTATCTCATCGGACACGGTGAGGATACCAGCCCCCGCGGCAAGGCCATGGGTGACCGCCGGCACCAGATGATTGATTCCGAATTGTCGGCGGATCTTCGGCGCCCATGCACCCCATCCCACCCCACGAAATCCGCACCCCACCACCGCGATTTCGTGGGGACCCCGGGATCTCGCGGCCCTGCTTCTGCGGTCCTCGCTCGCCTATTAACGAATAGGCTCGCTCCGGTCCTCGGCGCAGGCCCACGATCTGGGGCACCTGGCCACCGAATCTCTCGCCGCCAATCGGAATCAATCATCTAGTCCACGGGGATCTCGGCGTGGATCCGGGCCAGGTCGATGCCCTGGCGGCCGCGGACCACCCGGGCCACGAGGTAGATCAGGATGGCCAGCAGGTACATGGCTCCCATGTAGATGGCCGACGACTGGTTGTTGACGGCGTAGACCGAGTCCGTCGCCCACTTGACCAGGTTGTAGATCAGGAACGCGCTGGTCAGGATGCCGGCGATGGTGATGATCGGGATGCCGGCGATCCGGTACTGCGCGATCGGCGAGCTGGCGAAGATGTCCCGCCGCCGCCAGGGCAGGATGGTCGCCGCGATGATCGTGCCCAGGTAGGTGACCGCGATCACCAGCGTGGCGTCGAGGGTGTAGGTCGAGAAGCCGGGCCTGTACGCGTAGAAGGCGCTGATCACGATCGACGGCACCACCATCAGGAGGAGGGCGCCATAGGGGACGCGCCGGTTGGCCGAGAGGTTGGCGGCCCAGGCCGGCAGCACCCGGTCGAACGCGGCCGCGAAGATCACCCGGGTCGACGACAGGAACAGGGTCCCGGCCCACCCGAAGAACCAGAGCCCCATCACGGCGACCAGGATGAACTGGACGGCGTGGTTGGGGATCAGCCAGGCGGCCAGGAGCACCGGGTAGGGCCAGACCGGGATGACCGGCTGCGGCGCCTTCGGGACCGTGCTGTTCCAGAACAGGCTGTTCGCCGAGTTGTAGAACTCCCAGCCCATCGTCTTCGCCGTCAGCAGCAGAACGATGGCCGTCAGGATGACGGTGATCCACAGGCCGAAGAACATGCTGGAGAAGGGCCGCCAGTACTCCCTGGCGTTGCGGACCTCCCCGTACATGGTCGCGACCCAGTTCGGCCGCAGCAGGTAGAACGCGACGAACGGCACCAGGAGCAGGCTGGGCCCGGCGGCGAAGAAGCTGAACGGCGTCGCTGCGAAGCCTCCCCTCCTGGCCAGGTCGATCGTCTGGTGATAGGCGTCGCCCCTGGCCCCGAAGAGGCTGGCCGCCTCCCGGTTGAACGCGCTCTGGAAGTCGCTCTGGCTGCTCACCAGCAGCACCACGCAGAGCACGAGCAGGGCCAGGATGCCGCCGTAGAAGCAGAACTTCTGGATGCGGGCGTACGCCTCCATGCCCAGCGTCACCACGACGCCCACGAAGGCCAGGGTGATGAGGCAGCTGACGAAGATGCCGGTCGGAGTCGTGAACCAGGTGGCCGCGCTCTGCTCGCCGATCGTCGCCAGCAGGGGCGCGATGAACTGGACGACCAGGATGTTCGCATAGATCGGCGTCCAGTGCCAGAGGATGAACCACCAGCCGGTCATGGCCAGCACGAACGCGATGCCGCCGCCCAGGATGCGGCTCTGCCACGTGTAGTCGCCGCCCGCCCTCGGTATGACGGCGATCAGGGCGGCGTAGACGATCACCAGGAAGGTCACGGCGACGCCCGTGAAGAGCACCGCGGCGAGGAGCTGGCCGTTGGGGATCGCGTACGCGAAGGACATCGCGAAGAGCCCCAGCGTCACCAGGTTCACCGACATGAACGAGTAGATGAACGCGTCGTAGGCCGACCAGGCCTTGACCAGGCCGGTGGCGTACCACCGGAACACGGTGGGCATCGAGCCCGAGTCGGCGGTCAGCCGTGCCAAGCGCATTCCTCCTGATCCATGTCCCTACCGCCGGCCCCCCGGGGAGGGGGCTCCCACCCGGAAGGGGAGGCTAGCACCACTGCCGTCCGCAGCACCTGCGCGCGGGTGAGAGCGTGCGCGCTCGCGCGCCGCAATCGTTATCTCTCACCGATCGAGATGACCTCGGGCCGGGCGGTCCGGGTGTCGCGCATGATTGATTCAGGAGGTGATGCGATGACGACCGCCTACCTGGCCCTGGACGACGAGCTCGTGGTGGCGCGCGGGGGCACAGCGGGCTGGCGGGCGAGCCGCGAGCTCGTGGGTCGCTCCCCGCGTTGCCTGGCCGCCGACGCGGACCGGCCGGAGCGGGTGTGGTGCGGGACGAGCGGGGTTGGCCTCTGGGCGACGGCGGACGCCGGCGCCACCTGGGAGGCCCGGGGCGAGCGGCTGGCCACAGCCGACCTGACGTCGGTCGCAGCCAGCCCGATCGAGCGCGCCGGCGGCAGCCCTGTCCTCTACGCGGGGACCGAGCCGAGCGCCCTCTTTCGGTCCGAGGACGACGGCCGCACCTGGCGGGAGCTGACGGCGCTGACCAAGCTTCCCTCGCAGCCCGAGTGGAGCTTCCCGCCGCGGCCGTACACGAGCCACGTGCGCTGGATCACGCCGGACCCGCATCGGCCCGGCACGGTCTACGTCTGCATCGAGGCTGGCGCGCTCGTACGCAGCTTCGACTGGGGCGAGACGTGGCTCGACCGGGTCGCCGACGGACCCTTCGACACGCACACGCTGGCCGTCCACCGACTCATCCCGGACCGTCTCTGGTCGGCCGCCGGCGACGGGGTCTTCGCGCCCGGCCGGGGCTTCAACGTGAGTCGCGACCGCGGCGAGACCTGGGAGCGTCCCGACGAGGGGCTGGGCCACCACTACCTGTGGAGCGTCGCGCTCGACCCGGCCGACCCGGAGACCCTCCTCGTCTCCGGGGCCTCGTCGCCGCGGACTGCCCACGACGCCTCGCAGGCGAGCGCCACCGTGTACCGGCGCTCCGCGGGCTCGCCCTGGCAGGAGGTGAGGGACGGCCTGCCCGACCCCACGGGGACGACGCGGGCGGTGCTGGCCGCGAGCCCCGCCGAGCCGGGCGCGTTCTACGCGGCCAGCAATCGGGGCCTCTATCGCTCCGCCGACGCGGGCCGCACCTGGGACCGGCTGGACCTGGAGTGGCCCGACCGCTACCTGAGCCAGGCGGTCGGCGCGCTGGTGGTGACGCCCTGACGCCCGGCTGATCACCGCCTGACCGCGCATGCGTCAGGCTGGTGGAAGATGGACGCAGCCGTGGACGACGAGCGATGGGACGCGGTGGTCGCCGGCGCCAGCTTCGGCGGGCTGGCCGCCGCGCTGGGGCTGGCCCGCGCCGGCCGGGTCCTGCTGATCGACCGGGCTCCGGTGGGCGCCGGCCAGACGTCCGCCTGCGCTGCGCCGCTGCCCGTGCTGCGCCGCCTGGGCACGCTGGAAGCGCTGGAGCAGGTCCATCCCCACTGCGTCATGCACCTGCCCGGCCGGGGGCCGGGCCATCGCTTTCCCACGAGCCACTCCTGGGCGACATTCGACTACGCGCGGTTCTGCGAGGTGCTCTTCGCGCGCGCGGGCGCCTGCTTCCTGCAGGCGACCGTCCGCGGCCTGGACTCCGGCGGCCGGGTGGTCACCTCCCGCGGCACGTTCGAGGCGCCCGTCGTCGTGGACGCCACGGGCTGGCGCGCGGTGCTGGCCGGCGACGTGCGCGCTCCCGAGAGCCTGGGCCTGGAGCTGCGCCTGCCTGGGGGTGGCGAGGGCCTCCACTTCTGGGTCCAGCCGGACGCGATCAGGCACGGATACGCGTGGGACTTCCCGGCCGGCGACCACCGTCGCGTCGGCGTCATCACGTACCGGGAGAGCGCCGGCCTGCGCACGCGGCTCGATCGCTTCCTCGGCGAGCCCTCTGCCGGTGCCCACCTGCACGGCGGTGGTCTTCCGGCACGCCTGCGCCGTCCGACCGCGGGCGGCGTGTTCCTGGTCGGCGACGCCGCCGGGCAGTGCCTGCCCCTGACGGGTGAGGGCATCCGGCCCGCCCTGGCCTTCGGCTACGCCGCCGGCCGCCTGGGGCGCCGGGTGCTGACGGAGGGGCTGCCCCTGGCGCGCGCGCTGCGCGAGTACCGCCGCCTCGTGCTGGCGGCCCGGCCCGGCTACGGAGCGCTCGCGGTGCTGCAGCGCAGCCTGGGGTACGCGCCGCGGCGGTGGGTGGGGCCCATGTGCTGGGCGTTCGACGGCAGCCCGCTCCGGCGGATCGCCGAGCGCGCATACTGGGCCGCGGCCCCGATGGACCTGCTGCCCGACACCGTCACGCGCTGATCCGCGACGGCCGCTCCCGGCTCACGCCGGCTCGCCGGTCGCCCGGACCCGCCCGCGTCCCCCGTCACCCACCCGCCTCGCCTCGAGCTCCGTCGCGGATGCGGCCGAGGATCCGAACCAGGGTCTCGGCGTCCCCGTCGCTGAGGTAGGCCGCGAACAGGTCGAGGACC
>DATFRD010000196.1:0-7609 GCA_035263645.1 Candidatus Dormiibacterota bacterium | reverse complement strand
AGGACTGCGTTGTAGGCGTCGAACAGGGCCGGTGGGTAGCGTGTGAGGCCGTGGTGCCTGCGGGGCACCGCCTCCACGAGGACCTGGGGCAGCCGCAGCCTCCTGGCGATCAGCCGCCTCGCCACCACCACGTGTCCCTCGGCGCGCAGGTGGTCCAGCGATCCCAGCTCGAACCGGCTGACATGGCCGAAGCGGACGCTGCGATCGCGGATCGAGCGGACGGCCGCCTCGGGCTCGTGGGGGACGGTCACCACGACCGCCATCCTCGCCACGCGCAGGAGCTCGCGCAGCGCGACCTCCCAGTCCGGGAGGTGCTCCAGCGTCTCGCTGCAGAGCACCACGTCGAA
This sequence comes from Candidatus Dormiibacterota bacterium, assembly GCA_035263645.1. Taxonomy (GTDB): domain Bacteria; phylum Chloroflexota; class Dormibacteria; order Dormibacterales; family Dormibacteraceae; genus CF-161. The sequence goes on along the minus strand of DATFRD010000196.1, from coordinate 7,262 downwards.
GGCCTCCCGACCGAACGGGAGGTGGCGGGCGTCGGCGGCCACGGAGGGGATCGAGAAGAGCTCGGCGGCCCGCCGGCAGGCCTGCCCGGAGAGGTCGCTCGCCGTGACGCGGAGGCCGCGGAACCGGTGGGCGAGGTGCGCCTTGTAGCCCTCGGCGGCGCCCACGTCCAGCAGCGTCTGGAACGGCCCGGTGGACAGGGCGCGCAGGATCTGGTCCGTCCGGATGTAGCGGTCGAAGAGATCGGGCTCGCAGCGGCCGCCACGGAAGCCGTAGATCGGCTGGTGCGCGTAGTAGACCCCATCCTCGTCGCAGGTCCGGAAGCGGCTGTCCAGGTAGTCGCGCAGGCCGCCGATGTCAGCCATCCTCACGGCCCCTCGCCGGCCCCGGGGCTCCCGGCGGCCCGGTCCAGGATGGCCCCGACCCGCTCGACGAACGGCGCCACCGCGAACCGGTCGCCGAGCTGGGCGGCGCGCCGGCTCATGCTGGCCAGCGTCCCCGGCTCCAGCAGCTCGAGCAGGCCAGCCGCGAGGTCCGCCGGCTCGGCGCTGCCGACCAGACGGCCGGTCTGGCCGTCCTCGACCAGCTCGGGGATCCCACCCGTCCGCACGCCCAGGACCGGCACACCCTGCCAGAGCGCCTCCGCCACGACGCGCGGCAGCGGGTCGGGCCGGGTTGGGCAGGTGACCAGCAGGTCCAGGGCGCCGACCAGAGCGGGACCGTCCGCCACCTCGCCGAGGTAGCGGATGCGGTCGCGGTGCGTGCTGGCGGCGATACGGCCGCGGAGGGCGTCGACGAGCGACTCCTGGCCGGGGACAGCTCCGCCGGCCAGCACGAACACGGCGTCCGGCCGGGCGGTCGCCACCCGCTCCGCCATGTCGACGAACCGCTCCTGCCCCTTCCACGAGCTGACCCTGGAGACCCAGCCCACCAGGGGACCGGCGCACCCGGCGAGCAGCCGCTCTCGCGTTGCGGCCCGGCCGGCGGGCGTCGCCCTGGGCCCGCCGACGCCGTTGTGGAGCACGGTCAGGGGACACTTCAGCGGGCCGATCCATCGCGAGACGGCCTGCGAAACGGCGATCACCTCGGTGCTCAGGTGGGCGATGCTGGCACGCAGCAGCCGGCTGACCGCTCGCGGCGACTCGGCGATCTCGTGCACGTGCCAGACGTGAGGACGTCCGCTGCGCCGCGCTGCCAGGGCGCCGCCGAGCACGGCTGCGGTGTTCGTGTAGACGAGGTCGCAGCGGAGGTGGCCGGCCAGCCAGGCGAGCTGGACGGCGTCCCGAGCGAGCCGCGTGGCCAGCACAGGCAGGCCCGCAGGGGCCAGGTATCGGCGCCGCAGGACCGCCAGGTCCCGGCGGTGGACCTCCAGCCCTGCCACAGACAGTCGGCGGCCCAGGTCACCACCGCCCGGCACGTCACGAGGCAGCACGACGACCGGCTCGAAACGGTCGCGGTCCAGCCCGACGACGACATCGTGGAAGACGCGGTCCGAGCCGTAGCGCTCGTCGCTGGCGTGCAGGGCCAGCACCCGCAGCCTGGTCAGGGCGACACCGGCAGCGTGCGCAGCCGGGCCGCCGCGGCCTCGCCGCCGAACCGGCGGGCCTGCCGGCGGCCGCGCTCCCCGAGCTCGGCACGCAGGTCCGGATCGGAGGCGACCAGGCGCAGCGCGGCCACCAGGGCGTCCGTGTCGCCCGGCGGGACCAGGAGGCCAGCGTCTCCGACGACCTCCGAGGTTGCGGGTGAGGCGACGGCCACGACCGGCACACCGGCTGCCATCGCCTCGGCCAGGGGCAGCCCGAAGCCCTCGGCCCGACCGACGGCGACCAGGGCGGCGGCACCGTGGAGGACCGCGGGCAGCCTGTGCTCGGGGACGGCTCCGATGGTGCGGACCGCGCCCGCCAGGTGATGGCGGTCGATCGCCTCCTCGATCCGGGCGTGGTCGTCGAGCGCGGCGATCGGCGAGCGGGGGCCGGCCAGTACCAGCGGAGGCAGGTCGGGCGCGCCGGCGCGGGCGGCCGCATAGGCGTCCACGAGGGAGGGGATGTCCTTCCTCGGCTCCAGCGCACCCAGGTGCAGCAGGTAGCCCGGCTCCAGCCCCAGCTCGCGGAGGTCTCCCGCCAGCGCCGCCGGCACCGGGGCGGGCCGGACCAGGGGCGGCAGCACCACGACGCTGCTCGGGGGCCGCGACAGCAGCCGGGCCACGCCGGCCGTCTGGCTGGCAGACGGCGTGGCCACCACCTCCGCCCGCCGCGCCGGCCCCCTGGCGTTGAGCCAGAGCAGTGCGCGCCACCACCGCCGGTACTCGGGCCGCTCCCAGAACAGCGTGTCGTGGAAGACGACCAGGCGCGGGCAGGGGGCGAACCACGGACAGTAGTACTCCGGACAGACGACCAGGCGAGCGCCCCTGACGGCGGCGACCAGCGGCAGTCCGACCTGGTACCAGCCCAGCAGGAGCCCGTGCCGGAGCACCTTGCGCGCGGCCGTGTCCGGCGCGCGGTAGCCGGGAACGGGCGCGCCGGTCTCCCGCGTCGGGACGGCAGGCGCCAGGAGGCCGAGGCTCTCCCGCAGCCCCTCCGTGTAGCGGCGGACGCCGGCCTGGGCGGTCCGCAGGCACGTGACGTCCAGCAGAACCGGCCCAGGAGCCGGTGCGCGAGCGCAGCGCACCAGCTGACCGAGCATCCAGAAGCCGGCAGCCACGGCCGTGAGGTTGGTGAAGACCTCGCCGATCGGGATGGTGGCCCCGATGACGAACAGCACGAGGAACGTCGCCACGGCGAACGGCGGCTCAGGCCCGGCTCGCGCCGCGCGCCACGCGGTCACGCCCGCAGCGACGACCACGGCGAGCAGGGCGAGCAGGCCCGGCACGCCGAGGTCCGCCGCGATGGCGTAGAGCTGGCCCTCGCCGGGCGCCTGCTGGTTGCGCGCGGCGCTCAGCCCGGCCGCTCCGAGGCCCTGGCCCAGCGGGTGGCGCAGCGCCGTCGAGCCGGACTGCTCGATCGACCGCAGGTGCACGGCAAGCGACTCGTCGCCGCTGACAACCAGCGGCGTGACGGCGGCGCCGGGCGTTGGCGTGGCGGCGGCGCCGGGCGTTGGCGTGGCGGCGGCGCCCCCACCGGGTGTTGGCGCGACGGCGGCGCCGGCACCGGGCGTTGGCGCGGCGGCGGCGAACCTGCTGGTGGCCGCGGACGCAGCGGGCCGGGCGTTGCCGGGCAGGTCAGGGTAGCGCTGGGCGTAGAAGGTCGCGTCGAAGAGGCCGAAGAGGAGGACCAAAACCGCCGCGGCTGCGGCGACGGGCAGGAGGCGCTTCGTGAGCGCCAGCGCCAGCGCCAGCAGGACCGGCAGCAGCACGAGGTCGAGCCGGCCCGCTGCCAGCACGGGCGCGGCGACCCCCGCGACCAGCGCCGCGACGGAAAGGGCGGTCGCCCATCGCGATCCCCGCAGGCGCAGCAGGCCGGCGCCGGCCGCGATGGTCAGCCCGCCGAGGGTGGCCAGGTCCACGGCGCTGAGCAGCACCGAGCCGACGCGGCGGGCGAAGTTCGCCTGGAAGTAGTTGTAGGGCAGCCCATACGGACTCAGGAAGACGAAGTGATACGCGAACCGCTCGAAGGCCGGCAGCTCGATCGCGCGAAGCAGCGGGATGGGATCGACGAAGCGCTCGACCACGCCGACGGCGGTGATCGCGATGCCTGTGCTCGCCAGCGCCACCACGGCCGCCAGCCGGCCCCTCGCGCCGGCGGGCGTGAGCCGGCCCAGCAGGTAGAGCGGCGCCAGCATGAAGTCGTTGCGGAAGGCGAGAACCTCCCCGCCGAGGCCGAGCGCCCGGTGGAAGGGAATCGAGAGCAGCGCTACCCCCGCCATGAGCGCCACCGCGAGGTCGACGCCATGCAGCCTCTGGCCGGCCCACGCTGGGCGGCTGGAGGCCACGCGGAGCAGTGCCACCACGACGATGGCGTCCTTCCAGGCTTGATAGACCCCCAGCACCGTCCGCGAGGGATGCAGGAAATGGAAGAGCAGCGTCATCGCAAGCGTGTGCAGCGGCAGCAGCACGAGCAGCAGGAGGATGGCGTACCGCGGCCTGACCCAGACCCAGGCCAGCGCAGCCAGCATCAGTGCCGCGTACACCGCGAGTGCGGCGGCCTGCGCCAGGCTCAACGCCTTCGCTCCCCGACCACCCGGGCGGGGACGCCCGCCACCACGCTGAAGGGCGGCACGTCCTCGCGGACGACGGCGCCCGCGGCCACGACCGAGCCACGGCCGACCCGGGTGCCGCCGAGGATCGTCGCCCTGGCGCCCAGCCAGACGTCGTCCTCGATCACGGTCGGCAGCCGGCGGACGCCCTGCGCCTTGATGGTCAGCGTGTGGTCGTCGAAGCAGTGCTCCTCGGAGAGGACGACGACCGATGGGCCCATCAGTACGTGGTGGCCGATGGTGATGCCTCCGGACGCGCCCAGGTAGCAGAGGGCGCCGATGTTGGAGTTGTCACCGACCGTGAGCCCGACGCCCAGGTCGCGGCCGTAGTACCCGCTGGGCCGGATCTGTGCCTGGCGGCCGATCGTGACGTTGTCTCCGAAGTGGATGCCCAGGCGCGACAGGCCCTGGATCTCGGCGCCGTCCTCGATCGCGAACCCGCGTCCGCAGCAGATCCGCTGGGGGTTGGTGACGCGGGCGCCGCGGCCCACCAGGGGGATGCCCTGGCACGAGCCCAGCCAGGGCTTGAGCAGCAGGCCGCGAAGCGCTCTCGGCAGCACGTCCGCCAGGACCTGACGGGCCAGGCGCTCGTCGATCAGGGGATCGACGTCGTAGGCCGCGGCCCCCATGCCGGCCCGAAGCAGCCGGCGGAGCGCGTCACGGAACATCGCTCGCGACCTCCTCCTGGGCTGCTGGGCTGGTCGAACCCCGCGGGCAGGCGGGCGGCGGGATGTCATCGGACGGCGGCCGCGAATCGGCCCCACCCGCACCCCGGGGCAGGAGGCCAAGGACTAGGATCCGCAGCGTGCGCCAGAGGATCAGCGCGTCGAGTCGAGGGCCCTGGTGACGCACGTAGTAGACGTCCTTCTCGACGCCCAGCCGCATCGCTCTCGCGTCGCGATGATTCACCTGCCACCACCCGGTCAGCCCGGGCTTGATCAGGTGCCGCTCGTGTTGCCAGGGCTCGTAGGCGCCGAGCAGCTCGTACTGCTCGGGCCGCGGGCCGATGAGGGTCATGTCGCCGCGGATCACGTTCCACAGCTGCGGCAGCTCGTCGAGGCCGCTGCGCCGCAGGAACCGTCCGACGCGGGTGATCCGCGGGTCGGACTCCTGGACCTTGGGTGAGAAGGGTGGTGCGTCCACCCGCATCGTCCGGAACTTCAAGATCGTGAACGGCCGGCCGAGGTACCCGCCGCGTAGCTGGCGGAACAGGATCGGGCCGGGCGAGTCGAGCCTGATGGCGATCGCGATCAGCGCGGCCGACGGCAGGAGCAGCAGGCCGACCACGACGGCCACGAGGCGGTCGACGGCCTCCCGGACCTGTCGGTAGGCCGACGGACGCAGCTCCGCCTCGACCGCATCCCACTCGATCGACCATGGGCTGGCCGCGGGCTGGGCTGCACCCCGCCCACGGCGGGCCCACATCGCCAGGCTGGCCACGGCCAGGACGCAAGCCGCCTCTGCGGCCAGCCACGCGAGCCCGGACGGCCTCGTGAGCAGCAGGTCGCGGACGACGACGCCACGCGCGAGTACCTGGGGCACGTATCGCACGGCCGCGACCTGGCCTGCCAGCAGGCCCGGATAGCCCGGGTCGCCGGGGCTGCGGATCACGTAGTCGAGGTTCGCGATCAGCAGCACGTTCCAGATGGCGGCCACCGCGACGAAAGCCCGCGTCAGCGCCCGAGGCAGACGGTCGGCCAGGGCGGTCAGCCCGATCGCCCAGAACGCAGCGAGGTCGGCGAACCGGCGCGCCCCGAAGGCCGCGCTGCCCCACCAGTCGGGGACTGCGCTGTTGATCAGTGTCTGCGACACCAGGGCGTAGAGGCAGGCGACCCGCAGCGTCCGGTCCCGGACCAGCAGGAAGCCAGCGGCCGCGGCCAGCGTCAAAGGGTGCCAGGAGAAGAGACCGTGCCAGCTCGAGAACAGGACCAGCAGCTGGTTGGCTGACAGCAGGTGCAGCCCCTGGTCGCCCGGCCGCGGCGGCCACCATGTCCCGAAGATGACGCGGTCGACGACGAGCTGCGGTCCGATGGCCAGGAGGGCACCGGGGACCATGAGCACGACGCGCCAGCGCCCGCGTGCCGGCGGCGTGAGCAGGGCGATGGCGCCCAGCGTGGCATCCTGCCAGCGCACGAGTCCCATCAGGCCAGCCAGCACGCCGAGCCAGAGCCAGCCCCAGGCACCGCGTTCGTGGCGGCCGCGCCACCAGGCCAGGACGAACAGCGCGACCGCGAACGCGCCGAACGTGTGCGAGTAGCTGGGCTCGGAGAGCAGGTAGTAGGTCAGGGGGGTGCAGAGCGCCACCGCGACCGTCGCCGGCACCGATCCGGTCAGACGCCAGCAGAGCAGCAGCGCGAGCAGGCCGCACACGAGCGAGCTGAGCGTGAACGCGCCGACCAGGAGCGGTGAGTAGTCCGCCTGCCCGACGCCGCCCAGCACGAGCGCGCCGAGGTAGGCCGGCGCCGCCAGCATCGCTGAGCCGATCGGGAAGTAGTTGGCGGCGAGGCCGGTCACCGTCGGGGCCTCGAGGCCGGGCGGATCGCTGTTCACCCCGGCGGCGGTGGCGGCGGCGTACGCGTGCGTCAGGTCCAGGCTGTGTTCGACGAGAACCGCATGCAGGTAGCTGAAGTACCCCACGCCGTCTCCCAGCACGATGGGCCGGAAGGCGGCCGCGACGACGAGCAGGCAGACCCCTGCGGCCATGGGCTCAGCCATGCCGATGCCGCGAAGGCATCCCACCCTCCCCATGTGCGCGACATAGTGTAGCCGGGGCGTCTGCCCCGTTCTCGGCCCAGCCGTTTGCGACAGCGGGCCTCGGGCAGGGCGCCGGCGATGCTGTCGACGACCGCGCCGTACACCTGTCCGGACGCGTCAGTCACCGCCCAGTCGTACGGTGAGCTGATCGTCGGGTCCCTCCCCGCGTCGCGGACCCGCACGCGCACCAGCACCAGGCGCAGGCGCAGGATCGCCTCGACCGGCTGCCGGCCCGGCCCGTCTCCCTGGACGAGGTGCCACCCGCGGACGACGGCGAGCGGAGGTGCCGATCGGCGTTTCCGGCCGGGCCCTGGGCCGG
>DATFRD010000195.1:0-12971 GCA_035263645.1 Candidatus Dormiibacterota bacterium | reverse complement strand
GCGGTATGTCCGGCAGACGGACGGCGCGGAGCTCAACCGGCTCGATCTCGAGATGGAGCGGCTCGCGCACGACCAGGCGCTGTCGTTGTTCCTGTGCGCACCGCAAGGGCTGTACGCCGTCAATCGGCACGTGAGCTTCGTCGCCCACGCGACCACCTTCGAAGTCGCCGAGACCGAGGTCGACGAGGGCCACTGGTCGCGGCGGGGCGCGTAGAGCAAGGCGGCCTCCGGGGGTGCGGTCGGCGTCGGCCGCACCCGCTCGCTCCCGGCGTGCTGATACTCGGGGCCCGGCTCCGTGCGATGAGCGTCGCGGGCCGCCTGCGGTCGCGCGTGAGCTGCCGAAGGAGGAGGGGTGCGTCACGGGTCCATCTCGGTGAGGTGGTCCGGCACCACTACGAAGCGATCCGGCTGCGCCAGCGTCGTCCCGTACTCGTCGATCGAGAGCCGTACGCGCTCCCGGCAGCCGAGCGTGACGCACTCACAGGCGAAGTCGAAGATGGGCGCCTGCGCCATGCCCACGTCGGCCTGATAGGAGGCCAGGTTGCTGTGAACGCTCTCGTTCTCCTCCCGCCTGATGCGTCGACGCTCGGCGCCGTCACGAGCCCGCGGACCGGCGGCGATGTGCTCCGCGAAGTGGCTCTGGACCGCCTCCATCATCTCGAGCAGCGTTCTGCTGCCATCGACCTCGATCACCGTGAGGCCGATGTCCGACGCCTGGCGCCTGATCAGCGCATTGAGCATCGAATCCCGCGCCAGGCGGTTTCGCCCGGCCCGCTCCGCGTCGGACGTTGCTTGCGGCGCGGCACGCTGCCCCAGCGCCCGGCGCTGGAACTCATCGGTCGGCACCAGCCAGAGCCCGTGCCCAGGCGACGCAAGGTGCGCCGCCACCAGCTCGGGAAAGAGCTGCGCGCCTTCAGCAAGCACGAGCGGTCCCTCACGCATCGCAGTGAGGTCATCGAATATGAGGGTCAGTCGTTCCTCCGATTCGCGGACGAACCGGTCGGCCAGCTGCTCCGGCGTGGGCAGCAGCCAGCGCTCATCGTGGCCGCCCAGGTCCTGGCCGCCCAGCCGCCGGTGATGGTCGTAGCCATGCGCGTCCACCGCGTACAGCCGGAGATCGAGGCGGTGCGTCAGCTCTCGCGCGATCGAAGACTTGCCCGACCCGCAGCCACCGCCCAGCCACAGCACATGATCCATGTCATCACCTCCCCTGCGGCAGCCTGGCACGCGGGGGGCGTCTTGCCGCAAGAGGGGGAGTCAGCCTTACGATGGTGAAGGGGTCTCACCGGACTCGTACAAGACTCGGAGCGGCGCTGGGCAGTGCCCAGGGGCGACGGCGGCGTCAGGTGGCCGGCCGGCGGTGTACGTCGAGCGGCGGACCACGATGGTCCGCCGCTCGTGCCGTACGTCTGCGAAATTCGCCTGGGTTCCTTCCTCAGGATCGCCCATCGCGCCGGTCAGGGTCCCGCTTCTCCCCCCTGTTGGGGCTGGGGCTCGGGGTGGGGCTCGCGGCGGCGAGCGGCCCGGGCTGGAGGTTGATCGCGGCGCTCAACGCAACGCCGTTGGCGTCCGTTGTCACGGTGACCGGGTTCTGCACCCCGAGCAGCGCCGTGCAGTGCAGGAAGGCCGGCTGGTCCTGAAACGTGGCCATGAACCGAAGGGCCAGGAACGTGAAGAGATTGTTCGCAACCGGCAACGGTGAGGGCTGGCCCTGGAGGATCGCCTGGTCGCCGGCGATGCGCGGCAGGCCCACCTGGAGCAGGTTCTGGCAGTAGGTCGTGGTGTTGGCCGACACCGGGCCCGACGAGGAGATGGTCAGCGAGGGCACCGGCGGCTGATCGACCTCCCGGCGGTAGAGGTTGAGCTTGTTGAGATCCTGGGCGCCGGCCGGCGCCGGGTTCACGACGAAGTCGTCCCCGGCCGGGACCGTCGCCACCGGCGCGGCCTGGAACTGGGAGGCCTGGATCTCGTTGAGCAGGCCTGTGCCAATCGTCTGCTGCGGGTCGGCCAGGTCGGTGACCTTCCACGGCGTGCAGCCGAGGGCCGCGTCCAGGGCGGGGACTACGACGCCCTCGTCGCTGCCGTTGAACGCCACCGCCGCGTTGGGGAACTGGGCCCGGTTGGCTGTCGTGTCCTGGGCGACCTGGTTGTTCACGATCAGGTAGTGGGTCTCGTCGTTGTCGGACTGGTCCTGATCGACCACGCTGAAGCTCCGTGAGGTCGGGCAGGGCTGTCCGTCCTTGGCCGTGCCGATGGGCGGCACGGCGATCCGGTGCTGCCGCAGGTCCTTGTTGACGGATTGGAGGAAGTCCGGAACGCCGCAGTACGCCTGCTGACTGAAGACCGAGTCGACACCGTCGGTGCACCCTTCCACCCCGGCGGGCAGCACCACGTCCGTGTTGGCGCCGACCCAGATCGCCACCGCTGCCTGATGGGGCAGAGTCGGGACGACCGGCTTCACGAGGGGCTGCGTGCCCGCGTCGACGACGAGCGGATCATAGGCGGACAGCTTTCCCGTGTGACGGTCGAGGATCGTGGCCTCGACGAAGACTGCGGTGTTGCCGTTCTCCTCGGTGCAGGGCGTGCCGCCGGTGCTGCCGCTCAGCTGCCACGGCGTCGCGAGGCCCTGGGCGCTGAGCGGGCTCGCCGGCGGTGTGAGCAGGCAGTTGTCCGCCGGAGGCTGCAGCGTCGTCTCTCGTTCGAAGTCCGCCTGCTCGACGGCGGATACCGGATGCACAGTGTTGACGACGGCGAGGGCGTCGCCCACCACGGCGAGCAATCCCGCCGCCACGAACGCAGCTATGCGCATGTCTACCCCCTCTCGACCGAACTTCGTGTATCAGCGGCCCACGCTCCCTCGACGAGGCAAGACGTGGCGTTCTACGCCTGGAGGCGCACGGGGAATTGGCGCCTCCGACTGAGAGTCCTCTGGTTCCGCCCGACGACTCCCTCCCACTCTTCTCGACTCGTCCTACCCCAGGCGACCCGAGAAAGGGGACGGACCAAACCTAGCAGGGCCCGGGCTCCAGCGTCAAGACCGATGCTGACAGCTCGTCATCTCTGAATGACAAGCTGCGACAAGTACAGCGCACGCGCGAGCGCGCCCGCGCGTGCACTGTTCCATCGTCAGTCCACGCGGAGGATCGCCCCGGCGGGCCTGTCGAGCGCGACCGTTCCCACGACCGACAGCGTGCGCGGGTCGATGCGCTCGAGGCGGCCTTGCCCCGCGATCGCGTACAGGGCCGAGCCGTCCGGGGCTGTGCCCAGAGCCTCCAGCGGGTCGCCGAGCGCCTGCGTCCGCACCTTCAGCGTGTGAGTGTCGAGAGCCGCCAGGCCGTGGGCCAGCGCCAGGTACAGGGTCGTGCCGTCCGGGCTGACCGCGGCCGCTGGCGCGTCCCCAATTGCGGGCTGGCGGTCGACGGCGCCGTCGCGTACCGATGGCGGACCAACGCGGCCGAACGTGGACAGCTGGACGACCAGGCCGGCGCCCGGGTTGACCGCGTAGAAGACGTCGCCCGTCGGGCCGGCCACGAAGCCCCAACCGGCTCCCGGCCCCGGCAGGTCGACGCAGAAGGCGATCCCCATGTCGGTTGAGACTGGCAGGACGTGGACGAACGCCCTGCCGTCGGCGCGCCGCTGGTAGAGCGTGAGCTGCATGGCCCCGTCCCCGGTGGGTAGGCTGGCAAGCGCCTGGCCAGACATCAGCTGACCCACCTCCTGTTTGTCCGAGATGACCTGCGGTGACAGCGCGCCCCTTACCACGTCGTACATTCGGACCTGGTACCGGCCTGGGCTGACCCATTGCAGCAGGTAGAGCCGGCGGCCGTCGCCGCTCACGCCGTCGAACGTGAAGCGGCCGCCCAGGCTCACGCTGGCCGGCGGAGACGTGAAGCCCGCGTCCTGCACCTGGAAGCGGCTGCCGTCCGGGTCGATGAGGACGAGCCACCGGCCGTTGGCGGACGTCGCCACGTCCCGCGCCCAGGCGGGCGCCGCGTGGGTGGCCACCAGAACCCCCGTGGCCGCGTCGAGGACCTGCAGCTCCCCGGCGGACAGCCGGTAGAGCGAGCGCCAGTCGGGCGCTGGCACCCCGGCCGGCAGCATGCGCGCGAGCCGCCCGGCTCTTGCGTCAACCACCTCGATGGGCCCGCCGGCCTCGCCGCGCACGTAGACCAGCCCGGCCGAGGGCGCGGTCGTCGCCTGCCGCGTCGGCGCGGCCGGCCGAAGCGAGGTGCCGCATGCCGTCCCCAGGAACACCATCGCCGCCACGAGAAGCCACTTCATCTTCAAGACCTCCTGGGTCCCCTACACCGGCGGCCGCCGTGTGGTTCCGGCGGCGGCCAGCGCAGCCCGCTCGTCCAGGCCGGACTCGATCCGGATGACCAGGCCAGCCTGGTTCCAGATGAGGACGTCGCCGGTCAGACGAAAGTGGTCCGGGGAGCCGCGCGGGCCGTAGAAGAAGAAACCGTGCGGCGCACCGGAGATCCAGAAGCCGGGGCCGCCGTTGACCGTGACCGGCTGCACTCGAGTCCCCGGCCCGGCCAGCTTGCCGAAGGAGGCGCCATCCACCGAGGCCCGCGCCTCCATCACGAGGGCGCCCACGTCGGGATCCTCCGTGGCGGGCAGGCCGGGCCGAGGCAGGTAGAGGAGGGTCAGGACGCCCGAGTCGCTGCTGTAGTACACCTCGTCCGGCGGTCCGAGGGAGGCCGGGGCCAGCGCTGGGAAGCCGGCTGCGGCCTCCGCGGCTGACAGGGAGGCGTAGCGGTCTCCCAGCACCAGCCTCGAGCCCGCCGGGCCTGGTGCCACGGGCGAGGGCGAGGGCAGCCGAGGCACCCGCTGAACGAGGGCCCCGCGCAGGCCCACCGAGGCAGCGGCCGCCGCGCCGCCGGCCAGTGCAAGTCCGATCGCGGCAGCCACCAGGAGCAGCAGCAGGCGCCTCCGCCGTCGGCGGGCGATGCCCGCCCTGACCGCCGGCCACAGGTCCGGCGTGGGCGGCCACCCCACCGCGTCGGGAAGTTCGGCCAGCCGCAGCTCGACATTCTCGGTCTCAGCCATGGTGAGCCGGCTCCAGGATCTCGCGGAGGCGCAGCAGCGCCCGCGCCAGCCGCGACTTGACGGTGCCCTCGGGGATGCCCAGCACAGCCGCGGTCTCCTCCACCGAGAGCTCCAGCAGGTACCGGCAGCCGACCACCTGGCGCTGCTCCTCGCCGAGCGCATCCAGCGCGCGGAGGAGCGCTCGGCGCTCCTCCGCCGCCTCGACGGCGGCCTCGGGCGATGGGGCCGCAACGCCCAGGTCCCCGCGCTCCGCTGTGCGCAGCTCCACCGCGGCGCGCCGGCCCGCGGCGCGGCGCCGGTTGCGGGCCTCGTTACCAACGATGCGCAGCAGCCACGGCCGGAACGGGCTTCCGCGCCTGAAGCCGCCCAGCGCCCGGTGGGCCTTGACGAACGCGTCCTGCGCCGCCTCCTCCGCCTCGGCCGCCGATCCCGCCGTCAGGTATGCGGTCCGGAAGGCCAGCTCCGTGTACCGCTGCACAAGCTCCTCGTAGGCAGCAGCGCTTCCGCGCCGCGCGCGCTCGACCAGGTCCTCGTCGCTGTCCTCGAGTGGCCGGCCCACCACTGGAACCCGAGATCACTACACCACTCGGGCGGTCGCGGTTCCGGTCTGGGGTACGGCCGCCCCTCCGCGCTCCGTCCCGCGACCACCTGCAGCGTGGACGGGCGGCGGCCGGCGCAGCAGCGGAGCGCCGTCGCGGTCGGAGGCCGACAGGCGGAGCGGGTCGCGTCCCGAGAGCGCAGCGGATGGCGTTGACGCCGGAGTCGCGGACGGCCTAGGATGAACGTCTGTTCGCGGGGCTGCGCATTCGATTCAGCAGCCATATGACGCGACCGCGCCCTGGCGTGGAGTCCGATGAGTTCTCAACCCGGGAGACGTCGATACTGGCATGACGACGCACAAGCTCGAAACCACCGAGGCCGACATCGTCTACGACGTCCACGGCCCGCTGCCCACCGCCGACGGACGCCCACCGCTGTTCATGATCGGCCAGCCCATGGACGCCAGCGGCTTCAGTACGCTGGCGTCGTACTTCCCCGACCGCACCGTGATCACCTATGACCCGCGCGGCCTCGGCCGCAGCATCCGCAAAGACGGCCGGGTCGACAACGCACCCACCGTCCAGGCCGACGATGTGCACGCCGTCATCGGGGCTCTCGGCGTCGGCCCGGTCGAGATGTTCGCGAGCAGTGGCGGCGCGATCACCGCGCTCGCGCTCGTGGCGGCATACCCCAATGACGTGACCTCCCTGGTGGCACACGAGCCGCCCCTTATCCCGGTACTTCCGGATGCGGAGGCCGCCGAGCGCGCCCGCGCCGGCGTTCGCGACGCGTACCAGGCCAGGGGGTCGGGTGCCGGCATGGCGGCCTTCATCGCAATGACGTCGTGGCGGGGAGAGTTCACGGACGACTACTTCACCCGGCCTGCACCGGATCCCGCCCAGTTCGGGATGACGACCGAGGACGACGGCTCCCGTGATGACCCGCTGCTCTCCGACCGGTCCTGGGCGGTCAGCAGCTATCGCCCCGACTTCGACGCGCTGGCTGCGGCGCCGACACGCGTCGTGATCGCCGTGGGCGAGGAGTCCATGGACACCATCACCGGACGCACGTCGGTGGCCACTGCCGAACTACTTGATCAGCAGGCGACGGTGTTCCCCAGCCATCACGGCGGCTTCATGGGCGGCGAGCGCGGATACCCCGGCAAACCCGAAGCCTTCGCACGCAAACTGCGCGACGTCCTCAACGAGGACAGCTGACGCCTGCGCTTCGCGGGTCACAGCAGCGAGGTTGTGCCCGGATGGATGGCCGGTGGAGCATCGAGGAGGGCGCCGGCGCCCGCCCGCAGCACCGGGGGCGCGAACCCATCGGGCGGCCGAGGCCCGAACGTCATCCTGCGGCGCTCACCGCCGGCCTGTGGTAGGTCGGCAGCACCTCCTCGGTCAGCCGGCGGTACTGACCCCACTGGTCCCAGGATGTGATGCGCAGCGCGACCTCGGTCACGCCCAGCGACTCGAAGAAGCGCAGCCGCTCGACGCAGTCATCGGGCGAGCCGAGGGCGACCCAGTTCGACACCGCTTGCTCGTCGAACGTCTCCGGCGTGTAGTAGGTGTTCAGGAAGCGCTCCGACTCCTCCAGCCCCGCCCGCCGGTCCTCGTTGACGTTGATGTTCTGATACAGGCAGTAATCGAACTTGTCGGGGTCCTTCCCCGCCTCGATCACCTTCTGGCGGGTGTCCTCCACCCGCCACCTGAGGTCCTCCGGCTCCCAGACCGAGGTCTGCCAGCCGTCGGCGTGCCGGGCCGCCCGCCGGTGCGTGCGCTCGATCAGCGCCCGGTCGCCCTGGGCGTTGTTGGCGATCCAGATCGGCGGGTGTGGCTTCGCCGCCGGCTTGGGATCGATGGTCACGTGCTCGAACCGGTACTGCTCGCCGTGGAACGACACGTCGTCCTCGGTCCAGAGCAGGCGCAGGATCCTTATCCACTCGATCAGCCGCTTCACCCGGTCCCTGGGCTCCAGCCCGTAGAGCTGCCCCTCGACCCGCGCGCCCGCCTGTTCGACCAGGCCCGTGCACGCGACCAGGATCGTGCGGCCGCCCGCGATCAGGTCCAGGCTCGCCCACTGGTAGGCGAGCATGACCGGATCGCGCAGCGGGAAGCTGGCCATGCAGGCCGGGCCCAGCCTGACCTGCCTGGTGCGGCCCGCGATCGCAGCGAGCAGAGCAATCGACTCCATCCGCGGCTTGCCCAGCATGCTGTCGCCCACCCAGATGCAGTGGAACAGGCCCGAGCGGTCGGCCGCCTCGGCCATGTCCAGCATCTGGGCCGCGGTGGTGACACCGAAGAGCACGCCCCGGTTGGGCAGCGTCAGGCTGACTCGCATACGTCCTCCTCACATCCGGGCGCCAGGGGGCACCCCTGGGCGGTGGCCCCGGTGACGGCCCTGTTGGATCTCGCTGAAGTGGCTGCTGCCGGCCAGGATCTCACGCAATGTGAGCGGGGTGTAGCGCTCGGCGAAGATCTCGGAGGCCGGCGCGATCGGACACATCTGACCGTATCCGCCCATTCGGCGAGTATCCCCCGTGTCGGCGCCGGTGCCGCTTCGATTCTCGTGGTCGTGGTCGTCGGTGCCTCGGCCAGCCGGCGACCCGCGGCAGCGGGGCCGGCGCGGGCATGCGTGTCCTGTCGACCCCGCGTCGTGATTCGAGGCGGCCGGGCTCGGGGCGCGAGCGTCACGCGCCGGGAGCGGGCAACGGCCGCGCGCGTCGCGCCCGTCGCGCCCGGCGCGCGCGCACGAACCCGCGCCACGCCGCCCGCCCGGCCCCCGTCTGGAGCGCCCGGTGGACCCGTCGCGACGCCGTGTACGCGAGGATCCCGTGGGCGCGGCGCCGGCTGCTCCACTCTCACGTCGCCGATGCGCTCGAGCGGGCCGAGGGTGGTCGCGACCTGGCGGCGGTCCTGGTCACGGCCAGGCACCGCGAGCTCGCCGGTGACGCCGATCGTGCCGTCGGCTCACTGTTGGCGAACCGCCCGTGCCCTGCGGTCGGCCGGCCGGGTCGGCGCGGCGGGCGACCTCTTGCTCGCCGCGCTGCAGGTCCTGGACCGCAGCCCGGTGGTGGCCGATCGCCGGGCGCGGGCGAGGCTGCTGGCCATGCACGAGCTGTCGGTCTCGGGCCGCTGGCTCGACCTCCTTCCGATCGCCGAGCGGGCGTGGCACGGGCCGCCGAGCGGCCTCCCCAGGGACGCCGTCCGCCTGGCGGCGGTCCTCGGCACGAGCCTGCTGATGAGCGGACGCGTGGACGAGGCGAACACCCTGCTGGCCACAGAGGCAGCACGTCTTGAGCGTTCGGGTCGGGCGGCGGAGGCTCCGTCGCTCCTGGTCGCGGCTGCGGCGGCGGCGCTGAACGCGGGCCATTTGTCGAGGTCGCGCCACCTGTGCGCGCTGGCGCTGCCGGCGACGGCGTCCGGGACCCGGCACTTCGCGAGGTGCCTGGAGGTTGCCACCGGGTTCCGGTCCGATCGCGATCGATAGGCCGCCGCTGGCAGGAGTGCACCGACGAGTGCGCCCGCAGCGGCTACGGACTCTTCGAGTCGCGGCCGCTGCTGCTGCCGCTCCACGTGGACGCGCTGATCAGGCTCGATCGCGCAGGCGAGGCCGAGCGCGTCGTCCTCTGCGCCGAAGGCGCCGCGGGCCCCGACCGCTTCTTCCTGGCGGCCCTGGAGGCGGCGAGGTTCCGGCTGACGCCCTCTGCCGAGTCCTGGGCCCGGGCCCGGCAGGCTGCCGCCTCTGCCCCCTGGCCCTTCCTCGAGGCGCAGGCCGGGGCGTGGTGCCTCGAGCACCTGGGCAACCGGGCCGCAGGGCGGGCAGCGCTCAGGCTGTTCTCAGCGATCGGGGCGCGACGCCGCGCCGACCGCACGGCCGGGCTGCTGGCGACGGATCCGCTGGCCGAGCGGGGAGCGCTCGAGGAGGCCTCCGTGCTGCGCCTCTCGCAGCGCGAGCTCCAGGTCGCTGCCCTGGTGGCAGAGGGCTTGAGCAACCGCGACATCGCGACCCGCCTCAGCCTGAGCGCCGCGACGGTCACGACCCATGTGAAGCACATTCTGACCAAGCTGGACTTCCGGTCCCGGGCGCAGGTTGCCGCGTGGATCTCGGAGCAGCGCATGCGCTCGTGGGAGAACGACCTGCTGCTGAGCCTCAGCCGGAAGGGCATCCCGTGAACGTGCGGGACGTGGTCGACCGCTGAATCGCGCAGCCGGCGTTCTACCCTGGATCGCAGCCCGGGCCTGGCCACCGCCGGCCGCACCCCTGGTCGCTGCCCGCCCGGGCCCGGCCACGCAGGCCGGCGCTACCGCCCGGGTCGGACCGGTCGTCAGACCTGGTGGTGGCATGTCCATCACCCCCTCGCCCGCTCAGCCCGGCTCTGCTGGGCCTCCTGGAGACGCCTGACAATCAGGCCGATCGCGGCCGGGTCGGGCTCGTGGAGCACGGTGTGGTGGTCGCCCTCCACCGCGTGCCAATGCAGCGGGCCCCGGTGCAGGCCCTCCCAACCCAACGCCGAGCTGCCGGCCTCCAGCCGGCCCGCATTCGTAGCAAACACGTCCAGCGGGGCGTCGTGCCCGACCACCCGGTACGTGACGGTCAGGTTGTACGCGCCCGGGGAGTCGAACTGGTCAGGCAGCAACGGCAGCCCCAAGGACGCTCGCAGGCGCTCGGCGCGGCGTCCTCCCACCTCGCGCAACATGGCCGGCAGGCCCACCAGCGCCGCCCGCGACCTGAGCAGCCGCAGCCGCTTCCCCAGGCGGCGGTTGCGCGCCAGCGCCAGGCGGCTGGCCGCCGGGACCATGGTGTCGAGCAGGCCCACCCACGCCACCTCCTCACCCTGGCCGCGCAGTTGCCCGGCGACCTCGTAGGCGAGGAGCCCGCCCAGCGAGTGGCCGCACAGGCAGTATGGGCCGTGCGGCTGCTGCTTCTGGATCACGGGCACCTGCCGCGCGGCAAGGTCGGTCACGGTCAGGTGACGGTCGAAGCGGCGGCCCCGGCGCGGCGGGACCAGGCCGATGACGGGCTGGTCGTCGCCCAGCGCCTTGATGAAGTGGTGGAGGGCGGCCAGCCCCGATTCGTCCGTGACTACGAAGAAGAGTGCAGGTCGGCTCCCCGACCGCTGGGCCACCACGGCCAGCTTCTCGCCCGCCGACCCGGCGGCATCCTGGCCCGCCAGGACCAGGTGCTCGACGGCGGCTGCCAGGCCGGCCACGGTGCCGGACTGGAAGACTGTGATCAGCGGGATCGCGACCTCAAACCGGCGATGGATTGCGGCGACCAGCTGCGCGGCCATCAGCGAGTAACCGCCGAGCCTCAAGAAGTCTTGGTCCGGGTCGACGCGCTCCAGGCCGAGGAGCGTCGCCACCATCTCGCCCAGCTCGCGCTCCACGTCGTTCCGGGGAGCCCGCCCGCCGGCGCCGCCTGCCGTCTGCTCCGGTGCCGGCAGAGCGGCGCGATCGACCTTGCCGTTCGCCGTGAGCGGGAGCTCGCGCAGATACACGTAGTCCGAGGGCACCATGTACGGCGGCAGCAGCCGCTGCAGGTGCCGCCGAAGCTCGTCTGGCTCCGGCCGGGTCGAGCCCCTGGGCACGAGGTAGGCGACCAGGCGCTGATGCCCATCCTTGCGCTCGCGCACCGTGCTGCAGCGGACACCGGGGTGGGCGTCGAGCGCGGCCGCGATCTCGCCCGGCTCGATCCGGAAACCGCGGATCTTGACCTGGTCGTCGAGACGGCCGAGGAACTCCAGCTCGCCTCCGGGCCGCTGCCGCGCAAGGTCCCCCGTGCGGTAGACACGGGCGCCCGGCTCGCCGCTGAACGGGTCCTCGATGAACCGCTCCGCGGTGAGCTCCGGCGCGTGCAAGTACCCCCTGGCCAGGCCCGCGCCCCCGATCAGGAGCTCCCCCGGCGAGCCTACCTCGACCGGTCGAAGATCGCCGTCCACGACGTGGAGGCGGCAGTTGCGGATAGGCCGGCCGATGGAGGGAGGCCGGATGCTCGACCCGTCCGGCGCCAGGACGATCGAGGTCGCCACCACCGTGCCCTCCGTGGGCCCGTAGCTGTTCACGAAAGCGAACGGCAGCCCCGGCGGCGGGTGGCGGTGGAGCACGTCACCTCCCGTGAGGAGGGTCCGCAGCCGCGTCGTCGAGGGCCACGGGAGATCGAGCGCCATCTCTGCGAGCGGGGCGGGCAAAACGGCGATCGTGACGCTCTCGTCGACCAGCCAGTCGCACAGCGCGCCGGGGTCGGCCCGGATGGATTCGTCCGCGAAGTGGACGGAAGCGCCTGCCACCAGGGGCGGCCAGAGCTCCATCACAGCGGCGTCGAACGCCGGGCTGACCACCTGGCTGGCGCGGTCGGCGGCCGTCACTGCGAACGCCTCCAGGTACCAGCGAACCAGGTTCATCAGGCTCCCGTGCTCGATCATCACTCCCTTCGGTCTACCCGTCGAGCCCGAGGTGTAGATGATGTACGCCAGGTTG
The DNA here is from genome assembly GCA_035263645.1 of Candidatus Dormiibacterota bacterium. Lineage (GTDB taxonomy): Bacteria > Chloroflexota > Dormibacteria > Dormibacterales > Dormibacteraceae > CF-161. Next base: position 900 of record DATFRD010000195.1, on the reverse strand, counting down.
TCCGAAGTGACGTGGCCACGTGGCCCACAGCCGTCCGCGGGGGGTCCGGCGTCCTCGTCGAGGAGGACCTTCGCCGCCGCGCAGGCGCCGAGCCGGGGGGCGAGGCCGGCCTGCGTCACCACTATCGGCGCGCCGGAGTCTCGAAGCATGAACTCGAGGCGGTCCTCCGGGTAGGACGCGTCGAGCGCCACGTAGGCCCCCCCGGCGCTCAGGATGCCGAGCGCGCCGACGGCCAGTGCCGGGGAGCGCTCGACGCAGAGGCCGACGGGGACCTCCGGTCCCACGCCGAGCGATCTCAGGCGGCCCGCCAGCCGCACCGCCTCGCGCTCGAGCGTGCCGTAAGTGACCACGCGGCCCCGCGCGGTCAGTGCGACGGCGGCTGGGCACGACCTCGCTCGAGCCCGGACCAGGTCGTGAACGCAGGCGTCGTCGCGAGCTGCGACCGGATACCCCGCGACCTGCACGATGGCCGGGACGGCCGAGCCGCGTGACGTGCGGCCGTTCCGGTGGGCGAGCTCAGTCATGTCGCGTCTGTCCCTCTGGAGATGTGATTCCCTGAAGCCGCGCGAGCCACGGTCCGGTCGCGCGCGACAGGAGCCGCGAGCTACCGGTGTCCATGTGGCAGAACCTGTCGATGAGGGCGGTGCCGGCCCCGGTCAGCAGGTTGGGCCATGCTCCCCGCCGGTCCGGTATTCCGCCCGCGCCCGGCTCAGCCCGCAAACGTTGGGCAGCTCCGTGCTGGGGTGGGACGCGCTGCACCGGCGCGCGTTGTCGTCGGCGGTCCGGCGCACGTCGTATGCGTCGACGATCTCGCGCGACCTCCCGCCCCAGCGGCCGCGCTTCGACGGGTCTGTCACAGAATGGATCTCAAATGGTGTCCGGCAGAGCCACATTCGCGAC
>DATFRD010000194.1:0-18415 GCA_035263645.1 Candidatus Dormiibacterota bacterium | reverse complement strand
CGAGCGGTAGCGGTACACGAGTCCGCGGTCGTCCGTGAGCCGCGCGTCGATGGCGTCGATGGTCGAGCGCACCCTGGGATCGGTGCCCGGGAGGAAGCCAACGATCGGGAGCATCAGGGCCGACGCGTCCAGGGCATCCGAACCGAACGACTGCGAGAACGCCCCCGCCGACTGGCTCCAGCCATGGCTCTCGATCGCCTCGCGGACCTGCTGGCGGGTCCGCGCCCAGGCGGCGACACGCTCGCGGGCGCCCAGGTCGTCCGCAAGCTCAATGGCGGAGTCGAGCGCGACCCAGCACATCAGCTTCGAGTACAGGAAGTGGCGCGGCTCGCCTCGAACCTCCCAGATGCCCTGGTCGGGCTCCTCCCACCGCTGCGCGGCCGCGTCGGCCACCTCGACGAGGAACCTGCGCGTCGCGAGGTCGAGTGAGCCGAGGTAATCGCGCAGCCTGCGGGCCGCGCTGAGCAGCTCGCCGTAGACGTCCAGCTGGCGCTGGTTCCAGGCGCCGTTGCCCACGCGCACCGGCCGGCTCCGGCGCCAGCCGGAGAGATGCGGAAGCTCGCGTTCGGACAGGTCGTGCTCGCCGCCGACGCCGAACATGATCTGGAGGTCGGTCTCGTGGACGCGCGCGGCGGCCGCGGCCGCCATCCACGTGAAGAAGCGGTGCGCCTCGTCGGGACAGGCCGCCACCCAGAGCGCTTCCAGCGTCAGGCTGGCGTCGCGCACCCACGTGTACCGGTAGTCCCAGTTGCGCGCCGCCCCGACAGCCTCGGGCAGCGAGGTGGTGGGTGCGGCCACGATGGCCCCGGTGGGCTGGTAGGTCAGCGCCTGCAGGACGCGCCCGCTGTGGTGGACGAGCTCCCGCCACGGACCCTCGTAAGCCTGATGGATGTCCGACCAGGTCCGCCAGCCGCGGACGGTGGCCTCGAATCGCTCATCCACCGCCTGCTGGGACCACGGCTGCGGAATCGGCTCCGAGCCCGTGACGTGCTCCAGGGCGAAGCTGACCGATTCGCCGGCGGCGAGCTGGACCCTGCCGGTGGCGAAGCTGCGCTGGACCTCCAGCAGCAGCGCGCACGACAGCACCAGCACGTCGCCGCCACCGCGGGCCACGACTGCCCCGTCCACGGGGAGGAGGAGTGGATGGACGAGCCCGTACTCCATCCGCGGCTGGTACTCGATGCTCAGGTCCACCCTCCCCTCGACGCAGCTGGCGCGTCTCAGGAGCACACCGGGCGAACCCATCCCCAGCTCGTGACCGCGTTCGTCCGGTCCGACGGCCATCGCGTCCAGGAGCACCAGCGTGCCGGTCGAGGTGCGGAAGGTCGTCTCGAGCACCATCGTGCGCTCGAGGTAGCGGCGGCTCACCTGGGCGTCGCCCACCGGGCGCAGCGACCAGCTGCCCCCCTCCTCGTCGAGCAGCCGGGCGAAGACCGATGGACGGTCGAAACGCCCGGGGCAGAACCAGTCGATCGAGCCGTCGCGGCTGACCAGTGCGGCCGAGCGGCAGTCGGAGATCAGCGAGTAGTCCGCGATCGGCCTGCTGCTCATGGCGTCGCTGTCATTCTCGCGGTCCGGGAGCCCGCGTTCCTAGCGCGGCGGCTGAATGTCGGCGCCCGGACCCTCCAGCGTCGACACGACCGGGTCGCGCGCCGTCTCCAGGATGATCCGGATGGGACGGTCGAGGCGGAAGTAGTTCCAGGCCCAGCTGGCCATGGCCATGACGCGGTTGCGGAAGCCGATCAGGTACCAGATATGGACGACGAGCCAGGTCACCCACCCAAGGAACCCGGTCAGCTCCAGCCCACCACGCAGGTGCGCCACGCCGGCGTTGCGGCCGATGGTCGCCATCGTGCCCTTGTCGAAGTAGCGAAAGGGCTGGCCGGGCTCTCGGCCTCTCAGGTCCGAGAGGATGGCTCTGGCCACGTAGCGGCCGGCCTGCATGGCCGGCGCCGACAGCATGGGCAGCTCCTGCCCGTCCTGCTCGGCGCCGGCAGCGTCGCCCAGCACATAGACTCCCCGACCGCCCCGGACGCGCAGGTACTCGTCCACGAGGACGCGCTTCCTGCGACTGCGCTCCGGATCGGGCGTGATGCCGGGCACCGAGGGCCGGACGCCGCCCGTCCAGACGATGGTGTGCGCGGGGATGACGGTGCCGTCGGACAGCGTCACCCGCCCTCCGTCCGCGGACCGGGCCAGCGTCTTCGTCATGACCTCGATGCCGCGCCCGGCGAGCACCCGCTCGGCGTACCGGCTGATCCGCTCAGAGAAGGTGGCCAGCAGCCGGTCCTGGCCCTCCACCAGGACGATGCGGGCGTCCTCCACCTTCACCGTCGGGAAGTCCCGGCGGGCCACGAGCTTGAGCAGCTCACCCAGGGCGCCCGAGTACTCGACGCCGGTCGGCCCTCCGCCGCATACGACGAAGGTGAGCAGCGCCCGCCGCTCGTCCGGGTCCTCCTCGCGGTCCGCCAGCTCCAGGCAGGCCAGCACGTGGTTTCGCAACTGCGTCGCGTCCTCGAGCACCTTCAACCCGATCGAAGCCTCCTGCAGCTTCTCGTTGCCGAAGTAGTTGTCGGCGCTACCCGTGGCCAGGACGAGGTAGTCGTAGGGGATCTCCCTGCCGTGACAGCTGGTCACCACCTGTCGTGCGAGGTCCACGTCCCTGACCGTCGTCTGCCAGACGCGGACGTTGCGGGACCTCCGGAACACCGTGCGCAGCGGGTAGGCGATGTCGCTGGGGTTCAGGAGCGCGGTCGCCACCTGGTAGAGCAGTGGGGTAAAGAGATGGTATCCACGCCCGTCGACCAGCAGGACGTCGACCGCCGTCCCGTTCAGCTTGCGGGCGCAGGCGAGACCCCCGAAGCCGGCGCCCACGATGACCACGCGGGCTCGGGTGCCGGCCGCAGCGCTGCCGGGGCCACGCGTTGCTCGCTCGAGGGCATCATCCACCCATCCAAACCTACGCCGAGCGAGCCGGAGGCACCCCCGAGCAGCCGCCTCGCACCCCTAGAGGACGTTCACCCTGCCGGTGCGGCGGTACTGGGCGAGAAGCCGGCGGACGTTGCGGCGCAGACGGCCGTCGGGGTCCTGCCTCATGGACTCGAGGGTCGCGATGACGCGGTCCTCCAGCCGCCGGGGCGACCCGTCTCCGAGCGTGTGCAGGACCTGCTTCCGGACGTGCACATCGGGATCCGCCGCCAGCTCGAACACTCGCTCCCAGACCTCGGGTCGGTCCGTCCGCAGATGGCAGGGGCAGAGGTTCATCAACGCCGCCTGCCGCACCCGCGGCTCCGGATCACGGGTGAGCGCGAGGGCGCGGTCGGACTCGTCCGCGGTGAGCCTTCGGCCACCGACCGGGGGATTGAGCCCCGCCTTTCGTGCCGCGGCGATCAGGTTCGTTCCTGCTCCGGGCGGTCAGGCGACCGCGGCGCACCCTCGGCGACCGACGACCGCCTCGCAGGTGGAGGCCGCCAGCACCTCGACGCTTCCCGCCTGAGCAAAGGGTGTCATGAACTGCGTCACCCGCTCGCGATCGGGAGCATCGACGATCATGTAGAGGGTGTGGGCCTCGTTGACGACCGCCTCGCCGTGAATGGTGATGCCATAGGTCGCAGCATTGTCCCGGGAGAGGTGCGCCAGGAGCATCGACCCCATCTGCGGGTCGGCGGCCGGGCACCGCTCTGCTGCGTGCTGATGCCGTGTGACGAAGAGGGCCATGAAAGCTGCTCCTTGTGTGTGCTCTGCCAGGCAATGGTACCTGGGTCTCACCTCAGCGCAGCTCGTCTGGTCTCAGCCCTGGCAGGAAGGGACAGGCCCGGACCGGGGGGGTCCGGGCCTGTTCGGGCGGCCACGTCGCGCGCGAGGGTGAGGTCAGCTGCCCGCCACAGCCCCGGCCTGCTCGTATTCGTCGTGACGGCGAATCCAGACCGCGGGCGCCGGCAGCGCGTCCTCGTCGCGTCCCCTGGGGGCCCGGTCGAGGAGCTGGTTGGCGCCGTTGAACGCGTCCAGCCCCCGGGCATAGCAGGAGTACGTGTGGTACACCACGCCGTCCTCGAGGGCGAACGCGCTCAGGCCGGGCATCTCGGGTGCGAAGGGGTCCTTGGTGAAGTTGTACCGAGCGCCGTTCGCCTGCCGGGCGACACCCCGTGGCATGTCTCGCTGCGAGGTGCCGGCGGGGACGCCGCGAAGGGAGACGGCGTAGTCGTAGTTGAAGTCGGTGCGCCCTGAGGAGACCCACCGGAAGCTCCAGCCCATGCGGCGCTTGTAGGCGTCGATCTGGGCGAGCGGCGCCCGTGACACGCAGACCATGGTCACGTCCCGCTGGTTGAGATGGACGATCCCCCCGTTGAAGTTGTCGGCCCAGTACGAGCAGACGGGGCAGCCCTCGGTCCACTCCGGGCCGAACATGAAGTGGTAGACGAGCAGCTGCGAGCGTCCGGCAAACAGCTCGGGCAGGGTCTTCTCGCCGTCGTCGGTGTCGAAGACGTAGGTCTTTTCGACGGGCACCCACGGCAGGGCCCTGCGGCGGCGCGCCACCTCGTCGCCGCGGCGTGTGAGCTCTTTCTCTGCCTCGAGCAGCTCGAGGCGCGCCTTCAGGTGCTCCTCCGGCGTTCCGGTGCTGTGCGCAGTCACGATGTACCTCCTTGCGGTCCGGCTGCCGCCGCCGGCTTTCTGTGTGAGACGAATCACCCCTATGACGTGGGCGGCAGCGCGAAAAGGACGTCGCAAGCGAAGACGGCCGATGACCGTCCGGAACGTGTGGTGCTGCTGCTCAGGGAGCCGGATCCTCCCCGGCAGCGTCGCTGGCGGCGGCCGCGCGTCGCAGGGCGGCCAGGAGCTCTTCGTACGACCTGGCGAACGTGTCGACGCCCTCGGTCTCGAGCTCGGCGGTCACCCGATCCAGCGAGATGCCCAGCGCCGCGAGGTCGTCGAGGTCCTTGCGAGCCTGGTCGACATCGGCCTCCAGCGCATCCCGGATCACCCCGTGATCCATGAGCGCCTCCAGCGTCTTCACGGGCAGTGTGTCGATGGTCTCGGGCCCGACCAGGTTCTCGACGTACATCGTGTCGGGGTAGCGGGGGTCCTTCACCGACGTTGACGCCCACAGGCAGCGCTGTGGCCTCGCGCCGGCTGCCGCAAGAGCTTCCCAGCGGGGCCCGGCGTGCAGGGCCCTGTAGCGCTGATAGGCGATCTTCGAATTGGCGATCCCGACTCTCCCCCGGAGCGCGCCCAGCCGCTCCGCCTGCTGCGGCGGCGCCTGGCGCGACGCCTCGTCGATGAGCCGGTCGATCTTGCCGTCCACCCGGCTGACGAAGAAGCTCGCCACGCTGGTGACGCCGGCAACGACGCCGCCCGCCGCCTGCAGGTCCTCGAGACCCGCCAGGAAGGCCGCAGCCACCTCCTCGTAGCGAGTCACCGAGAAGATCAGGGTCACATTGATGCCCGCTCCCTCCGCGATCATCCGGCGGATGGCGGGGACGCCCTCCGGGGTCGCCGGGATCTTCACCAGGACGTTCGCGCGGTCGCAGCGTCGCCGCAGCTCTCTGGCCATCTCGACCGTCCGCTCCACACTGTGGGCGACGTCCGGGGACACCTCGATGCTGACGAACCCGTCCCTGGCCCCGGTCTCGTCGAAGACCGGGCGCAGGACGTCGGCGGCCTCACGGATGTCCTGAATCATCAGGTCCCACAGGATCTGCTCGGGGCTGCGACCGGCCCGAGCGAGCCGTCGGATGTCGTCGTCGTAGTCCGTGCCGCCGGCGACGGCCTGCTGGAAGATGGTCGGGTTCGACGTGATCCCGGTCACCCCCAGGTCACGCAGTCGGACGAGCTCGCCGGACCGGACGAGGCGCCGGCTGAGGCTGTCCAGCCACACGCTCTGGTGCAGGTCGTGCATCCGGGCCACATGTCGCTCGGTCATCGAATCGACCTCCTTTCGTCCGCCCGGGTCATGGTGAGCTCGACGCAGCACTCCCCGGGCCGGGGAGCGAGCACCGCTTCCACGCTGGCCGTCTGAAGCCCGTCGAGGAGCCCGGCGAGCAGGCTCTGGTTCAGCCCGCAGACGAGCTCCGGCGACTCGAGCGCGAGCGGCCGGAACGGGCAGTTGCCCAGGCGCACCACGGTGGCGTCCGCCTGGTAGGGCTCGAATCCCAGGTGCTCGACCACTTCGCGCGCCCGAGCCAGCTCTCCCGTGCCGCCCGGTTCCCCCCGGGCGGCAAGACCCAGCGCCCTGCCCTGCCGATTGGCCGCCGCGACGGCCGCCCTCCGAGCGCCGCAGCTGTCGTCACCGCGCAGTGCGTCGACCAGCACGTCGGCGAGCAGGCCGTGCAGGCGCCGTGGGACGTCCAGGTGGACCTCGGCGGGCCCCACATCGTAGAGCTTCGGCCGGCGACCGACACGGCGGGCACCCGGGCTGGGCCGGCTGCTGGAGCGCAGCAGGCCGGCCTCGACCAGCTTGTCCAGGTGGAAGGCCGCGAGGTTCCGCGAGATCCGCGCGGCGGACGCCGCTTCGTCCCGCGTCACCGGACGCCGGGCGCGCCTCACCACCTGGAAGATGCGGCGGCGCACCGCGTCGATCAGCACAGCGGCGGTGGCCAGCGCGGGCTGCAGGTCATCGTGGGGACCGCCAGCCGACGGGGAGCTGCGTTCGACCTCACCTCTGCGCATCCCGGTACCCGCAGATCATAATAAAACAATGGACGTTGGAGAAATACCCCGCGGTGCGCGCCGCAGGTGCTGCGACGGAGGCACAGGACGTTGAGCCAGACCCAACAGCCCAGCTTCGAGCGCGACATCAAGCCGCTGTTTCGGCAGATGGACCGCGAGGCCATGGAGGGTTCCTTCGACCTGTGGGAGCACGAGGACGTGAGCGCGAACGCTGACGCCATCCTTGCGGAGCTGGAGGGCGGCGGCATGCCCTGCGACGGGGCATGGCCGCCGGACCGTGTCGAGCTCTTCAGGAGATGGCTCGAGGCCGGGCTGCCGGCATGAGCTCGCCGGGCTCCGGTCGGCGGGTGGTGATCGTCGGCGCCGGCGCCGCAGGGGATGCCTCCGCCGAGTCGCTTCGAAAGCTGGGGTTCGACGGTCCGATCGTGCTGGTGGGGGGCGATCGGCACGCGGCCTATCACCGGCCCTACCTGTCCAAGCAGTTCCTTCGCGATGAGCTCCCGCTCGAGCGCGTCCACCTCCGGCGGCCGGGAGACTACGACCGGCTCGGCATCGAGTGGCTGGGCGGCCGGACCGCGGTGGCCGGGAGCCGGCGGGACGCCTCGATCACGCTCGACGACGGCCGCGACCTGCGGTTCGACGTGCTCGTCCTGGCCACGGGCGGCACGCCGCGCTGGCTGGAGGGGATTCCACACCTGGCCAACGTCTTCGCCCTGCGGACGCTGGACGACGGCATCGCCCTGAAGGAGGCGCTGAACGCCAGCCACCGCCTGCTGGTCATCGGGGCCGGGTTCATCGGGGCCGAGGTCGCCGCCTCGGCGCGAGTGATGGGCAAGGACGCGCTCGTGGTCGAGGTCGCGTCCGTGCCGCTGGCCAGGGCGCTGGGCGAGGAGATGGGTGAGGTCTACGCGCGGCTTCATCGGGAGCGAGGCGTGGACCTCCGACTCTCCACGTCGGTGACCGGGTGGATCGCCGGCCGGGACCGCGTCGACGCCGTCCAGCTCAGCGACGGCACGCGGGAGGACGTGGACCTGGTCCTCGTCGCGGCCGGCATCCAGCCGGAGCTGTCCCTGGCTGGCGAGCTCGGCCTGCCCATGGGCACGGGAGGCGTCCTCCTGGACGAGGGGCTCCAGGCCGCGCCCGAGGTGTACTGCGGCGGCGACATCGCCGCCCATCTGCACCCCCTGTACGGCCGGCACCTGCGCGTGGAGCACTGGCAGGTGGCCAGGAAGCAGGGCCAGGCGATCGGCGAGGCCATCGTTGGCGGTGCCCGACCATACGAGGAGCTGCCCTGGTTCTGGTCGGACCAGTACGACGTCAACCTCCAGTACCTGGGCCATGCGGCAGGTTTCGACCAGGCCGTGTGGAGGGGCGACCGGAGCGGCGGCCGCTTCTCCGTCTTCTATCTGAAGGACGGCCGCATCGAAGCGGTGCTGGCGGTCAACGACCCGCGAACGATCCGCTTCAGCAGGGAGCTGATCCGCCGGCGAGCGCTGGTGTCAGCCGACGAGCTCAGCGCCGAGTCGAGCGACCTGCAGGAGCTGGCCCGGTCGGCCAGGTCGAGAGCACAGGTCCAGACGGAGCAGGGCTGACGGGCCAGCTGTCAGGCCCAGGCTGCTCCCTGGCGATGCCTGCAGCCGGCCTTGCTGTTAAATGGGTCGATCAGCTCATGGCTCAGCGCTCCGGCGACGACTCGGGAACGCCGTCCCGTCCGGATTTCGACCAGGAAATCGAGCTCCTCGCCCTCCTGGAGGACCCGGTGCGGAGATCTCTGTATGTTCACGTATCCCGACACGGTGGCTACGTGAGCAGGGATGAGGCGGCAAGCGCCGTGGGCATCGCCCGCGCACTTGCCGCCTTCCATCTCGACCGGCTGGCCGACGAAGGCCTGCTGGACACTATCTACCGGCGCCCTCCCGGTCGCACCGGTCAGGGAGCGGGGAGGCCGGCGAAGCTGTACACGCGCTCCCGCAGGCAGGTCAACGTCAGCCTGCCGCCTCGGCACTACGAGCTGATCGCGGGGCTCCTGGCCTCTGCGCTCGATCAGGACCTGCCGGAGCGGATCTCCGGCGATCTCACGAAAGCCGCCCACAGGGCCGGCGCGGCCCTTGCGGTGGAGGCAAGGAAGCTGGCTGGTCGTCGGCCCAACCGCAGGCGGCTGATAGAGGCCGGGCTCGAGGTCCTGTGGCGGCAGGGATACGAGCCCCACCGCAGCGGCCCCGAGATCCAGCTCAGCAACTGTCCCTTCGACGCAGTTGCACAGCGGCACCGAGAGCTGGTGTGCCCGGTCAACCTGGCGATGCTGGAAGCTTTCGCGGGAGATTTGAATGTGAAGGAGCTGGCTCCACGACTCGAGTATCGCGACGACGGCTGCTGCGTCGCGTTCCGGGTCGGAAACCGAACGGAGACGGCCGCCGCACCTTGAACACCGGCGGGCTTGCTCTCCGCCGATCGATCATCCCCATCGGAAGATCACACAGCACCGCCCCGGCGCGGGAGCGAACTCGATCTGGAGTCGAGCGTCTCCCAGGCCTTCAGCGAAGCCCTCCTGCAGCGCGAGGTTGATGCTGCACACCAGGTCCCGGTGGTCGGCCGCGAGCTTCCCAAAGGGACAGTTGCGGAGGATCAGGTCACCGTTCCGCTGTCTGACGGGCGCGAAGCCGTGCTCTCGCAGGGTGATGCACGCCGCGGTTTGACCCCGCGCACGCGTCGCGCAGGCGGGGCTTCTGCCCGCTGGTCCCGGCTGCTGCCGAGCCTCGCGGCCCGACGCTCGACCGAACTGGCGGGCCCGCTCCCGTGCTCTCTGGGGCGCCGTGGATCCCGGCACGTCGGCCACGGCGCCGGCCAGGAACTGGCCGATGAGGTCGTAGCGCCGCGCCGGCAGGCTCACCTGGACCTCTTCCGGGGCGAGCCGATAGAGTTTGGCCGGTCGCCCCGCGCCGGGACCGGAGCGCTCCGAGAGCCGCCGATAGACCGGCACGAGCAGCCCTGATCTCACGAGCTTGTCGAGATGGAAGGCGGCCAGAGCCCGTCGTACGCCGACCTCCCTGGCCGCGTCGTCGCGCGAGATGTCGTCAGGAGCGCGCGACGCGACGAACTCGTAGAGCGCCCGACGGACTGGCTCGGACAGCGCCGCCACCATCCGGAGCTGCCGTTCGCTGCGACTTGCGCACATCTCCGCAGATTCTAAAACATAGATCGATTCGTTCTTTAATCTGGCCACTGCCCCGCGCATTGACGGCTCCCCACCCGGGTCAGTTGTATTACTAGTGACGATATGCGTTAGAATCACCAGGTGCGGGTCGACGGGCAAGCGCAGCCCACGCACGGGAGGGCCGGGAATGAGCAGTTCGGACGTCGGTGGCGGGAGTCCGAAGGATCAGCGCGGCGAACGGCACCGGAGTCGCAGAGCGGGCAGCAGGGAGCCGACTCCCCCCCTGCCCCGAGGCTATGAACTGCTGGCCAGTCTCTTCCTGTCAGCCCTCGAGGACATCGGCCCGGAGGGCAGGGCAGCCGCGCGTCGAGCGGGCGAAGAGATCGGCCGAGAGCACCTGAGCGACAGTGCAGAGACCGTCGAGCAGGCGCTGCTCAGGCTTCACGAGCTCGGGGTCAGCTGCCGGGTCATCGACGATGCCCTCGTTGCTGGCTTCGAGGCGCTTCAGGAGTTGCCTTTTGAGGCGCCGGAGATCGTTCGCTGCCTCGTCGCGGGTCTCCTCCAGGGCGCTCTGCAGGGTGCGGGCCTGCGCTACCGGGTCGAGCCGGAAGAGCGCGTGACGTCCTGGAGCTTCCGGTACCGGCTCGAGGTCAGCTGACCGGTCAGCCGCCTCCGCCGCCTGGCATCCGCTCCGGGCCCGTGCCCACGCGGGCGCCGGCGAGCAGGGCCAGGAACGCGCCCGCGGCGGCCAGAGCGAAGAGCGCGTTCACCGGCTCGCGCGGCGCGGCCGACAGCACCACCGACAGGAGTGCTGAGCCGGCGGCTCCGCCGGCGTAACGGCTCGTGGCCAGCAGCCCGGCCGCAGCGCCCGACTCGGCGGCTCCGACCGCCTCGATGCCCGCCGTCTGGATCGCGGTCGACGATGCGCCAAGCCCGACCCCGGAGACGACCAGGCCCGCGACCATCGCGTGCACCCCGGGACCCTCGCCGAGCAGGGCCATCGAGAGGAGGCCGGCGGCCAGCAGGCACAGTCCCGCCACGGCCACCGCCCGGCGCCCGCGCAGGTCCGCGAGCCGCCCTGCCGCCGGCGCCACGAGGGCGGCCGTGCCCATCAGCGCCACGAGCAGCACACCCGCCTCCGATGGGCCGGACCTGCCCGACCCGCCGAGCGCGAGCGGCAGCCCGACCAGCGCCGCGTACAGGGCCAGGTTGCTGAGGCCCGTGGCCAGCGCGGCCGCGAGGAAGCTCCTGTTGCGCAGGACCGCTGCCGCCGCCCGGCGACCGGCTCCGGTCAGGTCGCCCGGCCGGCGCGGGCGACTCCTGGAGGCCAGGCCCAGGGTGACCGCGCTCACCACGATCGCGAGGGCGACCAGGGGCAGGTTGATCCAGAACACCGCCCGCCAGCCGCCGTGCGTCACCAGCAGCTGCCCGAGCGGCGGCCCGGCGGCGGCCGACAGGGCGATCACGCTCCCGATCAGGCCGAAGCTCACGCCCCGGCGCCGCGCCGGGACGTGCTCCCGCAGCAGGGCAAGCGCGTTGGGGAAGGCCAGGGCGCCGCCGGCCGCCTGGGCGAGCCGCCAGGCCAGCAGCGAGTACACGCTGCCGGCCGTGGTCGCCCCCAGGGCGGCCAGGCCGAAGACAGCCAGCCCGGCCAGAAGGAACCCAGGCCGGCCCCAGCGGTCGCCGAGCCTGCCGCCCAGCGGGGGCAGCGCCGCCATGGCGACGAGGTAACCGGTGACCAGCAGTGAGCTGGCCGCCACGCCGGCGCCGAGCTCCGACGCGATCGACGGCAGGGCGACGACGATCATGGTCGCGTTGAGCGGCGCCAGGAAGGTGGCGAGCAGCACGGTGGCGACGGTGCCCGGCCAGCCGGCACGGGCCGGCGCCGCGGGCCAGCGGGTGACGCCCGGCATCACGGCACCTGGCCTCATCCCGCCTGTCCCTGCGCCTGCTGCAGCAATTGCTGCGCGTCGTCCCGGTAGCCACCCGTTGGCGCCACCTGCAGGTAGCGCTGCAGCGGGGGGATGGCGTCCCGCGGGCGGTTCTCACCGTTCAGCAGGATGACCCCGTCGATGAAGAGCGCCTCGGGGTAGTCGGGGTGCTGCGCGAGGACCTTCTCCACCCCCAGCAGCGCGTCGTTCGTGTCCCCCGCCTCGTACACGAGCAGGGCCAGCCTGGTCGTCGCCTCGGGGTTGTTCGGGTCGCGCTTCAGGACCTCCACGTACTGCTGCGAGGCTTCCCGTGGCTGGCCGGCCTCGAGGTAGGTCTGGGCCAGGTCCAGGCGCGCCTCCAGGTCGTCCGGATGGTCGTTCACCTGCTGCTCCAGCGTGACGGCCGTGCCGGGCTGTGCCGCCGGCTGCGTCCCGGTGATGAAGCCGCCCGCCGGCCGGCTGCCGAGGGAGCCGAGCAGCAGGGGGATCGCCGCCGCCGCCACCGCCACGGTCGCCAGCCCGGCCACCAGCGCGGCCTGACCGGGCACCCGACGCCCTCTGCGCCGCCCGGGCCGCCGAGCGCGCAGCGCCGCGGCGAGCTCGACCGCCTGCTCCGGCGAGCCCACGGTGCGGATCAGGGCGACCACCTCCGCCTCCGCCTGCCGGCGCAGGCGCTCGTAGTCAGCCTCGGCAACCGCGCCCCTGGCATGGTCCCGCTCCAGGTCGCGGAGCGCGCGGAGCAGCTGGAGCCGCCGGTCGTGGAGTGGGTCGGCGAGCGCCTGCTGCCGCCCGCTGCGACGCCGCGCGAACGGAGCCAGCACGCCCAGCAGGGCGATGCCCGTGAGGACGGCCGCGACCGGCCCGACCCAGCTCACTCGACCTCGCTCCCGGCGCTGGCCAGCGCCTGCTCGACCAGGTGACGGTCGGCGTCGCTCAGCTCCGGCGCCGGCGGTGAGCCGGCCTCCGCCGGGATCCAGCGGCGGATCGCGCCGGCCACCAGCGCCAGGCCGGCCAGGCCCAGGAGCGCCGGCGCCAGCCAGGGCAGCAGGTCGACCCCGCCGCGGGGTGGGCTGAGCAGGATCCACTCGCCGTAGGCGGCCACGAACTCGGCCCGGATCTGGTCCGGAGTCCTCCCCGCCCGCAGCTCCCGGGCGATCTGGGCCCGCATCTGCTGGGCGACCGGCGCCGGCGAGTCCGCGGCGGAGAGGTCGTGGCACACGGGGCACTTCAACGTGGCCGCGACTGCCTGTGTGCGCTGCTCCAGGCTGCCCGAGCTCTCCGACCCGGACGTCGCCGCGACGGCCAGCGCCGCGGCTGCCGCCAGCAGCAGGGCGGCCAGCCCACCCAGGGAGAACGGGGTGCGCCCGCTCACCCGGCGGCCTCCGGCTGGAGCCTCCGCACCTCCTGGTTGACGAGCTGCGTGGTCACCGGCCCTGCCTCCTTGTGGTCGACGAGCCCGCCGGGACCGACGAAGTACGTCTCCGGCAGGCCGGTCACGCCGTACGCGAGGCCGGTGCGCGACGCGGGGTCGCTCAGCAGCGGCCAGGGGATGGCGTTCCTGGAGGCGTACGCCATGGCGTCGGTCGCGCTGTCCTGGAAGGAGATGCCGACCAGGACGACGCCGCGGTCGCGATAGCGGTTGAACGCGTCCTCCAGCGCCGGCTCCTCCGTCTGGCAGGCCAGGCACCAGGAGGCCCAGAAGTTCACGATCACGACCTCGCCCCGCAGCGCGCGCAGCTGGAACCGCTGGCTGCCGTCGATGGTGGCCAGGTCGAACGCCGGGGCGGGTTTGCCGACCAGGGTGGCCGGCAGCCGGTTGGGGTCGTGCGTGAGGCCGACCCCGAGCAGCAGCGCGATCGACCCCACGACCAGGACCACGGCACCGAGCGCGGCCCACGGCGCCCTCGACCGCGCCGGGGTCACGGGCGCCCGGGCCGGGGTCACGGGCGCCCGGGCCGGGGCCACGGGCGGCCGGACCGAAGCCCGGTCCCGGGCGCTCACCGGGCCTCCGCCAGGCGCGGCGCCCGCAGCGCGCTCCGCACGGCCGCCCGGAGCTGCCGCGGCCAGTAGCCGACCAGCCCCCCGAGCGCCATCAGCGCTCCGCCCGCCCAGAGCCAGGTCACGCCCGGGTTGCGCAGGATGCGGAACGTGGCCCGCCCACCCTGGTCGTCGAAGCCGAGCACCGACACGTAGAGGTCGCTCAGCGCTCCGTAGCGGATCGCGGGGGTGGGGATCGGCTCCGCCGCCGCGGGGTACAGGTTCAGCGCGGGCTCCATGACCCCCTGGCTGCGGCCGTCCCTGGTGACGCTGACGGGCGCCTGCAGCACCATCCGCTGCGGCTCGGGCCGTGGCCGCAGGCCCTCGTAGCGGAGCACGTAGCCCTCGAAGGTCACCTGCTGGCCGGTGGCCAGGGTCACCTCCGTGCGGCTGGCGTACGCGGAGGCGGCGATGGCGCAGGCCACCACGGCGACCCCGCTGTGCACGATCAGGGCCCCCGCCAGGCGTCGGTTCCTGGCCACTGCGGCCGGGACGGCAGCGAGCACGAAGCGCCGGTTCGACCGGGCGAACGCTGTGACGATGCGCCCCAGCTCGCCGGCGTTGGCCACCAGCACGAACGCGGCCAGGCCGAACGTGGCGGCCGCCGCCCAGCTCCGGCCCCCGACAGCCACGGTCGCGACCACGACGAGCGCCCCGGCCGCCGCGGGCACCCCGGCACGACCGCGCAGCTGCCGCCACTCGGTCCTTCTCCAGGCCAGCAAAGGACCGATGCCCATGAGCACCAGCAGCAGGAGGAACGGCACCGTGCCCGCCTGGTCGAAGTACGGCGCGCCGACCGTGACCTGGCGGTTGCTGGCCACCTCGACCACGACCGGGAAGAGGGTGCCGAGCAGCACCATGAAGGCCAGGGTGAGCGTCACCCACGCGTTGCCGAGGAGCGCCGACTCCCTGGCCAGCGCGGCGTCGAACTGCCCCGCCGAGCGCAGCTCACGGCCGCGCAGGGCCACCAGGCCGAACCCCGCCGAAAGCACCACCACCAGGAAGCCGAGGTAGGCCGGGCCGACCAGGGAGTTGGCGAACGTGTGGACAGAGGCCACCACCCCGGAACGGGTCAGGAACGTGCCGAACGTGGTGAGGGCGAACGTGGTGATGGCCAGGGCCAGGTTGAGCAGCTTCAGCATCCCCCGGCGCTCCTGGATCATCGAGGTGTGCAGGAAGGCGGTGGACGTCAGCCAGGGCAGCAGCGCGACGTTCTCGACCGGGTCCCAGGCCCAGTAGCCGCCCCAGCCGAGCACGGCGTACGACCAGAGGGCGCCCAGGGTCAGGCCGACGGTCAGGAATCCCCAGGCGACCAGCGTCCAGCGCCGGGTGGTCCGGATCCACCAGTCCGAGAGGCTGCCCTTCCAGAGCGACGCCATCGCGAAGGCGAACGGCACCGAGAAGCCGATGTAGCCCAGGTAGAGGAAGGGCGGGTGGACGGCCATCAGCCAGTGGTTCTGGAGCAGCGGCAGCGGGCCGCGACCGTCGGCCGGGGCCGGGTCCAGCGCGACGAAGGGCCGGCTGGGGACCAGCACCAGGAACAGGTAGAAGAGCGAGATGGCGTACATCGCCGCCAGGGCCCAGGGCAGCGTCTCCGGCTGTGAGCCGCGGAAGCGGAAGGCCACGGCCGCCAGGTAGCCGCTCAGCACCAGGTTCCAGAGCAGCAGCGAGCCCTCGTGGGCCGACCACAGCGAGAGGACCTTGAAGAAGGCGGGGGTCTCGCGGCTCGAGTTCTCGGCGACGTACTGGATCGAGAAGTCGTTGCTCAGGATCGCCACCAGCAGCATCGCGTTCGCCGCCAGCACCAGGACCAGCAGCGAGTAGGCCGCAGTCCGCGAGCTGTCGACCAGAGCCGGGCGCCGACGATGGGCGCCGACGACGGCGGCGAGCAGCCCGTACGCGGCCACAGCAAACGCGAGGCCGAGCGCTATGTTGCCCATCACCTGCATCGGTTCACAGCCCTCCTCGCGGTCCTGGGGTCAGCCGCCTCCGGCGAGGCTGGCGGAGTGCGGCGGCGCCTGGCCGGGCGACGGCGGCTGGTAGACGTTGTCGTGCTTGACCAGGAGGGTGTCGCTGTGGAACACGCCGTCGCGGTCGTAAGCACCCTCTACGACCACTCCCCGGCCGGCCTGGAACATCGAGGGCACCCCGCCCTGGTGGGAGACGGCCAACTCGTGCGTCCCGTCGGTGACGACGAACCGCACCCCGCCGGGCACGGTGTGCACGGTGCCCGGCTCGACCAGGCCGCCGAGCCTCGCCCGCTCGCCGGCCCGCGTCGGCCCCTGGGACAGGAGGTCGCTGGGGGTCTCGTAGTAGACCAGGTTGCTGGCCAGGCCGTTGGTCGCCACCCAGCCCAGGCTGGCGGCCACCGCCCCGCAGAGCACCAGCACCCGCAGGCGGGGCAGCCGCAGCGTCATCGCCTCGACGCGAGAGCCGCCGCCCGGCGGCGGGCGCGACGGGCGCGCCGGTGCAGGTGGAGCGCGTAGCCGGCCAGCGAGACGGCGGTGATCAGGTAGCCGGCGGCGACGAAGCCCAGGTTATCCATGGACCGCCTCCAGGCCGGCCACCTCCGCCTCGACTTCGTCAGCCTCGACGGGGAGCAACGCAGAGCTGAGCGCCTTCGTCTCCAGCCGGCCCACGCGCATCCGCAGCGCCAGGAGGTAGCCGAAGACCAGGGTGAACGCGACGAGCGCCCACAGCAGCGCCGCCAGCATGACCGGAGCAATGGTGGGCGCGCCCGGCTGGAGGACCGTCGCCGGCTGGTGCAGCGACCGCCACCAGACGGTCGACATGTGGACGATCGGGATGTCCACGAAGCCGACCACCCCCAGCACGGCCGACCAGCGCGCCCGTCGAGCCGGGCTCTCCGGGAGGCGACGGAGCGCCAGGTAGCCGACGTAGATGAGGAGCATGATCGCGGTGGTGGTCAGGCGCGGGTCCCAGGTCCACCAGGCGCCCCACGTCGGGTAGCCCCAGATCGAGCCGAGGACGATCGTGAGCGCCGTGAACAGCACGCCGATCTCGGCGGAGGCCGCGGCCAGCCGGTCCCAGTGCCCGCGCCTGGTCAGCAGGTAGAGCGCGCTGGCCGCGAACACGATGGTGAACGACAGGTAGGCCAGCCAGGCCGCGGGCACGTGGACGTACATCAGCCGCTGCACGTTGCCCTGCCCCGCGTCCGGGGGAACGAGGGCCAGGGACACCACCGCGCTGGCGCTCAGCGCGAGCAGCGCCCCGATCCCCAGCCAGCGTTCGCCCCGGCGCGACGTCAGCTTTCCGAGCATTCGCTCAAGCGGCCGCGTGACACGCTTCATGTCTTCTCCTTCTCAAAGGACCCTCCCGCCTGCGGGGAGGTCGCCCGCCAGGGTCGGAGGGGCATCGAGCGCCCCTCCCCCAACCCCTCCCGCGGGGGGAGGGGGGCCGTCGGGTCTAGATCGAGAGCAGGTACTGGACCAGGTCGCTCTTCTCCTGCGGGGTCAGGTTGAGGTTGAAGGTCGTGTTGTAGTGGTCGACCACGTCGCCGAGCGTGGCGAACCGGCCGTCGTGGAAGAAGCCACCCTTCTGGTGCGCCCACAGGCCCTTCAGCGGCGCCGTTCGGTAGCCGTGGACCACGATCGGGTTGCCGGTGGCGTCCCCGATCACGTAGGCCGGCGCCCGGTCCGCCTGGAAGCTGTCGACCCCTATCTCGGCGGGCGTGTGGATGTTGTTGCCCGGCTCCGTGTACAGCGGCGGGACGTGGCAGGCGGCGCACTCCGCCTTGCCGTCGAACAGCACCTTGCCGCGGGCGGCGGCGGCGGGGTCGAACGAGCCGGCCGGGGGCGTCGGGGCGGGTATGGAGAGCTGGTAGTACTGCAGCGCCGCCAGCTTCCCCGTGATCTGGTCGCTGCCGGGGTTGGACACGTGCCCAGAGCGGTTCTTCGCGGCAAGCGGGAACTCCTGCGCGTTGTCGAGCCGCTGATCGTAGAACGTCCCCACCCCGTGCATCTCGAGGTTGGCCACGAAGGCGTTCCAGTAGGTCACCGAGCCCCAGCCGGTCCAGGTGTGCAGGTTCACGCCGGCCAGCCCGTAGGCGGGCGGGATGAGCACGGGCGAGCGGTTCACGCCGCCGGCGTCGGTGTGCACGGCCTTGCCGTCCAGGAAGACCTCGGCGTCGAACTTGCCGGGGCCCCAGGTGCCGAGCACCGCCTTCAGCGTGGGCACGTCGACGCCGAGGGTGCTGGCCACGGGCTGCAGGTTGGGCGCGAGCGAGACGATGGCGCCGACGTTCAGGTCCCGGTTGGGCCAGCCGTCCAGCCGGCGCCCGATGCCGGGCGCGAAGGAATTGTCCACCGTCGAGTGGCAGAGCGCGCACTGGATGCCCATGGAGCGGAGCGTCCCGTCCGGGTTGAAGAAGCCGGTCAGCCCGACAACCGCGTTCAGCTTGAGCAGGGCCACGGTCGTGGCGGGGTCGTCGAGGTTGACCTGGCCCGCCTGTAGCTGCTCCTGGAGCTGGTCTGGCAGCGCGTTCACGTCGACCTTGAGGCCGACGCTCAGCGCGGTCCTGGGACTGACCCCGGGGCCGACTCCGCCCAGGTTCTGGCCCTCGATCGCCCTGTGGAGCTGGAGCGTGTCACCCCAGAAGGCCTGGTCG
>DATFRD010000193.1:0-22221 GCA_035263645.1 Candidatus Dormiibacterota bacterium | reverse complement strand
TCGCACCGGGCCCTGCGGATCGCCCCGGTGTCGCAGGTGGTGGGCACCTGGATCCCCAAGGCCGCAGGCATCGCCTACGCCAGCCGGGTGCGCGGCGACGGCCGGGTCACGCTGTGCACATTCGGAGACGGGGCCACCTCGAAGGGCGACTTCCACGAGGGGCTCAACTTCGCCGGGGTGCACCGGCTGCCGGTCGTCTTCGTGTGCGAGAACAACGGCTACGCGATATCCGTCCCCCTGCGGCTGCAGGCCGGCAACCCGGCGATCGCCGACCGGGCGGCCGGCTACGGGATCGCAGGGGTGGTGGTCGACGGGACGGACGTCCCTGCCTGCGAGGCCGCGGCCAGGGCCGCCGTGGAGCGGGCGCGGGCCGGCGATGGGCCGACGCTGATCGAGGCGCGCATCCGGCGGATCAACCCCCACACGTCCGAGGACAACCAGGCGCGCTACCGGAGCGCGGAGGAGATCGCCGAGGCGGCCGCGCACGACCCGGTCGCCCGCTTCGAGGCGTGGCTGGTGGAGCGGGGCTGGCTCGAGCCGGAGGACGCGCGGCGTCTCCGCGACGACCTGGACCGGGAGGCGAGCGAAGCTGCGGACTGGGCCGAGGCCCAGCCGCCGCCCAGGCCCGAGGACCTCGGAACGCACGTCTTCGCCAGCTGACGGCCGGAGGCGCTCAGGCTTACCAGGCGCACGGCATCGACTTGATGCCGTGGATGAAGTTGCTCTGGAGCATCGCGGGCGCCCCGGTCACCTCCATCGTGGGCAGCCGGCGGCGGATCTCGTCGAACATGACCGAGATCTCGCGGCGGGCAAGGGACGCGCCCAGGCAGAAGTGGGGCCCGCCGCCCCCGAAGCCGAGGTGCGCGTTCGGGGAGCGGCGGATGTCGAACCGCTGCGGATCCTCGAACCGCTCCTCGTCCCGGTTCGCGGAGTTGAACCAGTACACGACCTTGTCGCCCGCCCTGATCGGCACGCCGCGCATCTCCGTGTCCTGCGTCGCCGTGCGCCGGAAGCTGATGACCGGCGTCGACCAGCGCACGATCTCCTCTACCGCGTTCCTCTGGTGCCGCTGGAAGTCGTCCCACCACGTCCGGCGCTGCTCGGGGAAGTCGGTCAGCGCCTTCATGCCGTGGCTGATCGCGTTGCGGGTGGTCTCGTTGCCGGCGACCACGAGCAGGATGAAGAAGGACCCGAACTCCTGCGTCGTCAGCCGCTGGCCGTCCAGCTCCGCCTGCATCAGCGCGCTCGTGATGTCGTCGCGGGGATGGTCCCGGCGCTGCTCGCCGAGCGCGTGGGCGTACTCGTACATCTCCACGCTGGCCTGCATCAGCGCCTCGAACGTTCCCCCGTAGTCGGGGTCGCCCGCGCCGAGGATGACGTTGGTCCACGCGAAGACGCGCGCCTCGTCCTCGGGCGGGATGCCCATCATCTCGCAGATGATCTGCAGGGGGAGCGGGGCGGCGAAGGTCTCCACGAAGTCGCAGCTGCGGTCCGGGTGGCGTTCCAGGGCCTGGTCCACCAGCAGGCGGGCCTTGTCGTGGACGTACTGCTCGACCTGCGCCACCATCCGCGGCGTGAACCCCTTCTGGACCAGGCCGCGCAGACGGGCGTGCTTCGGGTCGTCCATGCTGATCATCGAGCCGAAGAACTCGCTGATCTCCTGCGGGAGATCGGTGATGTTCGTGCCCTGCCCGCTGCAGAAGATGTCCGGCCGGCGGCTGGCCTCGACGATGTCGTCGTACCTGGTCAGCGCCCAGTAGCCGGGGCCGGTGGGCCAGTTGGGGATCTCGTACTCCTTGAAGAAGCGGACCGGCGCCTCGCGGCGGAGGGTGGCGAAGGCGGCCTCGCGGTACTCGTTGCCCTGCATCCACACCTCGGGGCCGGAGAGCTCGATCTCGGCCAGGGGTACGGTCGGGTACGTGCCCATGCCTGCATGGTATTCGCGCCGGGCCCAGGTGGCGCCCCCGTCCGCCGTCATGGGGTCAGCCCCCGCACCGTGCGGCTGACCGCCGAGCCGGCAGCCGCCGCCAGGATCACCCCGGCGCCGGCGGCGAACAGCAGCGCCACGTGCTGCTGGGCCAGCAGGCCGGCGACGGCCAGCGAGACCGGCGCGAGGCCGACCGAGGCGAGCATCGTGATGCCCATCAGCCGCCCCTGCATCGCCGGCTCGGCGCGCCGCTGCAGCCACGCGATGCCGTACGTGTTGACGACGCCTGTGGCCACGCCGAGGGCGGCCTGCAGGGCCAGCGCGACCGGCAGCGGGGGAGCCAGGCCGATGCAGCCGATGGCGACTCCGCACCAGGCCACGATGCCGATGATCAGCAGCCCGAACCGGCGGGGCATCGGCACCAGCCCGGCGGCGACGACGCCGGCGACTGCGCCCAGGCCCCAGGCGGCCAGCAGGCTCCCGAAGGCGGCCGCGCCCAGCTGGTAGCGCTGGTGGACGAGCACCGGCAGCCCGACCTCGATGGCGGCCACGAAGCCCACGTTCACGGTGGCGGTCAGGATGAGCGCGGCGCGGATCCCGATGTCGCGCCAGACGTAGGCGAGCCCGGCCCGGATGTCGCTCAGGAGGGTCGGACCGGCGCCACCCGCGGCGCCCGTCTCGGGCCGGGGGAGCAGCATCAGCAGGACGGCGGCAAGCCCGAAGCCCAGCGCGTCGACCGCGAACGCGGCGCCGGTGCCCGCGCCGGCCACCAGTAGGCCGGCCAGGGCCGGGCCGACCACCATGCCCGCAGTCTGGTTCAGGTTGAGCAGGGCGTTGCCGGCCTCGAGCCGGTCGGGGGCGACGATGCCGGGCAGGATGGCGCCCCGCGCCGGCAGGTAGAAGGCGGAGACGGTGCCGGCCAGCAGCGCGATCCCGGCCACCTCCCACAGCTGCGCGACGTGGAGCAGGATGAGGACCGCGAGCAGCCCGATGAGCGCGGCGCGCACGAGCGCGGAACCGCGCATGGCGGCGCTGGGCGAGATCCGGTCGGCGAAGGCCCCGCCGACGATCATCAGGGCGGCCCTCGGCACGGCCTGCAGCGTGGCCACCAGGCCCACCGCGAGGCCGGAGCCCGTGAGCTGAAGCACCAGCCAGGGCAGGGCGACGACGGTGAACGACTCGCCGACGAACGTCAGCAGGTGCGCGCCCCAGAAGACCCTGAACCGGGGGGAGGCGAGGATTCGCCAGGGCGGCCCGCTGACGGCGGCCTCAGCGGCCGCCGACATCACTTGCGCTCCAGCTTCTGCATGGCCTGGTCGACGTCGATCTCGCCCTTGGCCAGTTGCTCCAGGAGCTCGACGCGGGGGCTGGTGGTCGGCCGCTCGGCGGCCAGGCCGAGCCTGGCCAGCAGGGCGTCGAACCTGGCCCGCGCGGTGGGGTAGCTCACCCCCAGGTGCCGCTCCAGCTCCTTCATGTTGCCCCGCGATCCGAGGAAGACGCGCAGCACCTCGCGGTCGCCGGCGTTGAGCGCGCAGAACTCGCAGGACTCGAACTCGCCGGAGAGCTCCGTGCCGCACGCCTGGCAGCTGAGCCGGGTCAGCGAGAGCCGGTCGCCGCAGACCGGGCAGTCGCGGGGCGCCGAGCGGGTGGCCTTCGGGCTCATCGGTCGGCCACCACGCGGACCGTGCCCATCGTGGCGTCGACGTCGAGCGTACCCTGGCCCGTGCCGACGACCCAGGGCCCGTGGGAGTCGTCGCCGTCGAAGACGACCTTGCCCAGCATCGCCCGCGCCGAGACGCGCACGCTGGACCCGGGCTCGAGGTGGATCCGGACGCCACCGGCGTCGCAGCGGATGCGAGACGCGCCGTGGTCGAGCCGGCCCCTGGCGTTGACGCTGCCGGCCTGCACCGTCAGGTCCAGCGGGGACCGGAAGTCGGAGATGTCGGTGCTGCCGGCCTGGACCGTGGCCCGGATGGGCCCGTGGACGCCGCGGATGCGGAGCTTGCCCGCCTGGGCCTCGACCTCGAGCGGCAGGTCCGGATTGACCCGCACGCGCAGCGGCTGGAAGTCGTTCCAGCCGAAGCGGGGGTGCGGGCGATAGCGACGGTGCCGTCCCCTGGCGCCCCACATGAAGGCGAAGCCCGGCACGTCGAAGCTCTCGTCCTGCGACTCGATCACGAGCGTGTCCGCCTCGCGCCGCGCCGCGTGCGGGCCCTCGGCGACGGCCTCGCGCACCGTCGGGTCGCCCACGATGTCGGCGGTGCCCACCATCCGGACCACCCGGACGCGGGCCACCCGATCGCCGGTAGTGGGGGGCTGGGGCGGGCGGGGGACCTGCTCCTCCCAGCCGACGGTCCAGTCACGGGGGTCGGGCCCCGGCGGCGCGCCGGCCGGCTCGGCCGACTCCATATCCTCGAGCAGCGACGCGGCCTCGGCGGGGGTCAGCTCGCCGCGAGCGACGCGCTCCAGCACTGCTCGGCGTTCGTCTTCCATGAGGAAGATTAGAAACCAGATCTTGCCAGATTGTCAAGGGCGGGGCCAAAATTTCGTCTCGGGCACAATTGCGCTGATGGTCCGCATCGGCGTCGTGGCCGACACCCACTGCCCGGAGTTCATGGACGATCTGCCGCCCGCCCTGCTCCGTGGCCTGCAGGGGGTCGACCTCATCCTCCACGCCGGCGACGTGGGAGGGCGCTCGACCCTGGCCCGGCTGGCTGAAGTGGCCCCGGTCGAGGCGGTCTGCGGAGACCACGACGGCAGCCTTCGGGAGCTGCCGACCTCGCGCGAGATCACGGTCGGGGGCAGGCGAATCGCCCTCGTGCACGGCAACCGGACCCGGCTGATCGAGGAGCCCGTCACCCTGGTGGGGACGCTGAGCCTGGGCCTGGCATGGGCGGACCTCGGCCTGGCCGGCAGCCTGCGGCGGCGGTACCCGCACGCCGACGTGATCGTCTACGGCCACACGCACCGGGCCCGCGCCGAGCACGTGGGCGGGACCCTGGTGTTCAACCCCGGCGCCGTCTACATGGTGGACGCGGCGGAGGCGGCCCGTCGGCTGGACGGCGGGCCCAACTGGTTCGAGTGGTGCTGGCTGCAGGTGATCCGCCACCGGCTCGACACCGTCGTGCCTTCGTTCGGGCTGCTGGACATCGGCGACGCGGTCCGGGCCCGCGTCCTCCCTCTGCGCTGAACCCGATCCGCCGGGGGAGCGGACGTTCTGATTCGAGGCGGGCGCCGTGTTGCTGGACGGCCCCAAGTTGGGTATGAAGGCACTCGTCGATGGCGAAATCGAGAGATTACTACGAGGACCTGGGGGTCTCCCGCACCGCCAGCAAGAGGGAGATCCAGAGCGCGTTCCGCAAGCTCGCGCGCAAGCTGCACCCGGACGTCAACCCGGGCGACAAGGAGGCCGAGCGGCGCTTCAAGGAGGTCTCGGAGGCGCACGGGGTCCTGTCGGACCCCGAGAAGCGCAAGATGTACGACCGCTTCGGGGCAGACTGGCAGGCGGCGGCCGCTGCCGGGGTGGACCCCGACGCCGCGTACGCCGGAAGCCCCTTCGGCGGTGGCGGGCCCTTCCGGGGCCGCGGGTCGGGCGGCGCCCAGCGCCAGACCATCGACCCGGACACCCTCCAGGACCTGCTGAACAACATGGGCGGGGCGAGAGGGGGCTTCGAGGACCTGTTCGGCTCGATCTTCGGGGGTCGCGCCCAGCGCGCGCGCGCGGCGCCGGAAGTAGAGGGCACCATCCGGGTCTCGCTCCAGGAAGCCTTCCGCGGCACGAACCGCCAGGTCGACATGCCGGACGGACGGCGCCTGGAGGTGAAGGTGCCGGCGGGCGTCGCGGACGGCACGGTGCTGCGGGTGCCGGGTCTGCGAGCCAGGGTGGAGATCGCCGCTGACCCCCTGTTCGAGCGCGAGGGGAAGGACCTGCGGGTGCCGGTCGCGGTGCCGCTGGAGACGGCGCTGCTCGGCGGAGAGGTCGAGGTGCCGACGCTGAAAGGCTCGCGCGTCAAGCTCAACGTGCCGCCCGAGACGCAGAACGGGACGCGGCTGCGCCTGCGAGGGCTGGGGATGCCCGACCCCAAGGGCGGTCACGCCGGCGACCTGTACGCCGAGGTGCGGGTGCGGCTGCCCCTGCCGATGGACGAGCGTACGAGGCGCTGGGCCGAGGGTCTCCGACAGACCTAGGCGGGCGTCCGCTCGTGCGGTCGAATCCGGCTAAGCTTTCGCCCGGGTGAACGCGCGGTGGCTCGTCCTGCCCCTCGTATTCGTGTCCGGTATGGCGTCCCTCGGCGTCGAGTTCGGGGCGTCGCGGCTGCTCGCGCCCTACTTCGGCACCAGCCTGGCGGTCTGGGGGGTGCTGATCGGGCTCGTCCTGATCTACCTCAGCATCGGCTACGTGATCGGCGGCCGGCTGGCGGACCGGCGTCCCCACCCGGACCTGCTGTTCCAGCTCACCGCCTGGGCGGGGCTCTGGATCGGCCTGATCCCGCTGGTCGCCTACCCCATCCTGCTGCAGTCCCAGCAGGGCTTCGCCATGCTCTCCATCGGCCTGGTGCTCGGCACGCTGCTGTCCGTCGTCCTGCTGTTCGCCGTGCCGGTGATCCTGCTCGGCTGCGTTTCCCCGTTCGCCATCCGCCTGCTGCTGCGCGAGGTGAACACCGGGGGCAACACGGCCGGCGCGGTCTATGCGCTGAGCACCACCGGCAGCATCGCGGGCACGTTCCTGCCGGCCTTCTGGCTGATCCCGACGTTCGGCACCCGGCCGACCCTGATCATGTTTAGCGTCGGACTTCTGGTGGTCTCGGTGGCCGGGCTGTGGCCGCGCACCCTGGCCGGGCTGTGGCCGCGGCGCTGGGTCTTCGCCGCGTTCCTTGTGATCGTGCTGCTCGGCGCCCTCTTCCTGCCGCACGGCATCAAGCCGCCCGAGGTGGGCACGCTGCTCTACGAGAAGGACTCCGCGTACGGGTACATCCAGGTCGTGCAGGACGGCACCCGCACCGAGCTGATGCTCAACGAGGGCCAGGCGATCCATTCGATCTACGACCCCAACTCGCTGCTGACCGGCGGCCCCTGGGACTACTTCATGCTCGGCAGCTACTTCCGCCCGGCTCAGGCCAGCGATCCGCGGCCGCACCGGGTGGCCATCCTGGGCCTGGCCGGCGGCACCGCCGCCAGGCAGTTCACGGCGGCGTACGGCACCTCCGTCGACATCACGGGGGTGGAGATCGACCCCACGCTGGTTGACGTCGCCCACCGCTACTTCCACCTGGACGAGCCGAACGTGCACCCCGTCGTCGACGACGCGCGCTACTGGCTCGCCACGGAGAGCGGTCGCTACGACGTGATCGCCATGGACGCCTATCGGCAGCCGTACATCCCGTTCCAGCTGACGACGAAGGAGTTCTTCCAGCTGGCCAGCCAGCGCCTCGAGCCGGATGGCGCCGTCGTCGTCAACGCCGGCCGCACGGCAGCGGACTACCGGCTGGTCGCGGCGCTCGCGAGCACCATGGCCGCCGTGTTCCCGAGCGTCTACCTCGTCGACGTGCCCAGCTTCAGCAACACCATGATCTACGGCTCCAGCGCGCCCATCACGATGGACGACGTCCTCCACAACCTGGACCTGGCGCAGGAGCCGCTGGTCAGGCAGGTGGCGGCCACGGCGGTCGGGACCGGCACGGGCGAGCTGCGGCCGTCCCTGTACCACGCGGAACCCTGGACGGACGACCTGGCCCCGGTGGAGCAGCTGATCGACCAGATCATCTTCAGCTACGCGACCCAGTCCAGCAGGTAGCGCCGTCCGGCGCTGAATTCGGATTGGTCGCCGTGGTCCGCCCTTCCGGCGCAGGCGTCCAGGAACAGCGCGGACGTGTCGGATGGTGCCGTTGTGTCCGAGAACGACCGGATCCGAGGCGGAGGCCTCCCTTAATCCGACTAGTTATAGACTGGTCGGGATGAGGACCATCGGCGCATATGAGGCGAAGACGCACCTCTCCCGGCTCCTGGAGGAGGTGGCGAGCGGTGAGACGATCACGATCACGCGGCATGGGGTGCCGATCGCCGAACTGCGCCCGGCTCCGGCCGCCAGCCGGCGCCGGCCGGCGGACGTGATCGCTGCCTTGCGAAGCGCCCGCAGGGGGGTGACGCTCGGCGCGGTCAGCCTCCGAACCCTCATCGACGAGGGTCGTGCGTGAGCGACTTCGTGCTGGACGCCTCCGTCGCGATGGCCTGGTGCTTCGAAGACGAGACCACGCCTTACACCGAGGCGGTGCTGGGGCGACTGAAGAGCGCCCGGGCCGTAGTGGCCGCTATCTGGCCCTACGAAGTAGCCAACGTGCTGCTCGGAGCCGAGCGGCGAGGCAGGATCACTCAGTCGCTGGCGATGCACTTCCTGGAGCTGCTGCGGGCGCTGCCGATCAGCGTGGACGAGCAGGGCCACGCCCATGCGTGGGGGGACGTGATGGCGCTCGGTCGAGCGCACGGACTCACGTCGTACGACGCCGCTTACCTGGAGCTGGCTGCCCGTGCAGATCTGCCGCTCGCCTCGCAGGACGAGCAGCTCCTGCGGGCATGTCGTGCGGTCGGCGTGGTGGTGATCCAGCCGCCGGCTCGTGCCTGATGCGAGACGCCAGGCATTAGCAAGGTAGCGCTGCGCGGCGCGGAAGCGGCGCGTGCGAACCGCGGTTCATCGTAGGAAGAAAGCGATGAGCGGTGCCGGCGGCATGGACAGGCGGTGGACGGCGGCCGATATCCCCGACCAGAGCGGACGGACCGCCGTCGTGACGGGGGCCAATTCGGGGCTGGGGTTCGAGACGGCGAAGGCCCTGGCGGAGAGCGGGGCGGCGGTCGTGCTCGCATGTCGTGACCTCGACCGGGCGGAAGCCGCGGCGGCGCGCCTGGGCGTCGCCGCGCCGCGAGCGATCATCTCGATCCTCCCGCTCGATCTGGCCTCGCTGGCCTCCGTGCGGGAGGCCGCGCGCGAGCTGCGGTCGAGGCACGAGCGGCTGGACCTGCTGATCAACAACGCCGGGCTGATGATGCCCCCCTACGGGCGCACTGCGGACGGGTTCGAGCTGCAGTTCGGCACCAACCATCTGGGCCACTTCGCGCTGACCGGCCTCCTGCTCGACCGTCTGCTGGCCACGCCCGGCTCGCGGATCGTGACGGTCAGCAGCATGGGCCACCGGATGGGCGACCTGGACTTCGACGATCTCCAGTTCGAGCGGGGATATCGCCGGATCGCCGCGTACGGACGCTCCAAGCTCGCCAACCTGCTGTTCACCTACGAGCTCCAGCGCCGCCTCGCCGAACGCGGCGCGCAGACGATCGCGGTCGCGGCGCATCCCGGCGCGTCGAGGACGGAGCTCGTGCGGCACCTGCCTGGGGGGCGCGCGCTGAACCAGGCGGTCGCGCGCCTGATCAGCCAGGATGCGCGAATGGGCGCGCTGGCGACGCTGCGCGCTGCCGCCGACCCCCGCGTGCGCGGCGGCGAGTACTACGGCCCGGGCGGACTCTTCGAGATGCGCGGCTACCCGCGGCGGGTCCGGTCGAGCGCCCGCTCCCACGACGAGTCGGTGCAGCGCCGCCTGTGGCGCGAATCCGAGCGCCTGACCGGCGTTACGTTCGCGATCTAGATCGGCGACGCGGGCAGCCGGACCGGGGATCAGCGCCCGCTGAGCCAGCCGCGCAGGGGAGGGTCGCCGCCGCGGAACGGTACGACGAGGTCGGTGAAGCCGAGCGACCCGGCCCGCTCCGCCAGCTCGGCGAACGCGTCCGCAGAGTCGAGCGTGTCCCGCCACGCGGTGCCCACCTGGAGGATGCGGTCCAGCGCGTGGCCGGGGTTGACCGAGGCGAACAGCCGGGCCTGCTGCTCGAGCTCGTGCTCAGCGCAGTTGGTCACCCAGCCCGCGCCCAGGCGCGCTGCAACCCGCATCGCCCGCGGCCCGGTCGCGGCGACCACCAGCGGCAGCGCGCCGGCCACCGGTCGCAGCCGGAGCTCCGCCCGGCCGACCTCGTAGTAGCGGCCGCGGTGGGCGGCCACGCCCCCGCCCAGCATCCCCGCCAGCACGGCGGTGAACTCCTCGAAACGCGCCACGCGCTCCCGCGTGGTCAGCGGCTCGCTCCGGGTCGCGATCGCGTCGGGGCCGCGCCCGCCCGAGCCCAGGCCGGCGACGAATCTGCCGCCGCTGAGGCCGTCGAGCGTCAGGAGCTCGTGGGCCAGCGCCACCGGGTGGTGCAGGTTGGGCGTCGCCACCAGCACGCCGACGCGCATGCGACGCGTGGCCAGGGCGGCGGCGGCGAGCGTGGGCATCGCCGCGTGCCAGCGCGCCCTGGGGTAGGCGCCCATGGTGAGATGGTCGAGCGTCCAGGCGTGGTCGCAGCCCAGCGATTCGGCCAGCTCCCAGTCGCGCCTGGCCTCGGCCCAGGGACGGTTGGGAAGGATGACTACTCCCGCGCGCATCCGGGCGATGCTCATCAGTTCTGGGCCAACTCGGCCCCGGTGCGGCGCACGACGTCGATCAGGGCCTCCAGGTCGTGCTCTCGGGTCCCGTAGTGGAGGATGCAGGCCCGCAGCACGAACCGTCCGTCGAGCACGGCGTTCGTGAGGAACGCCTCGCCGCCCGCCTGCACGGCGTGCATCAGGGCGCGGTTGAGAGCGTCGAGCCGGGCGTCGCTCGCGGACCACCCCGGCGGCCGATAGCGGAAGCAGACGATGGAGAGGGTGGGCGGCGTGACCAGGTCGAGATCCGGCGCCGCTCGCACCAGCTGCGCCAGCCGGCCGGCCAGGGCGTTGTGCCGGGCGACGTGCGCGACCAGCCCGTCCCGACCCAGGTGCGCGAGCACCATCCACAGCTTGAGCGCGCGAAAGCCGCGAGTCTGCTGGAAGCCGTACTCGCTGTACCAGGGCAGGCCGCCGAAGCCCTTTCCCTCTTCGGTCTCGATGTACGCCGGCACCAGGCTGAACGCCGCCCGCAGCGTCGCCTCCTGGCGCACCAGGACCGCGCCGCACTCGACCGGGACCGACAGCCACTTGTGGGGATCGAGGGCGAGCGAGTCTGCCCGCTCCATCCCGCGGAACTGCGGCGCGGCCGCGGGGTCGAGCACCCCGACGGCGCCGTAGGCGCCGTCCACATGAAGCCACAGGCGCTCGTCGGCGCAGACATCGGCGAGCTCGTCGAGCGGATCCACTGCCCCGGTGGCGACGGTGCCGGCGCTGGCGACGGCACAGAACGGCCGCCGGCCTGCCCAGCGATCGGCGTGGACGGCCGCCCGGAGCCCGTCCGGCCGCATCCGGTACGCACCGTCGACGGGCACCACCCGCACGCTGCCGCCGCCCAGCCCGAGCAGCTCGGCCGCCTTGCGGATGCAGCTGTGACCCTCCGAGGACAGGTAGAGCACGAGCGGGGCCGGGCCCGCCTGCAGCCCGGCGCGCCGGACGTCGCCGCCGTCGGCCGCGACGGCGCGGTGCCGCGCCGCGGCGAGCGCGGTCAGCGTGGCCATGGAGCCGCCGCTCACCAGCAGCCCCATCGACTCGCCGGTCGGGAAGCCGACCAGCTCCTGGAGCCAGCGGATGGTGCAGCGCTCGAGGTAGATTGCGGCGTGGTCTCCGCCGGCGCAGCTGGGGTCGAGCGTCGCAGCCAGCAGCTCGGCCACCGTGCCCACCGGGAAGGGCGGAGAGTTGACCCAGCCGAAGAAGCGGGGGTGGCCGTTCCCCATGGGATGGGTGAGGATCTCGTCCCGCACCGTGCGCACCAGCTCCTCCGGCGACCGGCCGCGCTCCGGCAGCGGCTGTTCGAGCACCCGTGCACGCTCCTCCGGCGTCATCGGCTCGAACACCGGCGCGTGGCCCGAGCCGACCCGCTCCAGGTGATCGGCGGCCACGTCGACCGCCAGGTGGCCAAGCCGCCGAAACGCCGCGGCGTCAATCACGACGGTCTCCGAAAGTAGTCGTCAAGGACGTTCATCGCCATAGCGGATCATGGCCGGCAGGGTCCAGACGAGTGCTTCTGATCTGACGGCCAGAGATTCGGCGGCAATTCGGAAGCTAGACTTGCGGCGTGTATCCCGTGCCGCTCGCGGCGGTGAGGTGAGCCCGCCGGTGGAGCGGGGGCCCAGGCTGGAAGGCGCCTGCGAGGCCTGTGGGCAGCCGATGGACGCGGGCCGGGGCTGCACGCTGTCGGTCTACCTCATCCTGTGGCCCCGCCGGCTGCCCAGCGGCCGCCGGCCCGAGCACGAGGAGGGCTGGAGCCCGCTCTTCGACCGCTGGCGGTTCGGCGACGACCATGGCGCCTTCCAGCTGTTCGAGATGACCGATGCCGGCGGCTGCTGCGCCGGCTGTGGGGTGGCGGCAGGTCAGTACCACCACCCCGGCTGCTGGGTCGAGCGCTGCCCCTGCAACGGGCAGGCCACGACCTGCGGCTGCCAGCAGAAGTGGGCAGCCTGAGCGCCTGACCCGAACCGCCGTTCGGGATGGGGCCCGGCCCGCTGCTACGTGATCGTGTACGCGGGGCCGTCGCCGCCCTCGGGCGGGGTCAGCCGGCCGCCCTTGGCCGTGATGGCCCCGCACTGGACGCAGTTGGTGTGGTTGACGATCAGGTCGACCATCTCCGCCTCGCGCTGGTCCTCGGGGATCTCGTAGACGCCGGCCGGGCACATCCACTCCCAGGTCTGGGCGATCGCGCGGGGCACCCGCGTCTGGACCCTGATGTGGCTGGGAGCGTCGTCCCGGGTGGCGTTGCCGGTCAGGTACACGCTCGAGAGCTTGTCGAACGTGTATGTGCCGTCCGGGCGCGGGTACGTGCGCGAGCGGCCGGCGTCGCACATCTCCGAGTCCGCGTCGCGGTGCTGGGCCCAGTGCCCGCCGGGCAGCCGGCCGCCGGTCGCGATCATCAGGTTGGTGACCACCCCGCCCCAGAAGAACCCGCTGGCGAACGGCTGCTTCATGTTGCGGGTGCGGTGGAGGTCCCTGCCGATCACTGAGCTGCGCACCGCTTCGTCGTAGCCCGAGAAGTCGTGGGAGCCCTCCTTCAGTCGCCGATAGATCTCCTCGGCCGCCAGGATCCCCGAGTGCATTGCGTAGTGCACGCCCTTCAGCTCGGGCACGTTGACCATGCCGCCGGCGTCGCCGCAGATCACCAGGCCGGGGGCCGCCAGCCTGGGCAGCGCCCAGTACCCGCCCTCCGGGATGGCCTTGGCGCCCCAGGCGACCCGCCGCCCCCCCTCCAGGATCTGGCGGACCAGGGGATGGGTCTTGAACAGCTGCAGCACGTCGTGCGTCGACAGCGTGGAGTCGGTGTAGTCCAGCTCGCACACGAAGCCGATCGACACCCTGTCCCCGCCCATCGGGTAGATCCACGAGCCGCCGAACTCGCGGTACCTGGCGGCGGTGCGCAGCGGCCAGCCCAGCGTGTGGATCACCCTGGTCAGTGGCCGGGCGACCTCCCAGACCTCCTTGACGCCCAGCGCCCACACCTGCGGGTCCTGCCCGCCGAGGCCGAACCGCTCGATCGCCGCGCCGGTGAGGTGTCCCCAGGCTCCCTCGGCCAGCACCGTGGCCTGGGCCACCAGTTCCGACCCGGGCTCGAAGTTGGCCTTCTCGCCGCCGGTCCGGTCGCGGCCCTTGTCGCCCGACCGGATGCCCCTGACCACCCCGTCCTCGACCAGGAGCTTGCTCGCGGCCGTCTCGGTCAGGATGTAGGCCCCGGCCCGCTCGGCGCGCTCGGCGAGCCAGCGCGACAGCTCGCTGACCGAGATGACGTAGTTGCCGTGGTTCCGGAACGGCGGCGGCGTCGGGATCCGGACGGCGCGCTTCGCGTCCACCATGACGTAGACGGCCTCGCCCGTCACCGGTCCGTACGTCGGCCACTCGGCCTTCGACATCTCGGGGAAGAGCTGCTCCATGGCCGAGGGGCGCATGATCGCCCCCGAGAGGTTGTGGGCGCCGCAGACCCTGGCCTTCTCGATCACGGCCACCGGCACATCGCCCAGGCGTCCGGACAGCTCCGGGTCGTCCGCAAGAAGCTGCAGCAGCCGGATGGCGCAGGCGAGGCCTGCGGGGCCACCGCCGACGATCGCCACGCCGACGTCGATCCGCTCGCCCGGAGGGCTCACGGGCTCGCCGATGAACTCCTCGACCGGCTTCACCGGCGGCGGGTAGGCGCTCGGCGCAACCCGCTTCACGTAGCTCGACCTCGACCGCCAGGCATTGCTGGATGGTACCAGGGTGCCGTCTTTCAGCCGGATTGGACCGACGACACGCGGCTCGAGCGGGATGTCCGCTCGCGCGAGCGAATCCGGCTCACGCGATCGGCCGGTCGTCGCTCAGGCAGAGCAGGCGGACGCGGCCCTGAGCCACCAGCCTGCCCTCCTCGTCCCGGATCCAGGCCTCCCACACCTGGCTCGCTCGGCCCCGCGTCACCGGCCGCGCGACCCCGCGCAGCCGTCCCGACCGCACGGCCCGGATGAACGACGTGCTGTTCTCCAGCCCGACCACCCGCTGGCCCCGCGGGTGAGCGACGATGGCGGCGCCGATCGAGGCGAGCGTCTCCACGACCCCGCAGTGGACCCCGCCGTGCACGATGCCGTAGCCCTGGTGGTGCTTCGGCGTCACCTCCCACTCGCAGGTGACCTCGTCCGGCGTGGCCGACAGGATGGTGATGCCCATCTCCCTCACCCACCCGTCGGGCATACGGTTGACGCGCTCGGCCAGGTCCTCGCTCATCGCGGGCTCCAGGGTAACGACCCATCTGGGCGTGCGGCCGCACCCCGTGGCCCCTGCGCTCCCCGGTCGGCCCCGCCGCCAACGCCCGGAAACCAGAGAACCCGGACCGAGGCCCGGGTTCTCTGTCCCGTCGAAGGGACGGTCGTGCGTAGAGCCTCCCACCTCCGACTCCGGGAGCCGGGTAGGGATTTCGGCAGCGTCTAGAGGGAACCCTCCGACACTCCCAGCAGGCAATCAAGGCGGTTGGCCCCACGACTAGGGTGATCCAACTTGCGCCTCACCTCCTTTGCCTCACGGGCCGTGGACTTCGCATATGAGTATAGAGGCACCGGTGCCTGAATCGAGCCTCCGGAAGCCCGAGTCGGCAAGCTGTCGGATCTTCGTCACCTTACTGACCCAGGCTCCTGTACTCGTCTAGACTCCAGCGCGGTGAACCCGTCCCGGTATGTCGCCGTGTGCGGCGCCTCGGACCCGGATCCCGACCAGGTGGCGCTGGCCCGGGAGGTGGGGAGGCGGCTGGCCGAGGCCGGCGCCATCGTGCTCTGCGGGGGCCTGGGGGGCGTCATGGAGGCGGCCGCCGAGGGCGCAGCCTCCGTCGGGGGTGTGGTGGTCGGCATCCTGCCCGGCGCCGAGCGCAGGGCGGGCAACCGGCACCTGACCGTGGCCATCGCCACAGGCCTGGGCGAGGCCAGGAACGCCGTGCTGACGACGGCCGCGGACGCGGTCATCGCGGTGGGCGGCGGCTGGGGCACGCTGAGCGAGATCGGGCTCGCCCGCCGCCGGCGCCGCCCGGTCGTCGCGCTGGCGAGCTGGGAGCTGGAGGGGATCCCCATCGCGGTCTCCGCCGAGGAGGCGGTGAGGGCCGCGCTGGATGGCTGAGCCGGATTCTCGCGCGCGGGCGAACGGGCCGATCCGCGTCGAACGCCGTCGGTGGGGTCGGGCCCGGGACGGGACGCCGCCCCCGCCCCGGCTGGCCAGGCGGCTCCTGGAAAGGCCGGACGGGCGCTACGTGATCCTGTACGAGCGAATTCCGGCCGGGCCGGCGCCGGAGCCCCGGTCCCCGCCTCCGCCCCGGTCTGGGGAGCCGTGGTGGGGAGGACGGGTGAGCGAGCTCCGCTGGCACCCGCTGCTGCGGGAGTGGGTGACGGTCGCGCCCGCCCGCCAGGACCGCACGTACCACCCGGCGGCCGAGCGCTGCCCGCTCTGCCCCAGCCGTGGTGGGGAGGAGACCGAGATCCCCGAGCCCGACTACCACATCGCCGTGTTCGAGAACCGGTTCCCCTCCTACGCCGGGGAGAGCGGGCGCTGCGAGGTCGTCTGCTACACCCCCGACCACGACTCCTCCCTGGGCGCGCAGCCGGTCGAGCACATCCGCGACCTGGTAGCGGTGTGGCAGGACCGCGACCGGGACCTGTCGCGAGTGTCCGGGATCCGCTACGTGTACGTGTTCGAGAACCGCGGCGAGGCCATCGGCGTGACGCTCCACCACCCACACGGGCAGATCTACGGATATCCGTTCGTCCCTCCCACGATCCGGCGCGAGCTCGCGAGCAGCGCCGCCCACGCCCGGCGCACCGGCCGCTGCCTCTACTGCGACGTGCTCGAGGGCGAGAGCGGCGGGGAGCGGACCGTGACCGGCAACAGGGACTGGCTGGCCTTCGTCCCCGCCTTCGCCCGGTGGCCGTACGAGCTGCACGTGGCCCCGCGCGCACACGTGGGCGGCCTGGGCGAGCTGGTCGGGGCCCAGGCCGACTCTCTGGCGGGGGTGCTGAAGGAGGTGCTGGTGCGCTATGACCGGCTGTTCGACCGGCCGCTGCCCTACGTGATGGCCGTGCACCAGCGCCCGCCCGGCCGCGGCCATCGCCACTACCACCTGCACGTCGAGTTCTACCCGCCGAACCGCAGCTCCGACAAGCTGAAGTACCTCGCCGGGTCCGAGCTGGGCGCCGGCGCCTTCATCGTGGACGCCTGCGCCGAGGACACCGCACGTGTGCTCCGCGAGCTCGGCTGAGCCGGACCACGCCGGGGCGGGCTGGTCGGCGCGCGCCCCGGGCCGGGTCAACCTCATCGGCGAGCACGTGGACTACCTGGGCGGCCCGGTCCTGCCGGCGGCCGTCGACAGGTTCACGAGCGTCCGCGGCCGGCCGGCGGAGGCGTGGTCGGTGGTGAGCGAGGTTCCGGGCGGCCTCGCCTACGCAGTCGCGCTGGGTGAGGAGCTGGGAGCGCATCCCCACGCGCTGGCCGTCTCCTCGGACGTGCTGCCCGGCAGCGGGCTCGCCTCGTCGGCCGCGCTGCTGGTGGCGGTCACCGCCGGGCTGCGGCCGGACCTCGACGGGGTGGAGGCGGCCCTTGCCTGCCAGCGCGCCGAGCACCGGGCCACCGGCGTCCAGGTGGGGGTGATGGACCAGTTCGCGGCGGCGCTCGGGCGGCGCGGCCACGCGCTCCTCCTCGACTGCGGGACACTGGAGCACCGGCCGGTCCCGTTCCCCGACGAGCTCGTCATCGCGGTGATCGACTCCGGCGTCCGCCGCTCCCTGGCGGACACGCCGTACAACCAGCGGCGCCGGGAGGCGGAGAGCGGCATGGCGAAGCGGCGCCGGCACGTGGACTCGGAGATAGCGCGGGTGTACGAGTTCGTGGCTGCGCTGGAGGCGGCCCGGCTCGACCGCCTGGGCGAGCTCCTCCGGGCCTCGCACCGCAGCCTCCGCGACGACTTCGAGGTCTCCACGCCTGGGGTCGACGCGCTGGTGGAGCAGGCCTGGGCGGCGCCGGGCTGCCTGGGCGCCCGCATCATGGGGGCGGGCTTCGGGGGCAGCATCCTGGCCCTGCTCGAGGCGGGCGCCGAGGCCCGCTTCGCCGCAGCCATGGTCGGCGTGGCGGTCCTGCTCTGCCGGACCGCCGACGGGGCGTTCGCGCGGTGAACGACTGCCTCAACCTCCCGCTCCGCCAGGGGGCCGGCGGGATCCGGGCGGTGGGTCTCTGGGAGTGCCTGTGGCGGCCGCTGGGCGAGGGGGAGGCGGGGGGGCTGCCGCAGGGCCGCGGCGACGGTTGGGAGCCGGTCTCGGTCCCCCAGCAGCAGGCCGCGGTCGCGGGCCGCAGCGCCATCTGGTACCGCACCCGGTTCCCGCGCCCGGACCACGACGGGCGTGTGCTGCTGCGGATCGGCGGCGCGTTCCTGGCCACCCACGTCTGGCTGAACGGGCGCCTGCTCGGCTCGCACTACGGCTACTTCGCGCCCTTCGGCTTCGATGTGACCTCCCACCTCCGCGAGCAGAACCTGCTGGTCATCTGCTGCGAGTCGCCCATCGAGACGGACCTGCCGCGCAAGCGCCACGTCATGGGCATCTTCAACGACGGCGACGGCCGGCCGTACCCGGGGTCCGCCTGGTTCAGCCTGCCCGACCGGTTTCGGTGGGAGGTGCCGGTGGGCCTCTGGCGCCCGGTCGAGCTCGAGTACCTCGGTCCCGTGGCCCTGGACTGGGTGCGCCTGCGCCCGAATCTGGACGCCGGCGACGCCGGACGCCTCGACGTCGAGGCGCGGCTGCGCAACCTGGACGGGCGCGAGATGCGCGGCGACCTGCGGGTCGAGGTGACCGGCCCCGACCTGGGCCCGCTCCGGGTCAGCCGGCGGTTCCAGATCCCCGGCGGCACCGAGCAGACCAACCACATGACGCTGAGCGTCCCGCAGGCGCGGCGGTGGAACCCCTGGCGCGCGGGCGAGCCGGTGCTGTACCGGTGCGTGACCACGGTGACCTCGGGCAGCCGCGATTCGGTGCGCGCGGAGGACCAGTTCGGGTTCCGCGACGTCTCGGTGCGTGCCGCGCACGACGGCTGGCGGATCGCGGTCAACGGCCACCCGATGTTCCTGCGCGGCGCCAACTACACGCCCAGCCTGCGCCTGGACCAGCTGACCGAGGGCGGCTTCGCCGACGACCTGCGGCTCGCCCGCGAGTGCAACCTGGACGCGCTGCGGGTGCACGGCCACGTGCTGCCGGAGGAGTTCTACCGGCAGGCGGACGAGGCCGGGATCCTGGTGATCGCCGACTTCCCGCTGACGCTCTCCTACGCGTACCACGCCTCTGCGGAGGAGAGCCGCTTCTTCGAGACGGCCGTGCGCGACCAGGTCCCGGAGATGGTGGAGATGCTCCAGAACCGGCCCTCCGTGCTGTTCTGGATCGCGCACGACGACCCGCCGTGGGTGGCGGCGAACGCCGCCCTCGCCGACGTCCACGCCGTGCGCCAGAACTACACGATCGACCACGAGATCAAGGCCCTGATCGAGGAGATGGACCCGACGCGGACGGCGCTGGCCGCCTCGGGGGAGCTCGACAACCACCTCTGGCTGGGCTGGCGGGACGGCGAATGGGTCACCTTCGCCGACGCGCTGCCGGGATTCGTGAGCGAGTTCGGGGCCCAGGCGCCGCCCAGCCTCGGCTCCCCGGCCTGGGAGGCGCTCACCGCGGGCTGGCCGCTGCGCTCCGACGACCCGCAGTGGCTCTATGCCGGGTTTCAGCTCCCCTCGTGGGCCGAGCACGGGGCCGGCCTGCCCGAGGACCACGACAGCCTGGAGGACTTCGTCACGGCGGGCCAGGACTACCAGGCGCAGCTGCTCGGCTACGCCATCGACCAGCTCCGCAAGCGCAAGTTCGAGCCCTGCTGGGGAGCGCTGGTCTACCAGCTGGTGGACCCCTTCGCGGGCGTCGGCTTCGGGCTGGTGGACAGCGCCCGGCAGCCCAGGCCAGCGCTGGAGGTGGTGAAGGACGCGTTCGCGCCGACCCGGGTGATCGTGGACCCCGTCGGCTTCACGCCGCTGCACCCGGTTGGGGCCGGCTGGCGGCCGGGCGAGACGGTGACGATCCGCCTGGTGGTCGTGAACGACGATCCCCGCGTCAGCGGGCCGGCCGAGGTCCGCTGGGCCGTCTGGCGCGAGCGGCACCCGGAGCGGACTGGCCTGAGCTGGCTGCGTGACGTCGTCAGACGCAAGTCGTACGCCGGCTCCGCCACCCTGAGCCTGCCCACGTCGGCGGAGCCGGCGCTGCAGGTGGCCAGCCTCACGCTGCCGCTGGACGCAGAGGGCGACTACCTGCTGGAGGCGGAGCTGCGGATGCCCGCCCAGCAGCCGATGCGATCCGCGTTCGGCTTCCGGGTGGCCGCGGACCTGATCGCGGCCCGCCGCCGGCCGCTGCTGCCGGGCTACCTGGCCGAGCGCATCGTGGTCGGGGACAGCCTGCGGCCGGACCCGGAAGGGGTCCGGTTCACGCTGCGCAACCGGACCCGGCCGGCCGTGCTGACCCGGGTGGAAGGGATCCGCCTCGACGGGCGCCTCCTCGAGGCCCGCGTGCTCGTCCAGACCGAGTCCGGGCGCCTGCCGCTTCCTCGCCGGCTGGACCTGCCCGTGGACCGGGAGATGGAGCTGCTGGTCGAGCTGGCGCGCGAGCACGTGGAGCCCGGGGAGCACCAGCTCGAGGTGGACCTGACGCTGCCAGGCGTGGCCAGCGGGCGGGTCCGCGTCACCGGCGCCCGCCGGCCCGCCGACCCTGCACCCCCCTGACGGGATGGAGGGTGGCCAGACTGATTCGCGCCGCGATCCCTGGCCGGGGAAGGTGTATCGTGCCGTCTTCGTAGGCCATGGCGATCGGAGAGCGCGACTGGGACGATCCAGGTCAGTTGGACAACCTGGTGCGCCTGTTCAGGACCGGGCGCCACGAGGCGCTCGCCGCGCCGCTCCGGTTCTTCGTGCCCACCCCGGTGCAGCCGGGCGACCCGCTGCAGGTGAGCTGCCTCGCCCAGAGCCCGATCGACGACGGCTGGGTCGAGGTCTCGGTGGGCGGCCATCTCCTGGAGACGCTGCACCTGCCGGCCCTGGTGGCGGGCGGACCGGGCCGGGTTCGCCCGCCGAGCGGGAGCGCGGCCGCCCGCGCCCTGTACGAGGTCGGGCCCAAGCGCCTGACGTTCAAGGCGAGCGGCAGCTACGGGGCGACCTGCCAGCAGCTGCCGGTAGAGGTGGCGGCGCCCGACCTCGCGAGCTGGTGGACGTGGCGGTGGCCGGCGCCTGCGCAGAGCTGCTACTGGCGGTGCGCGTACCGGCTGGGGGGTGAGCTGACCAACCTCGGCACCGCCGGCGTCCGGGTCGAGCGGGCCGCGTTCGAGGAACGGTGCCACGACGGCACCGGCCGCTGGCTGGACGCGGTCAGGGTCTCGTCGGCAGAGCTGCCGCCGCAGAGCGCGGCGACCGTGACGAGCGAGCTGCGGCAGGAGTGGCAGTGGACGTCGTGGAGCCCGCTGCCGGGCGGCGAGGACTACGTCCGGCGCTTCGACTACGAGCTCAGCCTGGCGGTCGAGGACGAGTTCGGGAACCGCTATCACCTGCGCTCGCGGCTGCCTCAGCCGGTGCCCGTGCTGATCTCGCCCCGCAAGCGGAACTGGTGGCGTGCCGAGGCTGCGCTGCGGGGAGCGGGCATCGCGCTCCTGGTCAGAGCGGCCAGCGCGCCCGCCGACGTGGCGGGCGACCTGGCCCAGCGGATCTTCGGGGCGGGTGCGCTCCGGGGCCGGCGTGGCATCGCCGACCGGGTCCACGACCTGGTGATCGGCCCGCCCAGCCCCGACCCGGAGTTCGGCGTGCGCGTCAGCTGGCCGCGTCGGCTGGCGGTCGAGGAGGTGGTCAGCGGGGAGCTGTCCTGGCCCGACCGCCTCATGGTCGAGGCGCTGGTGACGATGGAGTACCTGGCCGACCTGCACGAGGCGATCACCGAGGTGGAGGCCAGGTGGCTGGGAGCCCGGATGGCCGACGACGCGGAGGCGATGCGCAACCAGCGCGCCGACCTGCTGGACCTGCTCAGGCTCACGTTCGACGAGTGGGCCCGCGCCAGCTACCGCGTGGCGGACCTGCGCTCGGCGCCGCTGGAGGGCGAGGACGAGGTGCCCTACCGGCTCGTCGAGTGGCAGGCGGCCGGGGTGCCGGCGTCGATACTCGACGACTGGGAGCATCGCGGGATCCCGGGCCGGTGGATCGAGGACGTGCTGGTGGCGGGCGGCGAGATGCTGTGGACGGCGGAGGGGGTCGTGGGCTACGTGCGGCGGGCGCTGGAGGCGGCGCTGTTCGCCACCCGCGACCTGCTCACCGCCAACCCCGAGATCGCCCCATCCCCCGACCGCGCCCAGGCCTGACCTCCAGCGGCCCCCCTCGCCTCGCGGGAGGGGTTGGGGGAGGGGGCTCGACGCTCAACCCCCCACCAGCCGTGGCGGGGCCACCTCCCCCGCGAGGGGAGGGGGGCCACGTCATCAGTACGCTTCGGCCAGCAGCTCGGCCAGGTGCCACACCCGGATTTCGGCGCGGCCGCGCGCCCGCAGGCCCGCCTCCAGCTGCATCTGACAGCCAGGGTTGGCCGTGACGACCACCTGGGGATCCGTGGAGAGCAGGTCGTCCATCTTCTCCTCCAGGATCCGGCGCGACATCTCCGGCTCCACCGCGTTGTAGATGCCGGCCGAGCCGCAGCAGATGTCCGGATGGGCCATCTCCACCAGCCGCACGCCGGGCAGGGCGCGGATGAGCTGCCGCGGCTGCCGGCGCACC
>DATFRD010000192.1:0-2149 GCA_035263645.1 Candidatus Dormiibacterota bacterium | reverse complement strand
GGTCAGAGTACCGTCGACGCGGCAGAGCCCTCCGCGCAGAGCGCCTACTTCGCGCTCCTTTCCGCGCCGAACGGGCCGAGCCGCGTAACGTCCAGCGCCGAGGCGGTCCGTTCCGACACCTGCCGGCGGCTCGCCGCGCTCCCCGTCTCCCTATCCGAGTGGTGCCGGAGCTTCGTGGAGAGCTACAACACCGGCGTCGCTGGCCATATCTCCAGCGGCTCAGGGGAAGGCCATTGGCCGACCGGCTGGGCCGAAGGAGGGCCGGCGCCGGAAGCGGTCCGGCTACGTCGCCCGGTGGGAGAGGCCGACGAAACGCGAGCACGCCCGAGCACGGCCGCTAGCAGGCCAGCCCCGAGGAGTCGGACGAGCCAGCCGCAGTGGACACGCTGGGGGATACGTTCCCGAACGGGGGTCCCCCCGGCGACGCGGGCGCCAAGGTCGGCGAGGTCGGCGAGGTCGGCGAGCCGGCCTGACGTCGCGTTCCGGAAGGAAGTCCTTACGGAGCGCTCCCCTCCGAGTCTCGGCCAGCGGCGTAGCCTTCGCCCCGAGGTGGAGGAGAGGCGGTCCCGGCGGGCGCTGGCCCTGATCGGGCTGGCGGCGCTCGCGGTGCTGGTCGCGGGGGTGATGTACCTTCACCCCGCCCTCGGCCGACCGGCCGGCCGCGGTGGACTCCCGTCGCAAGTCGGGTCTCCCGCGCCTGTCGTGCTGCCGCTTGAGGCGCTGTTCAGCGACGATCTCCGCGGCTGGGTTTTCGGCATGAGCTCCGGCGTGGCGAGCGGCCCGACCGAGGCCAGCTCGATGGCGAGCGGGCCATGGGTCTTGATGACCACTCGCGACGGCGGCCGGACCTGGCGCCAGTCCGGCCTGACCTTCCCCAGCAGTCCTGGTCCTGGGTTGCTCTTGGCCTACGTCAACTCGGTCGCGGCGGGGACGTATGCCGTCGACCTGAGTGACGACGGCGGCCAGTCGTGGCGGCCGCTCGCCCTACCAGCTCTCACGGGGAACCAGCTCAGGTTCGCGTTCGCCGGCCCCGAGAATGGGTGGCTGCTGGACTGCCGGGCCGACAGCATCCGGGAGGTCCCCGAGGCGGCATGGCGCACGACCGACGGTGGCCGAAGCTGGAGCCGGCTGCCGACCCCCGACCTGCCGGGTCTCGGCTCGCTTGCAGACCTGCGCTTTGTCGATGCAGACCGGGGGGTGCTGGCGGTCACACAGGCTGGCGTCGCGGCGACAGTCCTGCTCGCCACGGAGGATGGCGGAGTCACCTGGCGCCCGGTGGCGGAGCTCGACGTGCCGCCCCCGCGGCCCGCCTACCTCAACGTTGAGCTGGCCTCCGCCGGGCCAAGGGTGCTGGCCGTGCTGGAGGCGTTCAACGGTCCCTCCCCGCCGAGCCAGGTCTACACCGCCGCCAGCGCGGACGGCGGGCAGACCTGGACTTCGCTTCGGGCCGGCCCTCTGACCGGGGTGTCGAGCGTTCCGGGGGTCCGGGGCGCGGACCGGCTTATGGTCTTCGACGGCCTCCGCCTCTGGTCGTCCGCGGACGGCGGGGTCAGCTGGGCCGTCCGGCCGGCCA
Organism: Candidatus Dormiibacterota bacterium; assembly: GCA_035263645.1. Lineage (GTDB taxonomy): Bacteria > Chloroflexota > Dormibacteria > Dormibacterales > Dormibacteraceae > CF-161. Next base: position 576 of record DATFRD010000192.1, on the reverse strand, counting down.
GGCTGCCCGATGCCCTCAAGCCAATCGGCGCGGTGTCGGGGGGTCAGGGGACGCTGTTCGTGCTGGCCGGCGACGTCAGCCCGACCGGGCGATTCAATGGCCAGCGGTCGCTCCTGCGAAGCGCTGACGGCGGGGTCCACTGGGCACCGCTCGCACTGCCGCGCCCCAGGCCGAGGCCCGTGGGGTGAGCGGCCCTGACGGCCCGTTCCGGAAGGAGATCCTTTCGGAGCGCCAGTGGTCGTGAGCGCTTAGGTGAGGTTTCGCGGTCTGAGGCAGCGGGGGGCCGCGCCTACTCCGCTACACCGCCACCCCGGCGCTCCCCTACGTGGTACGCCCTGCGTGGGGAGGGCTCAGCGCATTCCTGGCGGTCAGGCGCCGGCCCAATCCACGGCCAGCCATATCTCCTCGCGCCTGTACCCTGGCGCGGATGCGAGTTCCGGGGTCGTGACAGCGTACGCGGTGGGGCCCTGGGTCAACCTGTTCCTCGGCAGCATGGGCGCGTCCGCAGCCCTGCTCGGCCTGATCTTCGTTGGCATGTCCATCAACCTCGTCAAGATCACTGCCGAGCCAACGCTG
>DATFRD010000191.1:0-24388 GCA_035263645.1 Candidatus Dormiibacterota bacterium | reverse complement strand
GCCGACGGGCGCGACGTCCACCGGGGCGTGTGCCGGACGCTGGTGGAGCGAGGCTAAGGCACCTCGACGGCCGGCTTCGCGGGGCCGGCGGGCCGGCCCCGCATGATCCACTCCACCGGCCACGGAGTCGGGCTGGACGTCCACGAAGAGCCGAGCCTCCGCGACGTCGCCTGCCCCCTGTGCGCCGGCGACGTGGTCACGGTGGAGCCCGGCCTCTACCTGGCGGGCCTGGGCGGGGTGCGGGTGGAGGACACGGGCCTCGTCACGGCGGACGGCTTTCGCAACTTCACGACGCTCCCGAGGAGCCTGGACCCGGCGGACTACGTCTGAGCCGTGTCAGGCATGGCTCTCTCCACGCGCACAGCCTGGGGATAACCCGTGCACAACGCGGGAGAACCTGCGATTTCAGAACCGGAGAATCCGCAGCGGACCCTGGGAGAGCGAATCCGGCAGCTCCGTCAGGAGCGCCGGATGACGCTCGCCCAGGTCGCCGGCGCCGACTTCACGCGCGCGTTCCTGCACCAGGTCGAGACGGGTCGCAGCCAGCCGTCGACCCGCGTGCTCCGCGTGATCGCGGACCGGCTCGGAGCTCCGCTGGACTACCTGGTGGACGGCTCGGCCCGCCTGCTCGACCGCGAGCTCGCCGTCGAGCGGGCGCGGCTGGCCCTGCTCCGGGGCGACGCCGAGCGCGCGCTGGACACCGTCCAGCCCGCCCTGGGCGAGCGGTTCGGGCTGGGCAGCGACGCCCGCCTGACGGCCGCCGAGGCGCTGCTGGCGCTGGGCCGGCGGGATGAGGCGGGCGTCCTCCTGGAGCAGGAGGACCGGCTGCTCAGAGACCGCGGTGACCGGGACCGGCTGCGGCGGATCCGGGAGATCCGGGCCGGCCGGCGGGCGGCCCGGGACGCGGCCGGCCACGAACGGCTGGGCGATAGAGCCCTCCGCGAGGGCGACCGCGAGCTCGCGCTGGAGCACTATCGGGCCGCAAGGATCCTGCGCGAGAGCGAGCCGGGAGGCGCCGGGCCGGCCGGCGAAGCCTGAGCACCCGGGGCTACTGCGCGTACGTGGAGGTGTCCCAGACGTACGCGGGCGGCGGGTCGGTGAAGGGGGGGCCGATCTCCAGCACCACGTTCTCGTGCGAGCTGAGCACGATCTTGCCGGGGTCGCCGGTGTAGGGCTTGCCGTCGACCCAGACCTGGAGCTGGTCCGAACCACTGATCGGGAAAGTCGCCACCTGCTTCGAGCTGAGCGGCTGGCCCCAGACCCGGAAGAAGTCCCGCAGCGTGAACTGCCGCGCCGCCTGAGACTTGGGGGCCTCGATGTGGAGGACGCCGGTCGTGTCGTGCGTGTGCAGCCAGTAGAAGCAGGAGCTGAGGATCCCGACCTGGGCAGGCACGTTCACGGGCTGGCCGTGGTACAGGATCTGGAGATGCGCGTGGTAGTGCGTCGCCAGCTGCTCGCCGGAGTCGCAGCTGATGCTCGCCACCGGCCGCCCGGGGATGCCCTGCGCCGCCTGGTTGGTGGCGATCTTGTAGGCCACGATCAGGCCCAGGAACACGGCCAGGAACACGCCGCCGACGACCATGGGCAGGACCGGCAGCTCCGTGCGCTGCCGCGCCGGTGGGCGACGTGCGCCGCCCCTGCTCTTCTGACGGGCTCTGGGCGAGGCCAACTCGTTCCGCAATAAAATACAGCGGTCCTTTCTGGTCCCGCCGGCCGCTCGACGGCGCCGTGGCGGGGCCTCCACCCATGGAGAGGAGACACCACCCTTGCTCAGGGACTACGAAATCCTGTACATCGTCCGCCCGGAGCTCGACGACGAGCAGCTCCAGGTGGCGGTTGCGTCCGTCGACAAGCTCATCGAGAACCTCGGCGGCGCGGTCCGGAAGACGGACGTCTGGGGCCGGCGCCGGCTCGCCTACGAGGTGCGCCACCTGCGCGAAGGCCAGTACGTGCTGACCGACTTCCAGGTCGACCCCGCCCGGGTGCCGGAGATGGAGGCCACGCTCAAGATCTCCGACACGGTGTTCCGCCACCTCGTCGTGCGCAAGCCGGAGCCGAGGCCCGACCGGCGGGCCAGGCGCGGAGCCGCGGCATCGGCGCGGGAGGCTCCCGCGCCGGCACCGGCCGCCGCGACCTCCGAGGAGCAGGTGCCGGCCGAGGCAGGGAGCGCAGCCCAGCCATGAGCACGAGCCTGAACAAAGTCATGCTGATCGGACGCCTCACCCGCGACCCGGAGATGCGCTACACGCCGAGCGGGCAGCCGGTCACCTCGTTCAGCATCGCGACCAACCGCTACAGCGGCGGCACGGAGGGCGAGCGGCGCGAGTTCACCGACTACCACAACATCGTCGCCTGGAACATCGGCCGGCGCATGCTGGCCGAGCTGGTGGCGCAGTACACGAAGAAGGGCTCCCTCGTATACGTCGAGGGCCGGCTGCAGACGCGGTCCTGGGAAGGCCAGGATGGCCAGAAGCGGCGCACGACCGAGGTCGTCGCCAACGACGTGCAGTTCCTCGAGACGCGGGGCGCGAGCCAGGGGCCGGCCGCCGACGAGATGCCGCCGCCGGCGGACGATCCCGGCGCGGGCGTCCGCGACGTGGACCCCGACGACATCCCGTTCTGACCGAGATTACCCGAGGAGAAGATGCCCACGATGTCCGACCGAAGGGAGGGGGGGACCCGCCGGCGACCCAGCCGCAAGGTCTGCACCTTCTGCGTGGAGCGCGTCGACTACATCGACTACAAGGAGGTCAGCCGGCTGCGGCGGTTCCTCTCCGAGCGGGGCAAGATCCTGCCGCGCCGGATCACGGGCACCTGCGCCAAGCACCAGCGGCCGCTGACCGCCGCGCTGAAGAGGGCACGCTCGATCGCCCTGCTGCCATTCACGACGGACACCCAGCGCTGAGCGCCGGGGCCGGATCCAGGAGTAGACCATGACCTTCGAGCAACAGCTGCGGATCCCGGGGCCGACGCCGGTCCCGCAGCGCGTCGTCAGGGCCGCCAGCCAGCCGATGATCGACCACCGCGGGCCGGAGTTCGCGCAGCTGCTGGCGGACGTGACGGCGGGCGCCAGGCGCGTCTTCGAGACGGCGGGCGACCTCCTGGTCCTGACGTCGTCGGGCAGCGGGGGGCTCGAATCGGCCGTGGCCAACCTCGTCTCGCCGGGAGACGAGGTGGTGGCCGCCGTGTGCGGCGGCTTCGGCGATCGCTTCGCCGACATGGCGGGCGCCTACGGGGCCCAGGTGGTGCGCCTGGAGGCCGAGTGGGGCGAGCCGGTCGAGCCGGACGACCTGGCCGAGGTGCTCGCCGCGCACCCCGCCGCCGGCGTCGTGCTCCTCACCCACAACGAAACCTCGACCGGCGTGACCAACAGCCTGGCCGAGCTGGTCAGGGTGGCCCACGACGCCGGCCGGGTGGTGGCCGTGGACGGCGTCTCGTCGGTGAGCTCGATGCCGATCCAGGTCGACCGGCTGGGCATCGACGTCGCGATCAGCGCCAGCCAGAAGGGCTGGATGGCCCCGCCGGGCATCGCCTTCGTCACCGTCAACGAGCGCGCCTGGGCGCTCGCCGACCGCTCCCGCTCGCCGCGCTACTACTTCGACTGGCGCCTGGCGAGGCGGCACGCGGAGGGCGGCTCGACGCCCTGGACACCGGCCGTCGGCGTCATGTTCGCCGTGCGCGAAGGCATCCTGATGATGGAGGAGGAGGGGCTGGCGAACGTGTACGCCCGCCACCGCCGGCTGGCGGACGCCACGGAGGCCGGCCTGGCCGCGCTCGGCTTCGGGCTGCTCGCCGCCGAGGGTCACCGCTCGGCCACCGTCACGAGCGCGCTCCCCATGCCCGGCCTCGACGTGAGCGCCTACCGGCGGCGGCTGCGGACCCACTACGGGGTCGTGATCGCGGGCGGACAGGGCAAGATGACCGGGCGGCTGCTCAGGGTCGGCCACCTGGGCGCGATCGCGGACGGGGACGTGGTCCAGGTCCTCTGGGCCATGGAGCGGGCGCTCGAGGACCTCGACATCGCGACGGCCGACGGCCGCGGGCTGGCCGCCGCAGCGCCCCACCTGGCCGAGGAGGCGGCCGCTGCCGTCATCTGAGCCATGGTGAGGCCGCGCGTGCTGGTCGCAGACCCGCTGGCCGAGGACGGCGTCGCGCGCCTGCAGGAATCGGCCGACGTCGAGGTGCGCACCGGGCTGCGGGAGGCCGACCTGGTGTCGGCCATCGGCGACTTCGACGCGCTGATCGTGCGCAGCGAGACCCGGGTGACGGCGGCCGTGCTGGAGTCCGGCCGGAGGCTGCGCGTCGTCGGCCGGGCCGGCGTCGGCGTGGACAACATCGACGTGGCCACGGCCACCCGCCGCGGCATCCTGGTCGTGAACGCCCCGCGGGGCAACATCGTGGCCGCGGCGGAGCACACGATCGGGCTGCTGTTCGCGCTGGCCAGGAACATCCCACAGGCAGACGCGTCGGTCAGGCGCGGCGAGTGGCAGCGGTCGCGGTACACGGGCGTGGAGGTCCGGGGCAAGACGCTCGGGATCATCGGCCTCGGCAACATCGGGTCGGAGGTCGCCAAGCGTGCGCAGGGCCTGGAGATGGAGGTCATCGCCTACGACCCGGCGGTTCCCAGAGAGCGCGCGGAGCAGTTCGACGTGGAGCTGGTGGGGCTCGACGACCTCTTCCGGCAGGCGGATTTCGTCAGCATCCACGCTCCGCTGGTCGAGGGGACGCGCAACCTGGTCGACGCCCGCGTGCTGGCCCTGGCCAGGCCCGGCGCCCGCCTGGTCAACGCCGCGCGGGGAGGCATCGTCGACGAGGCCGCGCTCTATCAGGCCCTCGCCGAGGGCCGGCTGGCCGGCGCCGCGTCCGACGTGTTCGTCGACGAGCCGCTCGGGGAGACGCCGCTGCTCACGCTGCCCACGTTCATCGCCACGCCGCACATCGCAGCGTCCACCGTCGAGGCGCAGGCGTCGGTCGCGTTCGACGTGGCGGAGGAGGTGCTGGCCGTGCTCCGCGGCGAGCTGCCCCGCTATACCATCAACGCCCCCTCGCTGCCCCCTGACGAGCTCGCGTACCTGCGCCCGTTCACAGTCCTGGCGGAGCGGCTGGCCTCGCTGCACGTGCAGCTGGAGGGGGGCCGGCTCTCGACGCTCGACATGGAGTACGCGGGCGACCTGGCCGACCACGACGTGTCCGTCCTGACGGCCGCGGCGATCAAGGGCGCGTTCCAGCCGTTCACCGAGGAGCGAATCAACCCGGTCAACGCGCGCCTGGTGGCCAGGAGCCGGGGCGTCCAGCTGATCGAGCGGAGGACGCCGACGCCGGGCCCGGTCCACCCCAACCAGCTGACCCTCAGGGCCGACGGCCGGGAGCTGGAGGGCACCGTGCTGGCCGGCGAGCCCCGGCTGACGCGCATCGGCGCCTTTCGCATGGACCTGGTCCTGGACGGCCGCTTCCTCGTCTCCCGGCACGAGGACCGGCCGGGCGTGATCGGCCGTATCGGCACCATCCTGGGCGAGTCGGACGTCAACATCGCCTCGATGCAGGTCGGGAGGGACGCCCCGCGGGGCCGGGCGATGATGGTCCTGACCGTCGACGAGCCGGTCAGCCCGTCGATCCTGGAGCACCTGGGCGCCGTCGCCGGGATGTCCGACCTGCGCTACGTGGAGCTGGGGAACGATGCCGGGTGAGGCGGATGGCTGACGTTCGGGCGTTTCGAGCGCTGCGGTACGCCGAGGAGCTGGGGCCGGTCGTCGCTCCCCCGTACGACGTGCTGACGGAGGACCAGGTGGCCGAGCTCCGCTCGCGCTCGCCGCATAACGTCGTCTGGCTCACGCGTCCCGGCGGCGACTACGAGGGGGCCGCCCGGCGGCTCCAGGAATGGACGGCGGACGGCGTCCTGGTCAGGGACGACGAGCCGGCCATGTACCTGCACCGGACGGAGTTCGACGGGCGCGTGCGCCTGGACGTGATGGCCGTGCTGCGTCTGGTGCCGTACGCCGAGCGGGTGGTGCTGCCGCACGAGCTGACGCACCGCGGCCCGAAGGAGGACCGGCTGGCCCTGCTCCGCGCCACGGGCACGTGCCTCGAGCCGCTCTGGTTCCTGGCCGCCGGCCTCCGACCGCTGCTCGAGGCCGCCCCCGCGGGGGAGGAGCGCTCGTTCACGTTCGCCGGCGAGCGACACCTGCTGCGCCGGGTGTCGGATCCGAGCTGGGTCTCGCGGATCGGGGACCTGCTCGCGGCGCAGCCGGTCCTGATCGCGGACGGGCACCATCGCTACGAGACGACGCTGGCCTACTCGCAGGAGGTCGGCGGGGACGGGGCGGCGGCGGCCAGGTTCACGCTGGCGCTGCTGACGGACCTCGCCGACCCCGGGCTGGTCATCCTCCCCACCCATCGCCTGCTCCGCTCGGGCGTCGCGGTGACCGGCGGCGAGCCGGCCGGCTCGCTCGAGGAGACGCTGCAGGCGCTGCCCGGCCAGATGGCCGTGGGCACCTACCGCGACGGCCGCTTCCAGGTCCTGCCCCTGGAAGGAGCGGTGCCCGTGATGGAGTTACACCGGCAGGTGATCGACAACGTGCTGGGCAGGCGCAGCGCCGAGGAGCAGCTGGCGTACACCAGGGATGCCGAGGAGGCTGTCCGGTGGGTGGACTCCGGGGCCGGTGTCGCCGCGTTCTTCCTGGCCGCTCCTGACCTCGCCGCCGTCATGAAGGTGGCGCGCGAGGGCAGCACAATGCCCCAGAAGACCACCTATTTCCACCCGAAGCCGCCGTCGGGCATGGTCATGCACCGGCTCGACGCGGCCACAACCCCATAGGGCCCGAGGAGAGAGATGCCGATCTACGGATACCGGTGCGGCGAGTGCGGCCACGAGCTGGAGGTGCTCCAGAGCATGTCGGACGCGCCGCTGCGGGAGTGCCCTCAGTGCGGCGGCGCGCTGCGCAAGCTGCTGTACCCGGTTGGCGTGCAGTTCAAGGGCAGCGGCTTCTACAGCACCGACTATCGGAGCGGGCGCGGCTCGTCGTCGAAGGGGGAGTCGGGCGAGTCGGGCGACTCCGGCGCCACGGCGTCGGGGAGCTCCTCGTCGGAGAGCGCCTCGTCAGACGGCTCCTCCGGGAAGAAGGCCGAGACCACAGCCGCCAAGGAGACCAGCTAGCTCATGGGCACGGCCGTCACCGCCGTCACCGACGCCGACTTCGAGCGCGAGGTGCTGAACTCGGGCCAGGTGGTGCTCGTGGACTTCTGGGCGGACTGGTGCGCGCCCTGCCGCATGATCGCGCCGGTGGTCGAGGCTCTCGCGGGTGAGCTGAAGGGCCGGATCAAGGTCCTGAAGATGGACATCGACGCCAACCCCGACGTGCCCAGCCGGCTCGGGATCATGTCCATCCCGACCCTGATCATCTTCAAGGACGGCCAGGCCGCCGAGCGCGCGGTCGGGTTCCGCTCGAACCTGAAGACCGACCTGCGCCAGAAGCTGGAAGCTCTGCTGTAGTGTCCTCGCGCCAGGGTCAGCGGCCGAGACGCAGTCCCGCGCGGCGGCGGGGATCCGATCTGCCGGTGCTGCCGATCGTCGTCGGCGCGCTCTTCCTGGCGGCGTTCGTCGGCCTTCTCATCGCCTTCCGGGCCCTCGGCGGGAGCTCCAGCCCCTCCCCCGCGAGCGCGACCGGCGCGACCGTGTCCGGCATCCGCTGCGACCCGTCGGAGCAGCTGGCCGAGCACTACCACGCCCACCTCACGCTGATCGACCACGGTCAGGCAGTCACCGTGCCGGCCGGGATCGGGCTGCCCGGCACCTGCTTCTACTGGCTGCACACGCACACCACGACCGGGATCATCCACATCGAGGCCCCGGTCTCCGAGGCGTCGCGCCAGTTCACCCTCGGCGACTTCTTCCACGTTTGGGGGCAGCCGCTCTCCGCCCACCGGGTCGCCGGCATGACGGTGGGCGCGGGGGATTCCGAGCAGGTCTGGGTCGACGGGGCTCCGTACACCGGCGACCTGGCCCAGGTGCCGCTCCGCTCCCACACTCAGGTCGTGATCGAGGTCGGGCCGCCGTTCCGCAGCCCGCCGCCCTCGTTCGACTGGACGGCGCCCGCCGCGGTCGCCGAGTCCGGCCGGAGCTGAGCCGGCGCCGAGCCGCCTCGTCCAGACGGCTGGTAACTGTCTGGAAAGACTTATCGACCGCTCACTGCAAGACAAGTGCATTTAACAGACTCTTAGCCGTCCCTTACAGGCGCTCGCCACCCCTTGCTGGGCGCCTCGGGTCTTGATAGGGTCCCACCACGACGCTCCCCACGTGGGGTGGGACACGGGGGAGCGCTCGCTCGACCGGCCCGCTTCCGGTCGCAAACCTGCAAGGAGGGGGAATGAAGATCGACGAGGCGTTCAGGCAGCCGCGCACCCGGAGCCGGCTCGTGCTCGGCACCCTCCCGGACGTCCACTCCTCATGACAGCTCCCCGGCCCAGGGGGGCGCCGCAACGTCGCGCGGCGTCCCCCGCACCCTGGCCGGCCGAGGCGGCGCGCCTGGTGGAGGACACGGTGCGCGGCCACTATGCCGGCGCCCAGCCCATCGGGGTCCCGGCCGGCCCCGCCGGCGCGCCGGCGGAGGGGGTCCAGGCCGCCGGGCGGGAGCGCGGCGGCACGGCCCAGCACGTCGAGGTCGAGGTTCTCCGGCTGGTCAGCCCCCTGGACACGGGTTCCATCCACGGGCGCGGCCACGGGCTCCTGCGGGAGGACCCGTCGGTGGCGGTCACGTTCGTCGTCGAGCAGTCCGGGTTCGCGGAGATCCGCCGCCGGCTCCTGGACCGCGAGGGCGACGTGTTCGTGGCCGTCGACGTCGCCGACATCACGGCGGTCGACGTGGCCGGGAACCGCGAGACGACTTCCTGATCCGGCCCCTCCCTCCCTGGAGGATCTCCGGGCGAAGGGAGGGGCCTCAGCCCGTGCTCGGCGTCAGCTGAGGTGGGCGGAGACGGCGTCGCGCCGGATGCGGTGGTGGAGCTCCCGGAGCAGGCCGCTGGGCTCGATGCCCGCCGTCCGCAGGCTCTGCTCGCAGTGCTGCAGGGCGGCCAGCGCCCGGTACTCGTCCCCGGATGCCAGGTGAAGCTCGAGGAGGCGCGCCCAGGCGTCTTCCCGGTCGGGGGCCAGCTCGAGCAGCCGCGTGAAGGTCCGGAGCGCCTCCGGGATCCGCTCGCCGACCCGGTGCCACTCGCCCAGCCGCTCCAGGGACTCCAGCATGATCGAGCGCAGCCGGGAGCGCTTCTCCTGCGCGAACTCCTCGGTCGATGAGGCGAGGAAGTCGCCGAGGTAGAGCTCGACGGCCGTCTCCAGGAAGGCGGCCCCGCCGGCGTCCAGGGGTGCCGGGGCCAGCTGGGCCAGGCGCGCGAACTCCAGGGCGTCGCAGTCGACCTCCTCCACCCGCAGCCGGTACATCCGGCCCTGGCGGACGACGTACCGCGAGTCGGCCCCAGCGGTTAGCTCGGGCTCGAGCAGGCGGCGCAGCCCGTGGAGCGCCACGTTGAACGAGTTGAGCGCGGAGCGCAGGAGATGGCGCGGCCACAGCAGCCGGGCCGCCTGCTGCGCGGTCGCGTAGTTGTCGGGCAGACAGAGGAGGAGCTCCAGCAGCCGCCGCGCCGCGGTCGGCCAGGACGCCTCGGGTACGGCGAGCCCGTCCACCCTGACGACCAGGGGGCCCAGGGCCTGGATCGCCACGCGCCGGCGGGCGGCCGGCCCCACAGGAGCGTGCGGGTCGGGCCGATGGCCCGGCTCGCCGGGCCCGTCCTCCCGCGCCCGGGCGTGCATGGCCAGGAAGGCACCCACGAGCGGGTGCAGCTGCCATCCGTCGCGGCCGGGTACGACGCCGACCCGGTCCCTGACCAGGAGGTCGATGACGCTTCTCCTCTCCTGCGTCGGCGCCTGCTGCAGCAGCGGGCCCTCGGAGCTGAGCCAGCTCAGCTCCGCGCGCAGTCGGGTCATCGACTCGGCGGGCAGCGTGCCGACCAGCAGTTCCTCGTGCAGATAGTCGTGGAGGGGTCTGCCCGGCTGGACAGGCCCCATGAGGTCGCCAGAGCCCTCCTCGAGCTCCGCCCGCCACAGTCGGATGGCCGCCGGCCAGCCGCATAGCACGGAGTCGGCGAAGTCCAGCTCCGCCGGCTCGGCCGGCCGGCTCCACGCCTCGGTCAGCACGGCGGCGATGTCCTCGCGGTCCAGGCGCAGCTCGCCGGGGCCGACCTCCCTCAGGCAGTCCTCCAGGCGGAGGCGCTCCAGCGGCAGCCCCGGCCGAGTCCGGGTGGCGATGCGCAGCGACAGCCCGGGCACCAGGACCAATAGCTCGCCGAGCAGCCGGCCAACCTCGGCCCCGTCGCCCAGGCGTTCGTACCGGTCCAGCGTGATGGTCAGCGTGCGGCCCTGGAGCCGGTGGGCGAGGTCAGCTGCGACGACCTCGCCCAGGGCGGGGAGCTCGGGGTCGGGCGGCGTCACCTCGAGGGCCTGGCAGAGCCGCCCGGCCAGCGTGAGCGGGCAGCTGTCGCGGCAGTCCAGGTTGTACCAGAGCCACTCTGGCTGCTGCGTCGCGGCCAGCGCGGTCGTCTTGCCGTAGCCGGCGGCCGCGTGGAGCAGCAGCAAGCATCCGGGCTGCGGGACCATCAGGCCGGCGATCCGCGCCGGGATGGTCCTTGCCCTGGTGACAGCCGGTTTCAACTTGGTCGCCGGGATGCCCGGCCGGCCGCTCGCGGTCCGACCGTCATCCAATGCATGAGCGTCTACCGTCACGCCCGATTCCCCCACCAGTAGACGTGACCCGCTTCCAGGGCTCGGTGGCCCGTACCTATCGGTACAGGATATTGGCTCATTCGTAGTTCGTCAACAAAAAGTCAGGCCCTCGCGTCCATTCATTTGTGTGGGAGTCCCGACCTTTTACATATGCTTGCGTGGCCGTGCGACAAGGCGGACATCCTCGCCGACCCGCTCCACCTCGTCAATGCGGAGGCGGGCCACGTCCGCGACGGACGCCGCCCCCGGGCCGCCCAGGGCCGGCAGGCCGGAGCCGCCGATCAGCGCGGGCGCCAGGTAGGCGACGACCCGGTCGACGAGCCCCTCGGTGACGAACGACCCGGCCAGCGTGGGCCCACCCTCCAGCAGGATGGAGCGCACACCCCGCCGGTGCAGCGCGGCGAGCAGGGCGCCCAGGTCCAGACCGCGGGCCGAGCGAGGGATCCGGGCAACGTCGAAGCCGGCCAGGTGCCGGGCGTCGGCGTCGGTGGCGACCGCGATCAGGGTGGGCGCGGCGGCGTCGAGCACGCGCGCACCGGGCCGGGTCCTGGCCTCCGTGTCGACCACCACGCGCAGCGGCTGGCTCAGGGCCTCGACCTCGCGGACGGCCAGGTGCGGGTCGTCGGCGGTGAGCGTCCCGGAGCCGACCATCACGACGTCGCTCTCCGCTCGCACTCGATGCCCGTCCGCCCGGGCCGCGGCACCGGTGATCCACCGGCTGGACCGGTCGGCGGCGGCGATGCGTCCGTCGAGCGAGGCGCCGTACTTCCAGGTCACGAACGGTCGCCCCAGCCGCACGGCGGTGAGCCAGGCCTCGTTGCCCAGCGCGGCCTCGGCGGCCAGGAGACCGGACTCGACGTCGACCCCCGCCTCCCGCAGGACGCCGGCGCCCCCCGCCGCTGCCGGAAAGGGGTCGTCCACGGCGTAGACGACCCGGCGCACGCCGGCCCGGAGGAGGGCGCCCGTGCACGGCGGCGTGCGACCGTAGTGGCGGCACGGCTCGAGGGTGACCACGGCGGTGCCGCCGCGGGCCAGCGGACCGGCCGCCCGCAGCGCGCCGACCTCGGCGTGGGGCCCCCCCGGCGGCGAGGTGCGGCCCTCGCCCGCGACCCGCCCTGCGGGGTCCAGGACCACGCAGCCCACCGGCGGGTTGGGGCTCGTGCTGCCCAGGGCGCTCGCCGCCAGGGCGATGGCCCGGCGCATGGCCTGGATCTCGGCGCTGCTGGCCATCTCTCTCAGGACCCCACCCCGCGGTCTTCCTCCGGCCGCGCGGCATCCGCGACGAGCGCGGCGACGAGCCCGGTCGCCCGACCGTGGGGCACCTCCAGCAGGCGGCGTCGCTCGGCGTCGGGGGCCGGATCAGGAGCCATGAGTGACGAGTATGCCGCGGGCTCGGCCGGGGGGAGAGTCTCGGGCCGTCCGGCCTCACTTGGGGGCGGGCGCCGGGATCGACCAGTCCGCCAGCTCCGCCGGCATCGGCACCAGGTCGATCACGGCGCACGTCCGCCGGGCCAGCGCCGGCAGGACCACCGCCGCGAGGGCGAAGACGTCCCGGAGGTCGCGGAGGCTGACGACGCCGGTCCGGTCGTACGCGATCTCCCGGCGGGCCTGGCGCAGCGTCCGCTCCTGCTCCCGGAGCAGGCCGGCGGCCTCCGGCTCCAGGGCGTGGAGGCCGGCCGCGGCCAGCTGGAAGGTGCGCTGGTGGGCCCGCTCGCCGCCGGGCCGCCAGCCGTGCGCGCAGAGCAGCGCGTCCGCTGCGTCCTGGAACGCCTGGTACAGGCTGGCGAACGCAAAGTCGGGGTCGTCGGTGAAGTCCGGGATCGACGCGATGATCGAGGCCCGGTGCGCCCAGCGCCTGGCGAGCTGCAGCTTCTGGACCGCCACCTCGGCCCGCGCCCCGACCTGCTTCAGCCCCTCGTCGACGCGGGCCACCTCCGCCAGCTGCCGCTGAAACCGCACCGCCTCCGGGTCCACGCCCCTAGTCTGCCTCCCCGGCGCGCCGGCCGGACGGGATCAGGCGGTCGGGAGGTCGGCGGCCTCTCCCGCCAGCATGACCTTCTGCCCCGAGAAGACCTCGCGCAGGAAGCCATCACCCTCGGCCAGACGCCGCTCGACGTCGCCGCGCGGGTAGGCCATGGCGTTGACCTCGCGGCCCAGCTCGCGCTCCGCCGTGGCCAGGTGACGGGCCAGGGCGAAGCGTGACATGTCGCCCAGCACGAACACGTCGAGGTCGCTCTCCCGGGTGTCCTGGGCCAGCGCCGCGGAGCCGAACAGGAACGCGGCCTCGACCTCGGGCGGCCGCAGGCCGCCCAGGGCGCGGCGCAGGACCTCGACCGGGCCGAAGAGCTTGGAGAGCAGCGTCTTCACCTCCGGGTAGATCGGCGAGCCCGTGTCGGCGCGATAGACGAACTGCCGTCCCACGCGCTCCCGCTCGACGAGGCCGGCCGCGACGCCACGCTGCAGTGCCCGGTGCAGGCTGTCGTGGCTGGCGCCGACCAGGCTCTCCAGCTCGCCGGTGGTGTAGCGCCGGGCTGGATCGGCGGCAAGCTCGGCCAGCAGCCGCGGGAACGTCCGGGAGCCGAAGATCGCGGGAGCGACCGACCGGGGCACGTCGCCCTCAGTCTAGACCAACAGTCGGATATGCCGACGAGCGAGTCGGATAAGCCGACTGTAGCGCGGCGGCGGCGCCCGCCGGAGCGCGCGGGCGGCCCCTGGCTATCCTGGTGGCGTGGCCAGACCCGACGGACCGCCGCCGCTGCTCCGCCGCTGGGAGGCGTTGAGCACGGGGACCCAGGCGGCCATCGTGTTCCCGGTGCTCGCGGTGGTGCTGTTCCTCCTGAACCTGGGCGGCTTCGGCCAGCCGCTGTGGCGCTCGATCCTGTACGGCCTGATCGAGGCGCTGCCCTTCACCGCGCTCGTGCTGGTCGCCACCGCCAACGAGCGCCGCAAGCGCGGCAGGTAGCCGGCCGGGACCACGCTCAGTCGGGCGGCCTCAGGCCCGCCGGCGTCCGCGACGCGGCCCCGCGGAACTCGTCCCAGAACCCGTTGCGGACGATCGGCTTCAGCTCCGCGCGCTCCCACAGGAAGCCCAGCCGCTGCTCCGCGAACCGCAGGAGGCGCGCGTCTAGGTCCCGAGGCACCTGCCAGCCCGTGAGCTTGAGCAGCCGCTCCACGTCGGCGGGGGTAGCCTCCCGGAGAAGTTCGCGGGCGAACTCGGCGCCGGCGTCGCGGGCGGCCCGCTCGAACGCGTCGAACTCGGCGCCGGTCAGGCGGAGCAGGGCGCGGACCGAGTCCGGAGCGCCGTCGCTGCTCGCGGCCGACTCGAATGCGGCCCGCATCGCCGCGTTGTAGGCCCCTGGTCTCTGGCGGGTGAGGGCGGGATCGGGGGCCAGCGCGCGGGCGGGCGACGGCAGCGGCGCGGCGGCCGGGCGCTCCAGCGGCGGCTCGACGATCGTGAAGTGCGCGCGCCAGAACTCGTCCGCCAGCACCCGGCGCTCGTCAGCCTGCTGCGTCAGCAGGCGGCTCTGGTTGACCCCGGGCACCCCGAGCAGCGTGACCCGGACGCCCTGGTGCTGGGCCTCCGCCACCCCCTCGCAGATGTCCTCGTCACCGGCCAGCAGGTACGCGGTCGCCATCGCGTGGTCGCGGGCCAGGACGATCAGGTCCCGCACGATGCGCGAGTCCACGCCCTTCTGCTCCCCGCGCACGAGGCGTCCGAGCCTGAGCTGCACGCCGGGCAGGTCGGCGACCGTGACCTGGTCGTGCTCCGGCTGGCCGCTGAGGCTGGCGTCGTACCAGTACGTGCGCAGCAGGGGCACGCCGCTGTCGCGCCCGGCCTCGGCCACCAGGCTGCTGACCAGCTGACCGTAGTCGCACGTAACCAGATGGCGCTCGGGCGAGCCGGCGAGCAGCTCTGCCACCGAGGCCACCACGTAGCCGCCGTCGACGAAGATTGCGTACCTGTCCACCGCACCCTGACCGGCCGCCCGGGCGGCCGTGGGCGGATTCTCTCACGACGGACGGAGGGCGTTGCTCGGAGGCGAGGAGTCGGCAAGTCCGGCTGATTGGTCGGCATATCCGACTCAGGGCCTCCCGGCCTGCTCCCAGGCCTGCAGCCAGTCCGTGGCGATCGCGAGCTGCGCATCGGCCAGCCGCATCTGGCCGGAGCAGACCTCGTCGTGCAGGCGGTTCTCCAGCCGGTCCTTGTCGAGCGAGCCGGGGTGGACGCTGGCGGGCTCCGGCCACAGGTTTCGGACCGAGCGCGGGGCACCCCCGACCTCCAGCGGGACCAGGTGGTCCAGCTCGTAGTTCGAGAGCGGGCCCGGCAGGCCGTACCGGGCCAGGAGATCCCGCTTCAGCGGCTCGGTGTACGACTCCGGCGGTCGCACCCGGCTCGTGTACCCGCTCACGCAGATCGTCGAGGAGATGGTCGCCTGCGTCACTGCCGGGTCGACGGCTCCCGGCGTGCAGGCCGGGTCGGGCAGCGCGCCGCCGCCCGTGAGGTGGCACGCGCCAGGCAGCCCGCCCAGGCCCTCGCCAGCGTCGGTCGCGGGGGCGGCGCTGGGCCCGGCCGTCGAGCCGCCGGCACCTGCCCCGGCGGCGACGGAGCACGCGCACAGCCCGGTCAGAAGCACCGTCACGACGACGAGCCAGGCGGTCGTGAGTCGCATGGTCACCCTCCTCCCACGGGTTGGAGCGAACGAGAGCCTCCTCATTCTGTGAGGCCGGGGCGGCCCAGGCCACTTCGTTAACAGGCCGGCTATGGTTGCGCCGTGAACGCCTTCTTCGACGATCTTGGCGACCGGCTCCGCCGCGCGGCCGAGCGCCGCGGGACCGTGATCGCTGCGCCGCAGCTGAGCTCGCCGGTCGCCCAGGAGCTGCTCGAGCTGGCTCGCGTGGCCGCCCACACCCAGGAGCGCCGCTTCGCCCCGCTGGCCTCCTTCGTCGCCGGCCTGGCCGTCGAGCGGCTGCGCGAGGCCGGCGGCCCGACCGATCCCGAGTCCGTGGCCTCGCTCATCCGGGAGGTGCGGGAGGAGCTCGAGGCCGGCTGACTCGGGGCCCGCCGACACCTGGCGGCCGCCGCCGATCGGGTAGACCGGGCGCCGCGGGCGTTGTCTAGCTGAGGATGACAGCGACCAGGCGACATTTCCGGGCCGGATCGCTGAGCGCGCTGCTGGGGGCGGCCGAGCGAGCCCTCGCGGCCGAGCTCGACGACGGCCTGCGCCGCGCGGGCTACTCCGACCTGCGGGCCGCGCACGCCCACGTGTTCGCCGCCCTCCAGCCCCAGGGGTCGCGGCTGAGCGCGCTCGCCGCGCGCGCCGGCATCACGAAGCAGGCCATGGGCGAGCTCGTTCGCCACCTGCAGCACCACGGCTACCTCGAGGTCGGGCCCGACCGGCACGACCGGCGGGCCAAGATCGTCCGCCTGACGGGGGAGGGCGCCGCCGCCGGGCAGCTCAGCCTGGCGCTGCTGGAGGCCGGGGAGCGACGGCTGGTGAGCCTCTTCGGGGAGCGCGGGGTGGAGGAGCTGCGGGACCGGCTTCGGGCCCTCGCCGAGGGGAGCCCCCGGGCCGAGCATCCGCTCGGACGCTGGGACCGGGCTCAGACGGGCGGGTAGAAGAACCCGATCAGCGGCACCTGTCCGGGGTGGATGGTGCGCTGGTCGATGACCCCCCACCCGATGTAGTTCATCTCGCTCACAACCCAGGAGCCGTCGGCGTTCACGGCCTCCACGTAGGCGACGTGGCCGTAGTAGCGTGACTCCCAGTCGACCATCACGGCGCCGACGCGGGGGGTGGCCCCCACCGGCCAGCCGGCCGCCTGGGCGGCGGAGTACCACTGCCACGCGTTGCCCAGCCAGGGGATGGGCACCTTGGTCGCCACGTACCACGTGCACTGGCCGAACGGAAATCGAGTGACCGCGTAGGACCCCGGCGAGCCGCCGACCTTGATCGCGAACGTGCCCAGGCTGCCGGCGGCAGCGGGCAGGTACGCGCCCCAGGGCTGCGGCGTGATGACCGACCCGTGGCCGCCTGGCAGGACCAGGAGGCGGCCGTCGGTGAGGTCCGCAACGGGGTCGCGCAGGTAGTTGAAGTCCACGATCGAGCTGGGGTCCACGTGCCACACGGCTGCGAGTGTGGCGACTGTGTCTCCCCGGCGGACCTGGACCACGACGCCCGCGATGGGGGGAACGAGCAGGACCTGGCCCGGCCGCACCTGGATCGACGTTCCCAGCGCGGGGTTGGACCAGCGGAGCTCGTCCAGCGTCACCGCAAACCGGTTCGCGATCGAGGCCAGGTCGTCACCGTTCCGGACCACGTAGCTGATCGGGTCGTGGCGCACCGGCATGGCGGTCGGCACGGCCATCGGCTTGACGACGACGCCGCCCCTCCCGAGGGCGACCGAGCTGACTGCCCCGCCCTGCGCCATCGAGCGCGCCTGCGGGTTGGCCACTCCCAGCCGGAGCAGGCTGTTCCCCATGTCCCGATTGACAGACGAGTACGACGCCAGCCCGATGACGACCATCAGGACTGCCGCGTGTGTGGTCAGTCGTGTGAACCGCTGCGCCACAAAACCCCCCCAACGCCGGACCGTGACACAGCGAGCACGACCGGGTTCGGGCCAGGCTAGCAATACCACCGGTGTCGCGTCAACCCCGTCGCGGTGGTATCCCTCGTGCGCGCGTCCAGCCGTTGCCGCCGGCAGCGACGTACCCTGCGTTCATGGGTGACCCCGCTTGCTACCTGCACCTCCTCGACGAGGACGGCCGCATGCCCGAGCCGGCAGTCGCGCTCCCGGAGGCCGGCGACGCAGGCCCGGAGGCGATGCCGCGAGAGGCGCCGGACGGCCCGCCGCCGCCCGACGGCCGGCGTGCGGCGGACGGCCGGCCTCCGGCCGACGACGGGGTGACGGCCGGCGCGACAGAGTGACGGCGGCGGACAGAGACCGCCTGGCCGGCATCTTCGACCGCGCGGCGGCCGTGTACGACACCGTCGAGCCGCGCTTCTTCCGGGACATCGCGCGCGGCCTCGTCTCCCGTACCCGCTTGGACCCGGGCGCGCGCGTCCTCGACGTCGCCACCGGTCCGGGCGTCGTCCTCGGCGAGATCGGTCGCGCAGGCCCGCCTGGCGTCTGCCTGGTCGGGGTCGACATCAGCGCCGGGATGGTCCGCGAGGCGCGCGCGCGGCTCTCCGCCCAGGGCATCCCGGCCCACGTCCTGCTGATGGACGCCGAGCACCTCGGCCTGGCCGACGCCGGCTTCGACCTCGTGGCCATGTCCCGCGCCTACCCCCTGCCCCAGCGACGGGCCATGCTCAGCGAGGTCCGGCGAGTGCTGCCACCCGGCGCCGGCTGCACTGGCGTCCCGAGCTGCTCTACGGCAGCGGAACGAGGGCCGCGCGACGCTGACCTGGCCCGCCGGTCGCCGGCCTGCTCCCGTCGGGGAGCGAAGGGGGTACCCCCGCAGCCGGCGATAAGGATACACGTCCGCGCAGCCAAGCGTCAGCGATATTGACGGAGGGGTGAACGCATGCGACTGCTCATGTTCGACGACGGATCGGGGCCCCGGCTGGGAGCCCTGCGCGACGCGTCGGCGCGCGACGTGGTAGACCTGCGCGCGCTGGCGGCAGCCGCTGGAGCCGCCCCGCCGCCGCGTGACGTCCTCGCCGTGATCGACGCCGGCCCCGCCGGGCTCGAACGCGTGCGCGAGCTGCTGGCGGGGCTCGGCCCGTCGGCGGACCCGGCGGTCGCCCGCCCGCTCGGGGACGTGACGCTGCTGGCGCCGCTCGACCCGCCGCGAGGCAACGTGCTGGCCGTGGGCCGGAACTATGCCAGGCACGCCGAGGAGGGTGCCAGGGCGCGGGGGACGGAGGTCGGGCCGCCCACGATCTTCACCAAGGCGATCACGACGATCACCGGCCCCTGTGCCGACATCCCGCTCGACGCGTCGATCAGTGAGCAGGTCGACTGGGAGGTCGAGCTGGGCATCGTCGTCGGCCGCCGGGGCGCGAACATCGCCCGCCGGGACGCGCTCGGCCACGTGTTCGGCTACACCGTCCTCAACGACATCACCGCCCGCGACATCCAGCACGGATGGGGCGGCCAGTGGTTCAAGGGCAAGAGCGTGGACGCCTCGTGCCCCACAGGGCCCTGGGTGGTCACCGCTGACGAGCTCAGCGACCCCGGCTCGCTCCGGCTCCGGCTGCTCGTCAACGGGGTGGTGAAGCAGGACGCCAGCACCCGCGACATGATCTATCCCGTGGACGCTATCGTCGAATGGCTGTCCTTCGGCATGACGCTGCTGCCCGGCATGCTGATCGCGTCGGGGACGCCGGAAGGGGTCGGGTTCGCGCGTCAGCCGCCGGAGTTCCTGAGACCGGGCGACGTGGTGGAGGCGTCCGTCGAGGGCGTGGGCACGCTCCGCAACCGCATGGTCGCCGCCGCGCCGCGGACCTCCTGAGCCAGGTCCGGGGCGGCCGCGGGCGCCGGGACCGCGGCCTCGATGCAGCGGGCGGCGGCAATGGCGACGTGGTCCTGCCAGGGGCGGCCCACGACCTGGACCGCGACCGGCAGCCCGGCCTCGCTGCCGACCGGGACGACGACGACGGGCGCGCCGGTCAGGCTCCAGGGCAGCATCCAGCTGTAGTCGGTGTCGACCGACTCGCGCCAGGGCGGCGCCGGGCCCTCGGTGGCCGGGGTGACCACGACGTCGATCCCGGCCGAGGCGACCAGCAGGCGCCGGCGGAAGCGGTCCCAGTCCCAGAGCAGCCGCACGATCTCCTCTCCGGACAGGCGGGCGCGGCCCCAGTAGCGGCGGGTGAGCTCGAGTGCCTCGTCCCGGACGTCGGGAAGGTGCTCCGCGACGACCGCGGCGCCGGCGGCGGCGAGGGCGCTCACCGCAGCCGCCGTGGGCTCGTCGCCGATGACGCCGACCCGGAGTGCCCCCAGGTCGACCTCGTCCGGATCCCCCATGGGCACCGGGGCGACGCCGGCGTCCAGCCCGTCGGGGCCGGCGATGAGCGCCAGCGCCGCGGCGAGGTCGTCGACGGTCCTCGCCAGGGGACCGATGACGGTCCGGCCGTCCTCCAGCGACCCGCAGCGCGGGAAGTGGCCGGTCAGGGGCACGCGGCCGAACGTGGGCTTCAGGCCCGCCACCCCGCACCAGGCGGCGGGTAGGCGGATGCTCCCGCCGGAGTCGCTGCCGAGCGCCAGGGGGGACCCGCCCGCCGCCACCAGCGCCGCCGCGCCGGACGAGGACCCACCGGGCGCCCGGGCCGGGTCGTGTGGGTTCCTCGTCTGCCCGTGGCGCGGGCTCGAGGCCATCGTTCGGGTGATGGCCAGCACCACGGCGCCCGCGGCCCGAAGGCGGGCGACGGCGGTGGCGTCGGCGGCGGGCCGCCGGGTCGGATCACCACCGTGGGTGCCGGTGGCTCCGGAGACCGGCCAGCCCTCGACGTCGATCCAGTCCTTGACGGTCAGCGGCACCCCCTCCAGCCTGCCCGCCTCCCCGGCCCGCAGCCGGCGGTCGGCCACGGCCGCGTCGGCCAGCGTGCGCTCCGGGTCGGTCGCCGCGACGGCGCCGACCACGGGCGTCAGCCGGTCGAGGAGGTCGAGGTGCTCGCGCGCCACCTCCACCGCGCTGCACCTCCCGGCGCGGAGCGCATCGGCCAGCTCGAGCGCCGTCCACGTCACGGCGTCATCGTCCCACGTCCGGCACACACCGCCGTCAGCGGACGGAGCCGACGCGTTCGACGGTCCTGAACACCATGCCGGGCAGCCGCGTGGCCGGGCCGCGGCTCACCTCAGGTGGACGCCGTCCGGCCCATCATGAGCGCCACGTGCAGCGCCCGCCAGGGCACACCGGGATCCTGCACGCCGGCTGCCGCCAGGCTGGCGAGGTGGTCGTCCACGGTCGCCAGCGCCTCGGGGTGGCGGTGGGCCGCCGACCCGGTGGCGGCGTTGGTCGGTGCGAACTCGGGCCGGACCGCGCGCATCCGCGCGGACCAGCCGCCGGGCAGGCCCACGTGATCCAGGTTGACGAGCCAGCCGCCCGGCGCCAGGCGCGCGGTCGCGTCGCGGTAGAAGGCGGCGATGCCGGTCCTGTCGAGGTGGTGGAGGGCGCGCGACGTCATCCACGCGTCGGCGCCATCGGGCACGCCGGCGGCCGAGAGGTCGGTCAGGTCGCCCAGCAGGAACTCGACCCGGTCGCTGAATGCGGCCAGCCGGCTGCGGGCCTGTTCCAGCATGGCCGCGGACGCGTCCAGCCAGATGCCCTGGGCGGCGGGGAACCGCTGCAGGAACGTCCCCAGGAACGCGCCGGGGCCGCTGGCCACGTCCACGACCAGCCGGGGCGCTGGCCGGTCGAGCGCCACGACCGCCGCTGCGATTGCCCGGGGCAGCGCCAGGAATTCGGCGAGCCCGTCGGCGGCCGCCCACGCCCGCGCGAACGCCGGGTCGCCCCAGGCCGGCTCCCCGGCTCCGCCCGGCGAGCTGGCGGGACCGGTCATCGCGGCCGCCATGCGTCGAAGCGCGCCTCCAGGCGCTGCAGCGTCACCTGGAGGATGACGCCGGAGACCGAGACGATGATCAGCGCCGCGAAGACCTTGGAGGTCTGGAACGTGGCGCCGGCCTCGGCCATCACCAGGCCCACCCCGTGCTGCGCGGCGACCAGCTCGCCGACGACGACGCCGACCAGCGCGTGTCCGACACCCAGCCGCAGCCCGGTCAGGATGAAGGGCACCGAGCCGGGCAGCGCCAGCGTGCGAAAGATCTGGGGGTCGGATGCGCCGAACGAGCGTGCGGCCCTGACCAGGGCGGCGTCGAGGCTGCGCACGCCGGTCAGGGTGTTGATGGCGATCGGGAAGAACGCGCCCAGGAAGACCACGGCCACCTTCGACCAGATGCCGATCCCCAGCCAGATGATGAGGAGCGGCAGCAGGGCGATGCGAGGCGTGCTGTACATGAAGCTGATGAACGGGTCCAGCACGTAGTGGAGGCGCCGGTACCAGCCCATCAGGAGCCCGACCGGCAGGCCCACGAAGATCGCCAGCCCGTAGCCCACCGCCAGCTCCTGGGCGCTGGTCGCCATGTCGATCCCGAAGTCCCGGGAGGTCGCGTAGGCCGCCAGCGCCTGGGCGATGTCCAGCGGCCCGGGCAGGAACAGCTCGGGCACCAGCCGGGCCAGCGCCACCCACTGCCAGACGGCCAGCGCCACGACGACGCTGGCGGCGCCGATGACCACCGGCTCGACCCGCGCCCAGCGCCCGCGGCGCCGCGCCGGGACCAGGCGGGCCTCGCTGCGCCGGGCCGGGACGACGGCCTCGCGCCGCGGTGCCTGCGCGCTCATTGGACCGCCCCCGCCCTGGCGGAGCCTCCCTCCTCCTCGATGCAGTTCCAGATCCGGTCTTCGTACTCGATGAAGCGGGGGTGGCGCTTGACGCGGAGGTCCCGGGGTCGGGGCAGGTCGATGTGCAGGATCTCCCTGACACGCCCGGGCCGCGCGGTGAACACCACGACCCGGTCGGCCAGGTAGATCGCCTCCTTGATGTCGTGCGTGATGAACAGGGCGGTCTTCCGGTCCTTCCCCCAGATGCGCAGCAGCTCGAGCTGCATGAACTCGCGCGTCTGGGCGTCGAGCGACGCGAACGGCTCGTCGAGCAGCAGCATGGCCGGGTCGGTGGCCAGGGCACGGGCGAGGTTCACGCGCTGCTGCATGCCGCCTGACAGCTCCGTCGGGTACGAGTCCTCGAAGCCGGCGAGGCCCACGAGGCGGATGTGGTCGCGCGCGATCGAGGCCCGCTCGGCGCGGCCGTGCCGGCCCCCCAGCTCCAGCCCGTACGCCACGTTGGCGAGCACCGTGCGCCAGGGCAGCAGGCTCGGCTGCTGGAACACCATGGCCCGGTCGCGTCCCGGGCCGCTCACGGGGGTGCCGTCGATGGTCAGGCTGCCCCCGCTGATGTCCAGGAGCCCGTCCACGGCGTTGAGGAACGTCGTCTTGCCGCATCCGGACGGTCCGACGATGGCGAGCAGCTCGCCGTCGTTCACGTCCAGGGTGACGCCGTCGACGGCAAGGAAGGGCGCGGGGTCGCGCTCGCGCCAGTAGTGCACGCACACGTCCTCAGCCGCGAGCTTGACGGCCACGGGCGATCCCTCCCTGGGGTCCTCGGCAGCAGGTCCGACGTTCAGACCAGGAGCGCTGGCTGTTGAACATAGCCCCGCGTCGCCGCACCGTCAACCCGCTGCCCCGGCCAGGTCGTCCAGCCAGCGCCGCGTCTCGCCCGTCACCACCCGTGGCACGGCGCTCAGGTCGGCGGCCGACCGGCAGCCGGTGAGGAATGCCGCCACCCGCAGCTCCTCCAGGAAGCCGGCGATCCAGCGGTCCAGCGCCTCCTCACCGTCCAGCGCGGCCACCAGCAGCGGGCGCCCGACCCCGACTGCCGTCGCTCCCAGCGCCAGCGCGCGGGCGGCGTCGAGCCCGCTCCGGACGCCCCCCGTGGCGATGACCGGGAGCCCGGCCGCGGTCGCCTGCACCACGGACACCGCGGTCGGGATGCCCCAGTCGCGGAGCAGCTCGCCGAGCCGGGCGCCCCGCTCGTCGCCCGCCATCGCCGCCCGCGCTCCCTCCAGGGCGGCGAAGCTGGTGCCGCCGAGCCCGCCGACGTCGATGGCCTGCACGCCCAGCGCGGCCAGCTCCAGCGCCACCGGCCGGGAGATCCCGGCGCCCGTCTCCTTCGCGATCACGGGGACGCCGGCCGCCGCCACCGCGGACCTGAGCGCAGCCCGGATGCCGGCGGCCCGCCGGTCGCCCTCGGTCTGCACGCTCTCTTCCAGGTAGTTGAGGTGGACGGCGAGAGCGTCAGCGCCCACCATGCCGACGGCCTGCCGCAGCTCCGCCGCGCCCATGGCCGCGCCGCTGTCCTGGTCGACCAGCTGCGCCACACCCACGTTCGCGATCAGGAGGGCCATGGGCGCCGCCTCCCGGGCGACCTGGTACGTGCGGGCCAGACCGGGGTTGCGCAGCGCCGCCCGCTGGCTGCCGATGCCCATGGCCAGCCCCCAGCGGTCGGCCGCGCGGGCGAGGCGGCGGTTGACCTCGGCCGCCGCCGCGTGGCCGCCGGTCATCGCCGCGACCACCAGCGGCGCCCGCAGATGCCGGCCGACCAGCTCGGCGGACAGGTCGATCGCCGCCAGGTCGGCGACCGGCAGGGCGCAGTGGACCAGGTGCACGTCTCCCCAGCCCGGCCCCGCCCGCGAGTCGACGTCCCCGGCGCTGGCCACCCGAAGGTGCTCCCCCTTCCGGCGCTCGACCTCGTCAGTCACATCCCCCTCCCACGCCTCCCGCGAGGGGAGGGGGGCCATTGGCCCGTGCACTCATTCGAGTGCTCCCTCGGCCTCGAGGGCCGCCACCTCGTCCGGCGAGAGGCCGAGCAGGCCGCACAGCACGTGGTGGTTGTGCTGGCCGAGCAGGAACGCGGGCGAGGTGATGCGGGCCGGCGTCTCCGGCAGGACGAAGGCGGTCCCGGGCACGGAATGACGTCCGATCACCGCGTGGTCGAGGTCGCGGAAAGCGCGCCGGTGCTGGAGCTGGGGGTCCTCGAAGGCGTCGCGCATGTCGTTGACCGG
>DATFRD010000190.1:0-3483 GCA_035263645.1 Candidatus Dormiibacterota bacterium | reverse complement strand
AGCGGGCCAGGTCGACCAGCAGCGCCACGTTGCCGTTCGACAGCGTGCAGAGGACGTGCCGGCGGCGGAGGCGGCCGAGCCCCTCGACCGCATCCGGCCAGGGCCGCAGGCGGTGCCACGCCAGGTTCAGCCGGTCGAGCTCGGCCTCGCCCAGCCCCTCCAGGCTGAACTGGCGGGCCACCCCGACCAGGGAGGCGCGGTGCAGGTCGTCCAGCGCCGTCCAGTCGATCTCGCCGGACCGCACGCGGTCCATCGACGGCCCGTAGCGGCGCCGCCACTCACCGGCGAACTCCTCGGCCGCGCCGTCCGCCAGCGGCAGCCCGTTCCGGACGGCGGCCTCCCCCACCTCGGCCGCGACCGAGCTGTGCCAGTCGACCACCGTGCCGAAGACGTCGAACGCCAGCGCGCTCACTTCCATGCCGCAACTCCTCACAATGCCGGCGCAGTCCCCGCGACTGACAAGCCGTCCCGTCTTAGCAGGTCAAGCACACTTGCTCGAATGCTCATTCATGCCAACTCTTGTGTACTTCGCACGTAGAACTGGTTGCAGTACCTGACGGACTCTTGCACGCATCAGGGGGCCCTCTTGTGCTTCAATAGTTTGGCCGCTCGGGAACCACTCCTGAGCGCGGTCTTGCTGCCGAGGATGGGGGACCTCGAGCACTGGCCTCGCGTCGACGTATCCCGCCCGAGAGTCCCGACGGCTGGAGTTGCTCGGCTCGCGGGGTCGCTGAATCTGGACTTCTTCCTCCCAGTCCCGCGAGGCGGCAGCTGGCCCGTCGGTTGGCTGTCGTCTCGTCTCAGGGCCCGTCGCCGCGCCGGACACGCGCCGGGAGCCCCTCCGCCCGACCTCGGAATCGGCCGAGCGGCAGACTGCCAAATGGTGCGCGGGGCGGATGGCCGCTATACTCCAAGGCGCGTGCGAAGCATCGTAGCCATGAATCCGACGGGTAGGCTCACCCTACCCGCGGATGTGCGGCGCGCCCTGGGATTGCGGGGCGACGCGTTCTTCGAGGTCCACCTCGAGGCCAACGCCATCGTCCTGAAGCCAGTCGCGATCGTGCCGCTCGAGACGGTTCAGGCCCAGGCCGGGCAGCAGCGAGCTCACTGACTCGCTGATTCCCGCGCGGCTGGGACAGGCGGCGGCTGCCGCGAGGGACGCTTGCCCTCGCGGCAGCCGGCTCGCCCGATCTGGTCGCGCGCCCCGGGGGGGGTTGCGCCCCGCCGCGTACCGGCGGGGCCGGTGGCGTGTGCCCTGCGCCCTACGATGACCGGGACATGGGCATGCAGGCAGCGCTGCTGCTGGACGCGAGGGTCGAGCTGGCGGAAGGACCGTGCTGGCTCGCCGACCGCGAACGGCTGCTGTGGGTCAACATCACGGCCGGGCACGTGCACGTCCTCGACCCGACCACCGGAGAGGACCGGCTGCTCGAGGTCGGCCAGCCCGTCGGTGCGGCGGTCCCGGCCGACGACGGTCGCGTGGCGCTGGCCGTGCGGGACGGGTACGCCCTGCTCGACCTGGACGACGGCCGAGTCGAGATGATCGCGGACGCCGAGCGCGAGATCGGCGGCAATCGGATGAACGAGGGCAAGTGCGACCGCGCCGGTCGCTTCTGGGCGGGCACCATGGCGCTGGACACCAGGCGAGGCGCGGGCGCGCTCTACCGGCTGGACGAGCGGCGCCGGGTGGAACGGATGGTGGCGGGCGTCGGCATCTCGAACGGCCTGGGCTGGAGCGGCGACGACCGCCTGATGTACTACATCGACACGCTGGAGGATCGGGTCGACGTCTTCGACTTCGACCTGGCGACCGGCGGGATCGCCAACCGCCGTCCGTTCGCCGTGATCGACGGCCCCGGCCACCCCGACGGGATGGCCGCCGACGCCGAGGGATGCCTGTGGGTCGCGCTGTGGGGCGGCGGCCGCATCGCTCGCTTCCTCCCCGACGGCACCCCCGCCGGCGGGATCGAGGTTCCGGTCGCCCAGGTCAGCAGCTGCTGTTTCGGCGGCCCCGACCTGGACGAGATGTTCATCACCACCGCCTGGCAGCATCTGCCGCCCGACGGGCGCGAGCCGCACGCCGGCAGCCTGTTCCACTGCCGGCCCGGGGTCGCCGGACAGCCGGCTCACGCATACCGTACGGGACTTATGTGATAGCATGTCTATCATATAAATGAGAAGGCAGAAGAACAGGTTCGATGACGCCTGGAACGATGCCATCGCCGCCGAGGCGGCACTCCTGGAGGAGCGCCAGGTCGAGCGCAGCTACCGGCGTGTCCTGGCGCTGACGGACGACGTCCTGGGCAAGCTGGAGCAGCGCAACCTCCGCGGCGAGCGGGTGCTCGACGACGAGGTGCGGCGCGACCTGGCCGGGGCGCTGTCCGAGCTCCCTCCGGACGCCAGGAGCCGCTTCCCGCGCGCCGGCTCGGTGCAGGAGGCGCTGGACGGCATCTTCCTGGTGCAGGAGACGATCCTGCTGGTGCTGCAGCGAATGCTGCACTGGGACCGCCTCGTCGCCTAGCGACGAGGGCCGACTCGGGAGGCGGTCGGGCCCGGGGCCCTCCGGTATCGTGACGACGCATGCGCTGGCCGCCAGCGACGTGGACCGCACTGCCCTGGCTCGACTGGCGGCTGCTTCGCAACCGCGCGCGGATGATCGCTCGCAGCCCGCGCCGTCTGGTGCCCTGGCTCTTGTTCCTGGTGCTGCTGGTCCCCAACCTGGTCAGCCGCCTGATGGTCGCCTCCGCCGCCCGGCGGAACCCCGGTGTCGAGCCCTTCGCCATGGTGCTGAACGCCGTCGGCCACTACGTGCCGGGGGTGGCGCTGGTCGTCCTCGGGCTGGCCCTCTGGCAGGCCGGCGGACGCCCGCCAGCCGCATTCCAGTCGCCCGCGGACGGCCGGTTCCTCGTAGGCGCCGGCATGCCGTCCCGGCTGGTGCTCACATGGCTGGCGCTCCGCCGGGCGCGGCGGCTGCTGCTGGCCGGGTTCTTCTACCTGGTGCTGCTCGCCGTATCGGTCCCCGGCAACGGCCTGTCCGGCGCACAGCTGGTGGCCGGCACCGCCGGCCTCACGGCCTACCTGTGGCTGATCTTCGGCGCCCGCGTCGTGCTGTTCGCCGTTCAGACGAAGGCGCCTGGCGCCTCATTGGGCTGGGTGGGGCTCGCGGTCGCCGTCCTCGGAGTCGTCACGCTCGGCGCCGCGGTCGGCGGTCTGGACGCGTCAGGGCCGCTGAACGCGCTGCCTCCGGGCAGCTGGCTCGACGACGCGTTCCAGGGCCGGCTCCTGGCCGCCGGTTTGCTGGCGGCGGTCGCGGTCGCCCTCGCGGTGGGAGGCACGCTGGCGGCAGACGACTGCCTGCCCGAGCTGTGGGCAGCCTCCAGCCGGGCATTCGAGATCCGCCGTATGGTGCGGCGCGGGAACCTCAGCGGCCTGCGCGCCGCGACCAGGCGCCAGCCGGGCGACAGGCCGGCCACCGCCGCGTCC
>DATFRD010000189.1:0-12384 GCA_035263645.1 Candidatus Dormiibacterota bacterium | reverse complement strand
TGCGCTACTGGGAGGACCAGCCCGTGGAGCTGGTGGCTCGCGCGATGGACATGACCGACGGCGCCGCCCGGGTCGCACTGCTGAGAGCGCGCCGCGCGCTCGGGGCACTGCTGGCGGAGCGGGAGGCCGGCGTTGAGGTGTGACGAGGCGCGGGCGCAGCTCCTGGCCGGGGTAGAGGACCCGGAGGCTCTGGAGCACCTGGAGGGGTGCCCCGCGTGCTTCGCCGCGGTGGAGGCTGCCGACCCGGTGGCTGCGGCTCTCGCGGCTGCACGGCCCGCGCCGGCACCGGTCCCCGCGGGGCTCACCGCCCGCCTGCAGGCTCGCCTGTCGACCCGCCGGCGGCCGTCCCGGAACTCCGCCGCCGGGCGCCTGATGGCGGCCGTGGCGCTGGGCATGGCGGTGGCCGTCGCGGTGGCGGTCGAGCTGCTGGTCGGGGCCGAGCCGGCCCGGCTGGCCGGGCTGGGCGGCGCGCTGCTTGTGGTGGCCGGGGTCGTGCCGCCGCTGCTGGAGCCGCTGGTGCAGGTTCGCTCGGCGCTGCTGGACGCGCCGGCCCTGCTCGGACTCCTCGGCGTCACGGCCGCCGGCGTGAGCGGCCTGTGGCTGCGCCTCGCGCTGCAGCCGCCGGCCGGGAGGTGGGCACGATGATCCTGGTGCTGGCCGCGGCGGCGGTCCTGTTCCTGGCGCCCGGCATGGACGCGTCGCCGGCCCCGCCGGCGCCCGCCGCGACGAGCGTCGGGCGGACCCAGGCGGGCTCGCTCACGGTCATGGGGGGCACCGTCACGGTGCCGGCGAGCGAGGTCCGAAACGGCAACGTGACGCTGTTCGGTGGGATGGTGGACATCGAGGGCCAGGTGACCCACGACGTCACCGTCTTCGGGGGCACTGCCACGATCGACGGCAGCGTCGGCCACGATGTGACGGTCCTGGGCGGCACGGTCGACCTCGGGCCGCAGTCCACGGTCGGCCACGACGTGACGGTCCTGGGCGGGACGCTCAACCGGTCGCCCGGCGCCCAGGTCGGTCACGACGTCACGGTCGGCGGCCGGACGAGCGACGTCCGGGGCGGCTTCGACCTGTCCAGCCTCCTCGCCCGCGGCGGGAGTCTCGGCCTCCCCAGCCCTGCGGTGCCCGTGTTCCCCGGCTTCAACCTGGGTCTGGGGTTCACCGTGGCCGCCGGTCTGGTGGTGCTCGCGATCCTGCTCCACCTGTTCGTGCCGGCGCAGGTCGGCTACGCGCGCGACGCGCTCGAGGAGCGCCCCTTCGCGGCGCTCGGGGTGGGCTGCCTGACCGTGGTGGCCGGGGTGCTGCTGGCGGCGGTCCTCGCTGTCACCGTGATCCTGGTGCCCGTCAGCCTGGCCATCGCGATAGCGATCGGCGCGGGCTGGTTGCTGGGCTGGGCCGGCGTCCTCGCCCTCATCGGCCAGCGCCTGACGGGCCTGGTCAGCCAGCGCGCCGACCCGGTGGTGGCGCTCCTCGTCGGTGGGGCGCTCGTGGCGCTGCTGGTCAACGTGCCCTTCCTGGGCGGCCTCTTCTTCCTCCTCGCCGGATCGATGGCGCTGGGCGCGGTGACGCTGACGAGGTTCGGCACGCGCCCACCCCCGCCCGCCTGGCCCTCGTACGGCCCACCCCAGTACGGGCCGCCGCCTGGTCCGCCGCCGGCCCCCCCGCCTCAGGGGCCGCCGGCACCCACGCCGCCGCCGGCGGCCGGCTGAGAGCCGGCCGCCGGCACCCGAGGATCAGAGGTCCGCAAGGGGGGGCCTGCCCCCCCTTGCAGGGGTTTTACAGCGCGAGCGCCAGCTGTTCTGTGGCGTCCAGGGCATGCGCGCGGACTCCCCGGCGCCTGAGGTGCCTGGCGAAGTCCTCGGCGAAGCCATGGACGGTGTAGACCTTGTCGGCGCCGGACCGGCGCACCACCTCGACCAGGTCGTCGAAGTCGCAGTGGTCGGAGAGCGGGAACGCCAGGTCGGCGCCGAAGACGCGCCAGAAGCCCCCGTCGAGCGCCCAGCCCGAGATCAGCGCGGTGCGGTAGCGGCCCAGGCTCCGCACGGCCTCCTTGCCGACCGGCGGGCAGAGCACCACCCGCTCACCCGGCTCGCCGTTCAGCTCGACCCAGTCGGGTAGCGCCACACCGGCCTGCTCATACCCTCGGGCGAACGGCACGCAGCGCTCCTCCAGGGCGAATCGGAGCCCGTACGGCGCCAGGGCCAGCATGACCTCCTGCGCCTTGCCCAGGGCGTGGGCGAGCAGGACCGGCGTCACCCGCGCGTCCAGCGTCCGCCGGCACCACCTGGCGACCTGCTCGGCGGCGCTGTCGGGGTCCGGGAAGCGGAAGTGCGGACGACCGTACGTGCTCTCGATGACGAGGACGTCCGCCCGGGGGACAGCGGTGTGCGGCCGTCCGGCCCCGTGCCGCAGCCGGACGTCGCCGGTATAGAGGAGGCGGGACCCGTCATGCTCGAAGAGGAGCTGCGCCGAGCCCAGCATGTGGCCGGCGTCGAGCACCGTCAGCGCCGCGTCGCCCACGTGACAGGTCTGGCCGGGGTGGACGACCCGCAGCCCGCGGGGCCGGCGCTCGACCGGCAGCAGGTCGTGGGTGGCCTGGGTCATCAGCGCAGTCCGGTGCCGCCGGGTGTGATCGGTGTGCGCGTGCGACACGAAGGCGAGGTCGCGGACCGTGAGCGGATCGAGCCACAGGTCGTGCCCCACAAGCGTTATCCCACGATCCCACGTCACGTGGCGGGTCATCGGCAGCGGTAGCGTACTGCACTCCGGCGATGGTCGTGCCCCGGCCTGCTCAGAGCCTCAGGCTGGCCAGCTGCACGCGGTCGTGCATCGCGAACAGGTGGGCAGGCACCTGCACGCCCACGGCCGCGTACGCCTCGAAGGGGATCCCGATGTCGGCCAGCCAGACCTCCCCCGCATGGGCCGGCCCGTCCGCCGTCAGCAGCCCGGGCTTGGGCAGGCCCAGCGTCAGCGTGACCGCTGCGCGCACGCACGGGCCGGCGACGACCCCGGTGTCCGCGTCCAGCCCCGACGGGACGTCGACCGACACGATCCGCCGGCCCGAGTCGTTGAGCAGGCCGATCCACTCCCCGATGCGACCTCCGGCGGGCCGGTTCAGCCCGGTGCCCAGCAGCGCGTCCACGACGACCTGAGCGCCCTCCGGCGCGGGCTCGGCCGCGAGCGGGACGCCGAGCGCGCGGAGGGCGGCCGCCTGCTCGGCGGCGGGCCCGGACAGCGCGTCAGCCGCGGTGCACGCAATGCCCTGCAGGCGCCCCCAGCGGTGCAGGTGGCGGGCGGCCGCGAGGCCGTCGCCGCCGTTGTTGCCGGGCCCGCAGACCACGTAGACGCGCCCCCGGCACTGCCGTGCCACCTGCCATCCAGCAGCCTCCATCAGCCAGGAGACCGGGATGGCGAAGCGCTCCGCCGTCAGCCGGTCGACCTGGCGGGCCTGGGCGCTACTCAGCCGCGGGACGTCCACCGGCGGGACGCTGGACGACGAACGAGCAGTAGGGGTCGCGACGGTGGATGGAGGCCGCCTGCGACACCTGCGCGTCCAGCAGCTTGACGATCAGCCGTGGCGTGATCGTGCAGACCTGGGGGTACTTCAGCGCCGTGTTGCGAAAGGGGCAGTTGTGGATCGTGATGCGCACGCCGTCGGCCGTCTCCTCCTTCTCGGCCAGGGTGCCGGCCCGGCCGATCCACTCGACCAGGCGGTCCAGCTTCTCGTCGAAGCCGAGGTTCTGGAGCTGCTCCTCGATCCCCCCCGCGTAGCGATCCGCGACGCGCTGGAAGATCTCGTCCAGCAGGTCGGGGCCGCCCAGATCGGCCACCTCGTTGAGGATCATCGTGGCCAGCTGGCCGTAGCGCTTGGGAAACGCGGCGTCCGCCTTGTCGGTCAGGGAGAACATCAGCGACGGCCTGCCCCGCTTGCTGCGCACGGGCTCGCTGCGCACGAAGCCGTCCCGCTCGAGGTTGGTGAGGTGCTGCCGGACGGCGTTGGCCGTGATCCCGAGCCGGGCGGAAATCGTCTCGGCGCTGGCCGCCTGCTTGCGGCGGAGCAGCTCCAGGATCTCCATGCGAGTCGATCGGCCGGCGATCAGGGATGGCATACCCGGCGGCCCTGGGCGCGAGCTTAACACAGCAACGGAACGAGGCTGGACGGCATTTTCTCAAGGATACTCTTGACAAAATCGGGAGGCCGGCTAGACTTCGGTTTGTCCGCCAAGACGTCAAAGAGGGAAGCAGCCATGATCCAGGAAGCCTGCGAGGCTATCGACAACGTGGAGGAGAGAGAGAGGCGGGCGCGTGAGGCCAAGTACGGTCGGCGGAACCGGATCCGGTACATCGACCGCCTCCTGAACGAGCTGGAGATGCTGAACCTGGCCGAGCAGACCCGGGTGCCCGAGCGCCTGGCGATGGAGCTGGACCGCATGATGGTCGAGAGCGTCGTCGAGGTGGCGCGACAGCCTCGCCCGGAGAGCGTCAACGAGGCCATGGACCTGCTGTACGAGATCCAGGACAGCCTCATGTTCAACGAGGGCGAGGAGGACTAGCCAGGCTGGCCCGCCCTCCCCCCTTGCGGGGGAGGTGGCCCGCCAGGGCCGGAGGGGGGACACCCGCCCCAACCTCCCGGGGCCCGGGAGGCCCTGTTCCCCTACCTCACGTACCGGCCGGCCGCGTTCCTGAGCGTCTGCTCGGCGTCGGCCGCGATCCTGCGCACGAGGTCCCCGCAGGGCTCGATCGAGTCGATCAGGCCCGCGCACTGCCCGAAGTTCAGCTCCCCGCGCTCCGCGTCGTCCTCGCGGTAGGCGCGCGTGATCGCAGCCGCCACCTCGGTCCGCCGCCGCCGCAGCTCGTTCTCGCGGCCGGACCAGTCGGAGATCAGCCGATTCCGCCGCGCCCGGTCGAACGCTCCCGGCCACACCGCTCCCTTCGCGATGTCCGGGATCTCGGTCAGCTCGGTGTCGTGGCCGTCGCTGTCCAGGATCGCCCGCTTGAAGGAGGGCGGCCACGGCGACTCGTCCGTGGCGAGGAAGCGCGTGCCCATCAGCACGCCTTCGGCGCCCAGCAGGAGCGCGGACGCCAGCTGGCCCCCGGTGGCGATGCCTCCGGCCGCCACGACCGGCACCGGCGCCACCGCGCGCACCGCCATCGGCACCAGCGTCATGGTCGCGACCGTGCCCACGTGGCCGCCGCCGTCCGTGCCCTGGGCGACCACTACGTCGGCGCCCGCCTCGGCCGCGCGCCTGGCCTCGTCGACGCTGGCCACCATGTGCATGACTCGCACGCCGGCCGCGTGGGCCCGCTCGAAGACGGGCCGCAGGTCCTGCTCGGGCCACGGCCAGGCGGTCGAGAGCACCGCCGGCCGCTGGGCCAGCACCGCCTCCAGGTCGGCCTCGCCGGAGAGGAACAGCAGCAGGTTCAGGCCGAACGGTCGGGAGCAGGCGGCCCGGATCTCGGCAGCTGCCGCCGCGACCCGCGGGGCCGGGTAGCCCGTCACCCCGAGCACGCCCAGCCCGCCCGCGCTGGAGACGGCGGCGACCATCGGCGGCACCGTGGCTCCGCCGCCCATGCCGCCCAGGACGATCGGATGCTCCAGCCCGAACAGCTCGGTCAGCCGTGTCGCGAGGCTCATGTGCCGCTCCTCTTCTTCTCGTCGAGGTAGTCCTGGTAGCGCAGGTAGGCGTCCTGCTTGCGGGCATCGACGATGCGGGTATAGCCCTGCATCGTGTTCAGGTTGGCATGCCCCAGCACTTCCTGCACCAGCCGGACGTCGCCGCCGGTCGCCTCCAGCAGGCTCGTGGCGGTGGTGTGGCGGGCCACGTGCGGTGACTTGAACGACCAGGCGCCGAGGTCCCGCCGCAGGCGCCGGACGATGTGGCGTGCGCCGGACGCCGTGAGACGCCGGCCGTCGCCCGGGGCGCTCGCGCGGTCGTAGTTGACGAACAGCGCCAGGCTCGTGTCCTCGCGGGCCCCGAGGTAGTCCTCCAGCGCAGCCTTCGCGTCGGCCGTGAGATACACCGCGCGCTGCTTCGACCCCTTGCCGGTCACCACCAGCCGGCTGCCCTGGCGAGGCACGTCGGTGCGGTCGAGCGCCAGCGCCTCCGAGATCCGGCAGCCGGTGCTGATCAGGAAGTGCACCAGCGCCCGGTCCCGCCGCTGAAGCGGTGTGGCCGTGGGCAGCGACGCGAGCAGCCGGGCCAGCTCGTCGGCCGGCAGCGGCTTCGGCAGCCGCTGCTCGAGCCGGGGCAGGGTCACGCCGTTGGAGAGGTCGTGGTCGATCAGGCGCTCGCGGGCCAGCCAGCGCAGCCAGGACCGGATCGCCACCAGCGCGCGGGCCCGCGAGGCGGCGCCTCTCAGGGTGACCGCCAGGTGCCGCTGATACGCCCGGAGGTCCTCGTGCCGGAGCTCCTCCATGCGCAGGCTGTGGCCCCGCTCGGCGAGGAACCCGCCCAGCCTGCTCAGCTCGCCCCGGTAGGCACGCACGGTGTTCGGGCTGCGATTCGCCTCGAGCTGGAGCCAGCCCAGGTATTCGTCGGCGGCGGCCTGGAAGTCGAGTGCCATGGCGGGGCCCTCGCGGATCGTAGCCCATCGTCGTCTTCGGAGACACTTCCGCTCTCCCGGTCGTGTCCGGCCTTACCATCAGGGCGTGCGCGTCTGGGGATCGGGGTTGGCCGCGCTGCTAGCGGCCGCTGTCGCCGGCCTGGCCACCTGGGGCGCGCTCGACGCCGCCATCCGGCCGCCCGCCGTGGCCGCGCCGCCGCCAGGGCTGGTGCTGGAGACCGTCACGCCGGCCCAGCTGGCCGCCATGGGCCTGCACCTGAACCCGACCGCGCAGCCCCTCGACGTGCCCGCCTGGGTGACCTGGGCCGGGATCCGGCTGCCCAGCACGATCCTGGCCCGCCACGAGGCAGAGCAGGTCGTCCGCTCGAGCAGTGGCGGGGTCCATAGCGTGATCGAGGTCAGGCTGACGTACGCCACGCTGGCGCCGCCCGGCCTGCGACTGCGCAGCCCGGCGGTCGTCCACCGCCTGGTCTGGTCGGTGGTGGGCACCCGGCTGGCGGCGGCCGGCAGGAACGGGCTCGTCCGGGTCCTGTGGCTGGTCGACGCCCATACCGGGCGGCAGCTCGTCGAGATGAACGTTCCCGCCTCCGGGCTGCTCGGCGGCCCGCCGCCTGTCCTCCTGCCGGCGGGCCGGGCCGGTCCCTGACCCACGCGCCCCGGCCTCAGCCCGGGTTCTCACGCCGGCGGCCGACGCGGAGCCCTACCGGCGGCCCTGCTCGAAGGCCTTCGCCCACTCCCCGAGCCTGAGCCGATACAGCTTCTCCTCGACCGCGAACAGCCGGTCCACCAGGAGGGACGGCTCCGCGGCGTCGAGCCCGACAGCGACGTCGGCCGGCAGCCGACGAGCCAGCCCATCGAGGCGCACGCGCCATTCGGGCGGCACGCCCGCGCCCCCTGACTGGCTGAGGTCCTCCGCCTCCTCGATCAGGAGGTCGGTCTCCGCGATGCATTCCGACAGGTGCAGCCGCTGCTCCTGCCGGACGTGGTAGCGCTCGAGGTCGCGGCACAGGTCGTCGATCGCGGCGGCGATCGCCGACGGCAGCGGGGTTGGTTCGGCCACAGGCCGATGGTCTCCGCACCGCACCGCGGGGAGAGGAGCGAAAACCGCGCAGCGGCCATGGCGGAAATCACTCATGAGCCCGGCCCCCGAGTCGCTCGCGCGGCCGTTCCGCGCCCGCGCCTCGCCCGTGATCAGGCGAGCCGCCGCGGAACCAGGTCGGGTTGCGTCCTGTTGGAATACGTGATAGGTCTGATGGCCGACGTGTTCCAGCCGCCTCCCCCGATGCCCGCGCCGTCCACCTCCCGGCCCCGGGCCAGCGCCTTCCGCCTGGCCCAGCGAGCGGCATGGCAGCGGAGGCGCCTGCTCCAGGTCGCGGCGCTGGCGGGGGTCGCGGCCCTGGTGGTGGGCACCTCGGTCACCCTGGTGATGGCGGCCGGCTTCGGCAGCCTTCCCAACGCCGACGCGCTGGTCGCGCGGCCCCTGCCCAGCGACACACTGGTCTACGACCGCAGCGGAACGGTGCTCCTCGCGGACCTGCACGAGCCCGGCATGCAGCACTACCAGGCGCCGCTGAGCGCCATGGGCCAGTACCTGCCCGCCGCCACCGTCGCCATCGAGGACTCCAATTTCTACCGCGAGCCGGGCGTCGACCCGTTCAGCATCGCTCGGGCCGCCGTGACGGACCTGCGGGCCGGCTCCGCCGTCGAGGGGGGCTCGACGATCACCCAGCAGCTGGTCAAGCGCCAGGTGCTCGGCGAGGACCACAGCTTCACGCGCAAGCTTCGCGAGGCGGCGCTGGCCATGCGGATCTCGGCCGACTTCAGCAAGAGCCAGATCCTGGGGATGTACCTGAACGACATCTTCTACGGGAACACGGCCTACGGCGCGCAGGCGGCCGCACGCATCTACTTCCACCGCGACGCCTCCCAGCTCGACCTGGCCCAGGCCGCCATGCTGGCGGGCCTGCCCCAGGACCCATCGCTGCTCGACCCCCTCCGCCACTGGGACGCGGCCAAGCCGCGCCAGAAGCAGGTCCTGGACGCCATGGTTCACACCAACGTCGTGACGGAGGAGGAGGCCGACCAGGCCTACGCGGAGGACCTCTCCGCGCCCGCTCACCTATTCGGACCGCAGCCGACCAACGTGGCGCAGGCGTTCGTCTCCTACGTCGAAAGCGAGCTCTCGGCCCGGCTGGGCGCCGGCGTGGTCGCCGGCGGCGGGCTGCGGGTGGTCAGCTCGCTGGACTGGAACCTCCAGCAGATCGGCCAGCAGGCGGTGGCTGACGCGGTGACGGCGAACAGCTGGCGCCGGTTGACGGACGGGGCGCTGGTGGCGATGGACCCGCGCACTGGCCAGGTGCTGGCGATGGTCGGCTCGGCCGGCCCCAAAGTTCCCGGAGCCCAGTACAACATGGCGGTCGGGCCGCCGCGCAACCCGGGCTCCTCGTTCAAGGTGTTCACGTACACGGCCGCCATCGACAGCCACCGGTACACCATGGTGACGCCGGTTGTCGACGCCCCGCTGACCGTCGACATCGCGGGCTCGCCTCCGTATCAGCCGAAGAACTACGACCAGCGCTACCACGGCACCTGCCAGGTGCAGGTGTGCCTGGGCAACTCCCTCAACGTCCCGGCGGTGGAGGTCGAGCTGGGCACCGGGGTGGAGAACGTGGTCAACGAGGCCCGCAACCTCGGCGCCCCGCCCCTCCAGCAGCACGGGGACCGGTACACCAGCGACGACCCGGCCCAGAGCTTCGGCCCCTCGCTGACCCTGGGCGGCTATGGCGAGACGCCGCTGCAGATGGCGACCGGGGTGTCGGCGCTCGCCTCGGGCGGGATGCTGCACGAACCGAACGGCGTCCTCTTGGTGGCCGGCCCGGACGGCCGCCAGCTCTTCCGCGCCGACAACTCGGGGCGCCGGGTGCTGGATGCCGGCACCGCCTACGTGGTCAGCCAGATGCTGTCCGACGCCGCCAACCGCCAGATGGTCTTCGGTACCAACACCCCCCTCACGCTCTCCGGTCACCGGGCGGCGGCGAAGACCGGCACCACGGACAACTACAAGGACGCCTGGACGGTCGGGTACACGCCGTCGCTGGCAGCGGCGGTCTGGATGGGCAACACGGACTCCCACCCGATGGTCACGGGGTCGGATGGCATCTTCGTCGCCGCCCCGGCCTGGCACCAGTTCATGACCGGCGCCCTCGGCGCGATGCAGAGGGGAAACGAGTGGTACCAGCAGCCGTCGGACGTGGCCACGTGGGACGTCGACGGGAGGGCTGCCTACTTCCTCCAGGGCACCTCGCCGGACCAGCCGGCACCGCCGCTGCCCAGCTTTGCCCACCTGGCGAAGTCCGACAACGGTGACCACGGCAACAGCCGCCACGGCGGCGGCAGCGGCGGCGCCCTGGGCGGCACGTGCCGGGCGTGGACCTACCAGGGCACCTTCTACTGGTCGTGCGCGCCAGGCAACTCCGGCCTGCCCGGCGACCCCCTGGCCGGCTGACGACAACCCTCTTCCGCTCCGCGCGGGCGGCGGATAGACTGGGTTTTGCCGTGGATGTGCTGGTCTTCTATCGGATCGCGTCCGACGCGCGTGCGCGTGCGGACATCGTGGATCCCTGGAGACGCCAGGTACCTGACTGAGCGCGGAGACGGCAAGAGGGCCCGGCGGCATCCGCCGGGCCCTTTTCTTTCCCCCCATTGCACGTGAGGAGGTGACCGCAGTGCGTGAGCAGAGGCAGCGAGCGGGCGACCAGCGCCCGCGACCCTACCGGTTCGCGCCCAGCCCCGAGAGCCTCGTCGAGGTCGACCGGGTGCTCGGCCGGTGGGCGGTGACCGTGTATCGCATGCCGGGCCGGGAGCTCCTGGCGGAGGACTACTTCGACCAGTGGCACCTGGCGAAGGCGCGAGCCGAGGACTTCGGCCACCTCCTGCGCTCGCGCCCTCACGTCGCCTGACCGCCAGGGGGGAGGCGTGCCTCCCCCTTCCTCCTGTCGGCTCAGCCGTTCACGACGAGCGCAGCCGGACCGCGCCAAGCGTCGAGCTGACGCTGACGCGCAGCACCGGCAGCCGGCCGGCAACCGCCGCAGCGGTCAGGAGCTCGCCCTGGCTGGTCGTGAACCCATCGCCGACGTCGAGGCCGGCCAGGACCGTCTCGGAACGGACCCTGGCCGCGGTCGCGGCCGGGAGGACGAGCTCCGCGGAGGCGGCGCCGGTGGTTAGCCGGACTGCGCCGTCCCGGCGCAGCTCCCCCCCGAAGTGGAGGTGGTACGTGCCGGCGCCGCCGGCGACCACCATCCGGGCGAAGCCGGCGTTGGCCAGGTTGCGCAGGTGTGTCGCGGCGCCGCCGGCCGCGACCTCCAGGACCTCCATCTCACTCGGGTTGGGAGCCGGGAAGTCGACCTCGCTCCGGCCGGCCCCATGCCGGATCTTCAGCCGCGTGATGGGGAGGCCGCCCAGGTTCAGCACGACGTCGTTGGCGCCTCCTTCGACAGTGAGCCCGAACGGCCGACCGGCTCCCAGCGCCAGCCGCAGACCGGGCGGCCTGGTCACCGTGGCCGGCATGGTCACGTGGGCCGACTGCATGAGCGTCAGGCGGCCGCCCTCCCCGCGCACGCGCAGCGGCAGGAGGCCCGT
Organism: Candidatus Dormiibacterota bacterium; assembly: GCA_035263645.1. GTDB lineage: Bacteria > Chloroflexota > Dormibacteria > Dormibacterales > Dormibacteraceae > CF-161. The sequence goes on along the minus strand of DATFRD010000189.1, from coordinate 1,179 downwards.
GGGGTCGTCGTAGGTCCCGCTGACCCAGGCGGTCGCCGCGGCCGCACCGCCCGGCGCGACGTTGAGCCGGCACGGGCCGGCGACGATCCGGAGCTGGAGCTCGTCCGAGTCCGGGAAATCGACGTTGATCTCGGTCGGATTGGCCATGACCTAAGCCTGCCACCCGGCGCCAGGAGGAGTCTGGAGGTGCCGCCGCCGGCGGGCGCTACAGTTCACGGGTGGCGACCGGCGCGACGGCGGAGGCGGTGGTGCGCGAGCTGCGCCGGCGCCGCGCGCGCGGCCGGCCGCGGCCGCGCGGGTGGGAGCTCGTTGCCTGGGCTGAGGCGATTGCACTCCTGATCGCCTATGCGGCCTTCGGCCTCTGGCTGCTGGTCGGCGGGCCCCCGATCAGGGGGCGGCCGCTCGACGTCGTCCGCGACCACGGCGCGGCCGTGACCGGCCTCGCGTTCGCGCTCATCGCCGGGATCAGCCTGCGCTCGGGGCTGCGGGGCGGCCCGCTGTCGATCGAGCGGGCCGACGTCCAGCACCTCCTGCTCGCGCCCGTGAGCCGCCGCGCGGTGCTGCTGCCGCTGGCGGTCCGACGGCTGGGCGTGGCCGCCGGAGCCGGTGCCGTGGCGGGCGGCGTAGCTGGGCTGCTCACCGCCGCCCGGCTGCCGGGCGGCTATCCGGCCTGGATCGCCGCCGGGGCGGCGACGGGCGTGCTGGCCGGGGCCGTGTCCGTGACGCCGGCGATGATCGTGTCCGGCCGGCGGCTCGGCGCGCGCTGGGTCAACGCCGCCTGGCTGGCCCTGCTCGTCATGGCCGGCGCCGACCTCGCCGCCGGGACCTCGCTGACCCCCCCGAGCTGGCTGGGCCTGGTCGCGCTCGAGCCCCTCGTCCCGAGTCCCCTTGGTGCGCTGGCCGCGCCGCTGACCGCGCTGGTGGTCGCGACCGGCCTGGCGACGGTGGCCGGCACGTCGGTGGAAGCGCTCGACCGCCGCTCCGGCCTGGTCGCCGAGCTGCGCTTCGCGGCCGCCACCCGCGACGTCCGCTCGCTGACCCGCGTCGGCCACCGACTTGGCGAGGAGGCGCCACGTGCCCGTCCCTGGCTGCGGCTGCCGGCCTGGCTCGGCGGGCCCGTCTGGCGCCGCCACTGGCAGTCCCTGCTGCGCTGGCCGCTCGGGCGGGTGGTTCGTGTTG
>DATFRD010000188.1:0-20721 GCA_035263645.1 Candidatus Dormiibacterota bacterium | reverse complement strand
GGGCCACCGAGGAGCCTACCCCTTTTGCATCGGCTGCCACGTAAGCAAGGGCTTGGCCCGAGCGTGTGAGTCCCTTTCCACGCCTCCCCCGCGGATCCCCCAGACCCGAAGGGATGCACCGGAGGTGCCCCAAATGTCCCGGACAGAGGGGGTTCCGGAAGGGGGGGCGCGCCCCCCCTTGCAGCTCTGCCAGGTAAGCAAGGGCTCACCCCCATCGCCCTTCGGGCTTCTGGGGACCCCGGCCCGAGCGTGTGAGTCCCTTTCCACGCCTCCCCCACGGATCCCCCCAGACCCGAAGGGAAGCACCGGAGGTGCCCCAAATGTCCCAGACAGAGGGGGTTTTAGAAGGGGGGGCCCGCCCCCCCTTGCGGCCGTTAGACCTCCTCGATTGAGCCGTCCGACCGGGGGTCGGCGCCGGCGCGCCAGCGCGCCGGGCCGTCGACGACCAGCGCCGCGGCGTGGCCCATGCTGTGGCTGCGCGGCGGCAGCAGGTGGCCGCCCGGCACGGTCCGGGCGATCAGCCCAGCCTCCGGGTAGTCCGCCTCCACCGCCAGGCCGGCGCCCCCGGGTGGCACCCTCACGCGGGGCGCGGCCACCGCCTCCGGCGGATCCAGGCCGCGCTCGACCAGGTTCAGGAACACCTGCGCCTGGAGCTGGGGCTGGCCGTCGCCTCCCATGGTGCCGAACGACGCCCAGCAGCGGCCTGCCCTGGCGGCCATGGCAGGGATGAGGGTGTGCATGGTCCGCTTGCGTGGTTCCAGGTGGTTGACGTGGCCCGGGTCGAGGTTGAAGTAGACCCCGCGATTCTGGAGCAGCACGCCGGTGCCCTCCGCTACGACCCCGGAGCCGAACGCCTCGGCCAGGCTCTGGATCAGCGAGACGACGGTGCCGTGCTCGTCGGCCGCGGCCAGGTAGATCGTGTCGCCGTCCGGCACCACCGCGGCGCCGCCGGCGGCGACGTGGTCGGGGTCCAGGAACGGCTCCACCGGGACGGCCGCGAAAGCCGGGTCGCCGATGTAGCGGTCGCGCAGCGGATACACCTCGTCCCGGATCCGCGCCAGCTCGCGCGCGAAGTCCAGCCCGGGCTCGAAGCGACCGCGCGGCAGGCGCTCGAAGCGCCGGAGCATGCCGGCGGCGCACAGGCCCTGCGTCGGCGGCGGCATCTCGTAGACCGTGAGGTCGCGATAGGCGAACGCGACCGGCTCCACCCACTCTGAGCGGTGGCCGGCGAGGTCCTCGGCGGTCAGGAACCCGCCCCGCCGCCGAACGGCCGACACGATGGCGGCCGCCGTCGCGCCGCGGTAGAAGCCATGGAAGCCGTTCCGCCCGAAGTCCTCGAGCGTGTCGGCGAGCTCCGGGTTGCGGAGCACCATGCCCGCCTTGAGCGGCGGCAGCAGTCGGGCCGCCTCCGCCTCCCGCAGCAGCCAGTCGGCGTTGGCGGCCAGATGCGTCGCCAGCTCCTCGGTGACGGGGAACCCGTCCCGCGCGAGCCCCGCGGCCGCCTCGACCAGCGGCTCCATGCCCAGGCTTCCGAATCGCTCCACCAGGCGACCCCACGCCTCGACCGTGCCCGGCACGGTCACCGCCATCGCGCCGCGCTGCGGCATGGTCTCGTGGCCAGCGTCCCGCACGGCGCCGACGGTGGCCAGCGAGCCGGCCCGCCCGGCACCGGCGAGACCGATCGGGGCGGCGCCGCCGGGCGGCCACACGAGCGCGAAGAGGTCCCCGCCGATCGCGGTCATGTGCGGGTACACGACGCAGAGGACGGCGTCTGCGGCCACCGCCGCGTCGACGGCGTTGCCGCCCATGCGCAGGACGGCCGCGCCGGCTTCCGAGGCCAGGTAATGGGGCGTCGCGATGATGCCTCGGGTCATGGGCAGACCACCTCCAGGGCGTCCGGAACCACCTCGAACACCGCGGGCAGCACGCCGGGCCGCTCGCCGTCCGCCTCCACGCGTACGTACTCCGGGGAGCTGACCTCCACCCGCCTGGCGAGCGCATGGCTGATCTTCGGGCTGCCGCCGTCGAGGTGCCTCCCCTCGCGGACCTGGGCCAGCGCCCGCATGGTCTCCCGCAGGCCGAGGTCGCCGGCGATCACGACGTCGAGGAGCCCGTCGTCGGGCCGCGCCCGCGGCGCCACCCACATGCCGCCGCCGAAGAACTGGCCGTTGGCGACCACCACCTGCTGGACGACCAGCTCGCGGACGGCCCCGTCGATCACCACGCGCACCGCCCGGTTCCGCCAGCGCAGCAGCGTGCGCACCGACGCCAGCAGAAACGTGAGCTCTCCGCTGACGAACCGGCGGCGGCCGCGCACGCTCTCGACCACCTCGCCCGCGATCCCGGCCGAGGCGATGTTCACGAAGTGCCGGACCGCGCTGCCGCCGCCCGGCCGGGCGCAGGTGACCCGGCCGGCGTCGATCCGGCGGCAGCGGCCGGCGCTCAGCACTGCCGCCGCCCGGTCCGGCTCCGGCGGGAGTCCGAGGGACCGCCGGAAGTCCCCGCCCGTCCCGGTGGGCATCACGCCCAGCCGCGTGCTCGCGGGCTGCGCGCCGGCTGCCAGCAGGCCGTTGGCCACCTCGTTGATGGTGCCGTCGCCGCCCGCAGCCACCACGAGCCTCCGACCCTCGCGAGCGCCGCGCCCGGCGAGCTCGGCCGCGTCGCCGGGAGCCGACGTCATGGCCACGTCGAATGCCAGGCCGGCCGCGCGCAGGCAGGCCTCGATGGCCGGCCAGCGCCGACCCGTGCGGCCGCCTGCCGAGGCGGGGTTGACCACGACCAGCGTGTCCTTCACCGGACGAGCACCCCGCGCCGGCCGCGAGGTTGGGCCGGCAGCCCGCGCTCGATCAGCGGGCCGCAGCCTCTCATCCGCCGCCCATGCCCGTCGCGCCCAGCCGGCCGTCCGGGTCCAGCGCCCTCCGGACCCGGTCCCACACGGTCCACCAGCCGCCCATTTCCGCCTGGATCCACGGGGCCCTGACCTGCCCCACCCCGTGGTGGTGGCTGATGGTGGCGCCGCGCCGCAGCGCCGCCTCCATCGTCCCCCGCCACGCCGCCAGGTACGCGGCCTCGGCTTCCGCCTCACCGGCGGCCGACCCGGCGAACGTGAAGTAGGCGCAGCAGCCCTGGGCCGACGCGTGGGCGAAGTGGCACATGGCGAGCCCGGCCACCCCGGCCAGGTGGGCCGCCACCTCCTCGTACAGGCCCGGCAGGGCGGTCCAGCCGGCCGCCAGGTCGATCGTGTCGAGGTAGGAGCCGGCCGGCTCCAGGAAGTCCCGCAGCCGGTCGGCGGAGAGGTCGAAGCGATGGGCCAGCCAGCGCTGCCACGGCTCCTCGCCGAGCGGCTCCGCCCCCCCGGCCGCGGCGACCTCGGCCAGCACGGACGCCTCGGCCTCGGCCACCGGCCGCGGGCCGGCCGTCGCCCCCACGAGCAGGCAGCCGGCGTCCAGGCCCTGGAACGCCGAGTCGCTGGGGTCGTACAGCCGGAGGACGAGCGGCCTGAGGTCGCGCTGCATGGCCTCCCGGAGCACGTCCAGGCCGGGGACCACCGCCGGCAGCCGCCAGCCGCGGCCGATGACCGTCTCGGGGAGGCGGCGGATCCGGAGCACGACCTCCACCACCACGCCCAGCGCGCCCTCGGCGCCCACGAAGAGCTGGTGCAGCGGCGGGCCGGCCGCGGTCTCGGCGTGCCGACGCGCCCGGACCACGGTGCCGTCGGCCAGCACCACCGCCAGGCCCACGACCAGGTGCTCGATGCCGCCGTGCCGCGTCGACTCCTGGCCGGACGACCGGGTGGACACCAGCCCGCCGACGGCGGCCACGGGCAGGGAGCTGGGGAAGTGGCCGAGCGTCAGCCCCCGCTCGTTCAGCCGGCGTTCCAGGTCCAGCCCGTTGACGCCGGCGCCGGCCGTGACCAGCAGGTTCGCCTCGTCGATCTCGACCCGGTCCAGGCCGCCGAGGTCCAGGACCAGGTCGTGCCCGCGCGGGGACAGCGCCCCGCACACACCGCTCGCACCGCCCATCGGGACCAGGCGGCGGCCGGACCGCGCCAGGTCTGACACCTCGGCGACGGTGCTCGGCCTCACCAGGTCCACGCCGGGCGCCGCCTGCCCCGCGCGCGCCCGCATCAGCTCCAGCGGCCACAGGTCGCGCACCTGGCGCCGCCTCACGAGATGGCCGCCCACCGCCCGGCCAGCCAGCCGGTCAGCATCGGCACCCCGAAGCCGAAGCCGCGGATGTAGTCGTAGCCGCCCAGGACGGACCCGGCCGCCCACAGGTTCTCGTAGGCGACCGCGCCCTCCCAGTCCAGGGGCTGCAGCCGGTCGTTGGTCAGCAGCCCGGTCCGGAAGGCGGGGTGCGGCGACAGCATCTCCAGGTGGCGCAGCCGCGTCGGCCACTCGCGGTCGACCCTCTGCCCCTCGTGGAACACGCCCAGCCCGCAGACCGGCTCCCGCACGGTGCGCTGCTTGACCAGGCCGCCGCCGAGGAACTTGCCGGTGGCCAGCACGAACGCGTCCGCCACCAGCTCCGAGGAGGCGGTCAGCGCGGCCTCGAGCCGGCCGCCGCCGGCCCGAACGGCGCTGACGTCGCCGTCGGTGACCGCGACCCCGTGCTCGGTCAGCACGGCGCCCAGGGCCTGCTGCAGGCGCCACCCGTGAGGCGACGGGACCCCAGCCAGCAGCTCGAAGCCGTGCTCGGGGAGCTGGACCAGGCCGGGAGGGTACGCGATGGCGTCCGCGACCTCGTGCAGCGGCGGCGCCGGCCGGCCGTACAGGTCGCTCAGCGAGGCCCCCGGTGGAAGGTCCAGCGCCACCGTCACCGGGCGCGCGCGGACGCCCGCCTCCTCCAGCGCCCCGGCGGTCGCCACGGCGTCGTACTCGCCGACGGCGCTGACCCCCACCACGACCACACGCTTTCCCTGGAGGCCGCCGAGCTCGCCGGGCGCGACGGACTCGGGGACCAGCTGTGCCGGCCGCACTCCGCCGTGGACGTCCGCGTACCAGCCGGTCGTGCGCCAGGTGCCGACGAGCTTCAGGCCGGCCCTGCCGAACGCCGTCTGGACGCGGTAGCAGACGTCGTCGAGCAGGGTCACGACCTCCATGTCGCCGAGGCCGAGGCGCACGAACGGATGGTAGGGGTGGGCCCCGGCCAGGGAGCGCATGTCGCGCATCTCGCCCGCCACCTCCATCCCGCCTGCGTACAGCGCGGTCGCGCCGGGCGCTCTCGCCACCAGGGTGGCCCGCGCTCCGGCGTTGACGGCCGACAGCGCTGCCATGCAGCCGGCGATCCCGCCTCCGATCACCAGCACACGGGTCATGCGCGCCGGTCAGCTCCCGTGGCGGGTCGGCGGGGCGCTCCGGTCCAGGACCGCGCGCGTCGCCTCGACGTCGCGTGCGATCTGGTCGCTGAGCGACTCTGGATCCGGGAATCGGACCTCGTCGCGGAGCCGGCTCACGAACCGGAGCTCCAGCCTCTGGTGGTCGAGGTCCGCGGCGGGGAAGTCGAGCAGGTACGCCTCGACCCGCAGCTCGGTCTTGCCGAACGTGGGCCGAATGCCGACGCTGATCGCCGCCTGGTGCACGCCGAGCGGGGTGGTCGCCCAGCCGGCGTAGATGCCCCGGCCCGGGACGAGCTTGCCGGGCGGCACCGCCAGGTTCACCGTGGGCCAGCCGATGCGCCGCCCGATCCGGTCGCCGGGCTCGACCGGCCCAGCCATCGCGAACTCCCGGCCCAGCAGCAGGTTCGCGGCCTCCATCTCGCCGAGCGTGACCAGGCGGCGGACCTCGGAGCTGTGCACCTCCTCGGAGCCCACGACGAACGGCTCGATCAGCTGGACCGCGTAGCCGTGCAGTGAGCCGTGGCGCCGCAGCCAGGCGACGTCTCCCTGCCGAGCGCGGCCAAGCGCGAAATCGTGGCCGCAGACCAGGCAGCGCAGGTCCATGCTGGCGAGGAGCCTGGTCAGGAACTCCTCTGCGGTCAGCGAGCCGAGCTCGCGCGTGAACGCCAGCACGATGGCGTGGTCGAGGCCCAGGGGCTCGACCAGCGCCAGCCGCTCGTCCAGCATCGTGATCTGCGGCGGGCAGTTGGCCGGGTCCAGCACACAGCGGGGGTGCGGGTCGAAGGTGATCCAGGCGGAGCCGAGCCCCTGGGCCGCGGCGATCGCGCGGAGCCGCTCCAGGATCGCGCGATGGCCCAGGTGGACGCCGTCGAAGCTGCCCACCGCCAGCGCGGTCGGCCCCAGCCGCGTCTCCGGCAGCCCCAGGTGCCGCCGCATCAGCCCGTCTCCGGAAGGGGGGGCCGGCCCCCCCTCGCATCGGACGCCAGGTAAGCAAGGGCTTGGCCCGAGCGTGTGGGTCCCGCCTTCGCCTCCCAAGCGCCAGCGTCAAGCCCCGAAGGGATGCGCCGCAGGCGCCCCCAAGATCCCGGAGAGAGGGGGGGTTCCGGAAGGGGGGGCCCGCCCCCCCTTGCATCGGACGCCAGGTAAGCAAGGGCTTGGCCCGAGCGTGTGAGTCCCGCCTCCGCCTCTGCAGCGCCATGACCCAACCCCGAAGGGATGCGCCGCAGGCGCCCCGAAGATCCCGAACAGAGGGGGGGTTCCGGAAGGCGGGGCCCGCCCCCCCTTGCATCCGTCACCGAGCGGATAGCCGGTAGCCCAGGCCGGGCACGGCCTCGAGGGCGATACCGGGGTCGCCGTACGACTCCAGCTTGCGCCGCAGCCGCTGGACGTGGGGGTCGACGGAATGGTGGTCGACATCGGCCAGGTAGCCCCAGACCTTCTCCAGGAGCTGGGAGCGGGTCAGCACCCGGCCCGGGTTCGCGGCCAGCAGCGCGAGCAGGTTGAACTCGGTCATGGTCAGCTTGACCTCCTGCTCGGCCACGCGGACCCGCCTGCCCTCGGTGTCGATCGTTATGTCGCCGACCGCGATCTGTCGCTTCTTGACGGCGCCGGCGGTGGTCATCTCCGCCCGGCGGAGATGGGCGCCCAGGCGGGCCGTCAGCACCCTGGCGTCGAACGGCTTGGTGATGTAGTCGTCGGCGCCGACCTCGAGCCCCACCACCATGTCTACGTTCGCCGTCCGGCCGGTGAGCATCAGGATCGGGCAGAGCACACCCTGGCGGCGCAGCTCGCGGCAGACCTCGATGCCGCTGACGTCGGGCAGCACCCAGTCCAGGAGCACGATGTCCGGCTCGTTGACCTCCACGAGCCGGAGCGCCTGCCGGCCGCTGGGCGCCTCGACCACGTCGTAGCCGTCCCGCCGGCAGACCTCGCCCACGATGGCACGGACCGCCGGGTCGTCCTCGACGACCAGCACTCGCCGCCGTCGGCGCATGGCCAGCGCGGTCAGGAGGGTGGCGGGGTGAACCCGACCTGCCGGGCCAGCCGCCCCGGGCGCTTGGCCCGGCGCAGCAGCAGGGCGTGCCGGTCCCCGGCGCCCACGATGTCGACCAGGTCCCACCCGTCGGTCGAGGCGCTGGTCAGCCTCTCGGCGAGGGTCGCCCCATCGACGACCTGGGCGGACGTCAGCAGCTCCGTGCGGTACTCGAACTCTCGACTGCCGTCGGCGACCGACGGGACCAGCGTCCCGGGGTCCGGCGCCGGTGGCGCGTCGACGTCCGGCTCCTCCTCGGGCTCCGGCTCCTCCTCGACTCGCTCGCGCATCGTGAGGAATCTTAAGCGCATGCGCCCGGCCGGAGGCCACGACCTTGCGGAAAACCAAGGTCTGGCGCCCGGCCGGCCACCGCGCTAGGCTGTCCCTGCCGGGGCGGCGCGCCTCGCGCTCGGGGATGTTGACGAGCGCTGGAGGAGTGTCCGACAATGCGAACATGTGTTCGAGCAGCAGCCGCCCACTGCCCGCGGCTCCCGCCTCGATCCGCGAGCTCGCCCGGCGCCACGGCCTCGACGCGATCCGCTGGTGGCCGCCGAACGAGGGCGACGTGCTCGTGGAGGGCATACCGCTGCGGCTGCGCCAGCTGCGCTCGGACCTGGAGCGCGCCCTTGGCTGCAAGGTCACGATCTACGTCGCCGACACGCTGGCCGAGGATGTGAGACGCCGGCTGGAGGAGGAGACGGTCGACCTGCTGGCCGGGGCGCCGGCCGCCTGACCGGGCGGCCGGCGGGCGCCGCCCGCAGGCACGCCCGGCGCTCTGCGCGCGGGCCGGCGGGTACGCTCTGCGCGGCCCATGGACGAGCGCCGGCCCGACCTGCAGTGACCGCGGCCGCCGCCGGACCGGGCGACCCGACCCGCGCCGCCCACCTCTACGCGCTGCTTCGCTGCCCGCGCTGCGGCACGGCACCGAGCCCGGAGGACGAGCGGTGCTCGGGCTGCGGCCGCACGGTCGCCACCTCGGGCGGCGGCCTCGACCTGCTCGACCCCGAGCTCGCCGGCGCGGCAGGACGGTTCGCAGAGCACTATCCGGGGTTGCGCGCAAAGGAGGGTTGGGTCGATGCCGGCGGCCGGGAGGACCCGGAAACCGGCGACCCGCGATTGTGGCGCCGGCGCCTGGCCGCCGCCGCGGCGGCTGCGGCCATCCTGGACCGCGAGCTGCCGCACGAGCCGACGCCGGTGGTGGGCGACGTGGGGTCGGGCGGCGGCTGGGCGGCCCGGCTGCTGCCCCGGGCCGACGTGATCGCCTTCGACCTGCTGGACGTCCCGCCGGGCGCGGCGGCCCTTCGCGTCAGGGCCGACATGCGCCGCCTGCCGGTGCGCGACGCCGCCGTCGACGCCCTGCTGTACGTGGCAGCCCTCCACCACGCGCCGGTCGCCGAGGCGGTGGCCGAGGCCGCCCGCGTCCTGCGGCCCGGCGGTCTCCTGGTCGCCGTGGACAGCCCGGTCTACGCAGACGCCGCCGCCGCGGGCCAGGCGACGCGCCGGAGCGCGGCGTACTACGCCCGCATGGGCAGCCCCGACCTGGCGGCCAGCTACCACCCGATCGACGCCGGCGCCCTCAGAGGCGCGCTGTCCGCCTCCCGCCTCCAGGTCGAGCGGCTCGACGCCCCCCGCGGTCGCTACGGCCGGCTGAGCCGGCTGCTCGGCCGGCGGGCCTTCCCCATGGTGGTCGCCCGCGCCGGCTGACCATGCCCGGCCGGAGCGGACAGCCGGGGACGGCCACGACGGTCACCCGGAGCGGCGGCCGCGCACCAGGTACCGGCGGTGCCCGTCCCGCCGCAGCCGCTCGCGCAGCGGCATCGCCGACCGCTCGACGCGGTCGAGCGCGTCGAGCCACTCGACGCCCACCTCGACCAGCCCCGCCTCCACGAAGAGGTCCCGCACCGGCTGTGGCCCCGCGAGGTCGCGCAGCGGCAGGCGCTCGGCGACCTCCGGGTCGTAGCCCCTCGGCGCAGCGTCCTTCCCCAGCACCCGCCGGGCGATCCGCTCGGCGCCGGTCGCCAGCCGCGGGACCAGCCGCGCCGGCGCGCGCCAGAGACCGTCGACGGCGAGCACGCGGCCACCGGCGGTCACGCGCTCCCGCCAGACGCGGATCGCCCGGTCGGGATGCGGCAGCGTCCAGAGCAGGTGACGCGAGACGACCGCGTCGAAGCGGCCCAGGGCCGGTGGGGGATCCTCGGCGTCCGCGGTCGCCAGCTCGAGGCGCAGGCCTCGCGCGGCGGCCTCTCGGCGCGCGACCGCCAGCATGGGCTCGGAGAGGTCGACGCCCACCACGCGGTGACCGGCCTCCGCGAGGAGCAGCGCGAGGAACCCGGTGCCGCAGCCCACGTCGAGCACGCGCAGGGGCGGCTCAGAGGGGAGGAGCCGGGCCAGGAGCGCGGACCACGCCCGTCGCTCGGCCGCGGTGCGCAGCCCGTGGGACCAACCCTGGTCGTACGCGGCAGCCGCCTGGTCCCACAGCCTGGTGATCCGGGCCTTCGTGTCAACGACGAGGCTGGAGTCCTCCAACCTCGAGGACGTTACCCGAGCCAGGCCCAGGAGCGCACCGGGAACAGCGTGTCGGTGGTGCGGGCGGTGGGACTCGAACCCACATGGTCCTTCGACCCGGACTTTTTAAGAGTCCTGCGTCTGCCGGTTCCGCCACACCCGCGATGGCATCCTCGCGCTGGGCCCCCGCTCAGCGGAAGGGCTGCGACACGGCCGCAAGCCGGTCGAGGTGGTCGGTGCCGAGGCTCGTCTCCAGGGCCCCGACGCTGTCGTCGAGCTGGTCTGGACGGGATGCCCCCACGATGGCGCCCGTCACGCCGGGCTGGGCCAGCAGCCACGCCAGCGCGACGCGGGCCGGGCTGGAGCCGATGTCGGCCGCCACGGCGCCGACTGCCTCCACGACGTCGAACATGCGCTCGGACCAGTAGCGGCGCTGGTACGTGCGGCCATACTCGCCCCAGCCAAACCGGGACTCGGCCGGGGGCTCCTGGCCGCGCCGGTACCTGCCGGTCAGCATACCTGCCCCGAGCGGATTGTACGGCACGACCCCGATGCCGGCCTCGCGGCAGAGGGGAACGAGGTCCCGTTCGTACACGCGGTTCAGGAGGTTGTAGCGCGGCTGCACCACCGTGATCCTGGCCAGCCGGCGCTCCGCCACCGTGGCCATGGCGAGCCCGAGCTGCCAGGCCTCGAAGTTCGACACCCCGGCGTAGTGCACCTTGCCCGCCTGCACGAGCCGGTCCAGTGCCTCGAGCGTCTCGTCCATCGGCGCCGCCAGGTCCGAGTGGTGGAGGTAGAACACGTCCAGCCGGTCGGCCTGCAGGCGCCGGAGCGAGGCCTCGCACGCCTCGATCACATGCTTGCGACCGCCGCCCAGGTCGTTCGCGCCGGGCCCGACGCGGTTGACGCACTTGGTCGCCAGCGTCACCGTGGCGCGCCGCGCGGCGCGCCACCGGCCCACGATCTCCTCCGTACGTCCCCACGACCGGGAGGACGGCGGCACCGGGTACACGTCGGCGGTGTCGAAGAAGTCGACGCCGAGCTCGACGGCCCGGTCCATGACCGCGAACGCCTCCCGCTCCTCTACCTGGCTGCCGAAGATCATCGTGCCGAGGCAGAGCCGGCTGACGCGCAGGCCGCTCCTGCCCATGTTCACTGCTTCCATTCGTCCTACTCCGAGTAGTCGTAGAAGCCCCGGCCGCTCTTGCGCCCGAGCTCACCCCGGTCGACCTTCTCGCGGAGGGTGCTAGGCGCCCCTGGCCCGCCCTCCAGGCGGCTCCGGTCCTCGAGCGCGCCGTAGAAGACGTCCAGACCGCTGAAATCCAGGAGCTCGAACGGCCCCATCGGCCAGTTCAGGCCTCTCTTGACGGCCGTGTCGATGTCCTCCACGGAGGCGTACCCGCCCTCCAGGAGGTGGAACGCCTCCTCCGCGGCGGCAAACAGGATGCGGTTGACGATGAATCCATGGACCTCGCGGTTGACGAGGACCGGGACCCGTCCGATCGAGCGCACGAACTCCATGGCCGCGTCCACCGTCTCCTCGCTGGTCTGCGGCCCCCTGACCACCTCGCAGAGCTGCATCACGGTGACCGGGTGGAAGAAGTGCATGTTGCAGCAGCGCTCCGGGTGCGGCACCCCCTCCACCAGCCGCGAGATCGCGATCGTGCTGGAGTTGCTGGCCAGGATCGCGTCCGGTCGTGCCCGGCGGCCCAGCTCGCGCCAGACCTCCCGCTTCGTGTCCAGGTCCTCGAACACCGCCTCGACGACCAGGTCCGCTCCGGCGGCGGCCGGGCCCAGGTCCGTGGTCCTTGCGATCCGCGCGAGCGCGTCCCGCGCCTGCTCCGCCGTGAGCCGGCCGCGCTCGACCCCCCGCCGCGTCAGCCGCTCCGACTGCTCGGCCGCGCGGCCGAGCTGCCCGCCGGAGGAGTCGACCAGGGTCACGCGGCGCCGGCCGGCGTACGCGGTCTGCAGGGCGATCTGGGAGCCCATCGTCCCGGCTCCCACCACCACGACGTCGCTGATCTCGGCCATTCCTCCCCTTCCCGGGTTCGAGGTGAGCATGGACGGCTGGAAGAACGGAGGTACCATCCAGGACGGCCGAGCTCCGGCCGCCCGTCGAGGATAGCGCGCGTGAAGTGCAGCATGGACCGCTTCGAGTCGCTCGTCCGGGACGCCATCGACACGATCCCGGGCGAGTTCCAGCCCTACCTGGACGGGATCGAGTTCGTCGTGGCCCGGCGCTCGGCAGAGGGGATGTTCGGCCTCTACGAGGGCGCCGGTGCGCTGGCGGACGAGGAGGCGCTCCCCGCGCGCATCACCATCTTCAAGGAGAGCCACGAGGCCGCTGCCGACACCTGGGAGGCGCTGGTGGAGGAGGTGCGGCGGACGGTCCTGCACGAGGTGGGCCACCACTTCCACATGGGCGAGGCCGAGATGCCCTATTGATGGCGGCCGGGGCGCGGGGTCACCGGCAGGCGCCCCGCGCCCCGTCGCCGCTCACGGCTCTCGCCCTCGGCCGTCCGCCCGGAGACGGCCGGCTCCCCTTCTTCCAGCTCCACCGCGACGCCGTGGGCGAAACGATTGAACAGGCCGGCCGCCAGCCCTCCGGCAAGCAGCCCGATCAGGCCGTTCAGCAGCCCGACCACCATCCCGGACGCCGGCACGACCAGCCACCACAGGTTGCGAGCGGTCTCCAGCAGCCCGACCTGCTCGCCGAGCGGCAGCAGATCCTCGGTCACACCGAGCGTGAAGCCCAGCTGCCGGTGCCAATCGAGCACTGCGCCGGAGAACCAGGCCAGCAGGCCGCCGAGGATGCAGCCGGCGAAGAGCCCGCTCACGAACCCGCTCAGAGCACCCGCCGCCATGAGCGGCCTGACCGGCAGCCGGGGGATCCTGGCCGTCACGCCTGACCCCCCTTGCTCCTCACGGGCGGCTGTCTGTGCGACGGCGTCGTCAGCAGGAGCACCACGACCGCGCCCAGGATCACCGTGGGCACCGCGACCGCGTAGAGCAGCAGCCCCACGAGCAGCCGGCTCGCTCCGGGCCGCCCCGCGGGAGCCCCCACGCCCCCGGACACCACCCGCGTCTCGGGCGGACGCTGGGCCGCTCCGGATTCGGCGGCATAGGCCTGCGCGGCCAGCGTGCCCACCGGCCGCGCCGAGCCGTCTGGCCGGAACAGACCGAAGTGCTCGACCTCGATGCCGGGACGCTGCGTCCAGTAGTCCTCAAGCGACCACCAGACCGCGGCGCCGACGAAGCCGCCGGGCAGCGTGTCGAAGCGGCGCGCCATCTGCCCGTACGTGAGCTCGAAGACGCGCGTCTGCTCGGGCTCCTGGTCCGGGGTGTCGGCCCAGCGGCCGAACTCGAGGATCAGCACGGGCTTGCGCGGGTAGCGGGCGTGGAAGGCGTCGAGCGCACGCCCGATCGCCGCCGCGTCGAGGGGCCCGCCGTAGAAGACCCCCGGGTAGAACGTGTAGCCGGCAACGTCCATCCCGGCGGAGGTGTCGTCGACCGGGTCCGATCCGTACGCGGCCTGGCCCACGAGCCGCGTGCCGTCCAGGTGGCGGTCGACATCGCGCAGGGCGTCCAGCGCGCTCGACCGCTCGGCGCCGCCGGTGGACTCGTTCGCAAAGCCGTGGAAGAGGACCGACGGGTGGTCCATGTCGCGCAGCGCCATCTCCTGCACCATCTGCTGCGGAATCCCGCGCGCCATCGCGAGCTGGAACGTCTCCGGCGTGTAGTGGTAGAGGGGGATCTCCTCCCAGACGGCGAAGCCCAGCCGATCCGCGAGCATGAGCAGCAGCGGGTTGGCGGGCGTGTGGCCCGCCCTGATCAGGTCGGCGTTCACTGCCTGGGCCTGGACCAGCTTCGCCATCACGTCGGCCACGCTGGTCGTAGGTCCGCCTGCGGGTCGGAGGCCTCCGGCTGGCGACTGTCGTTCGTCGTCGACGGCGACCCCGTGGAACACGAACGGCGACCCGTTCAGCAGCAGGCGGGGGCCGGTGCTGTCCACGCGGATCTGCCGGAGGCCGAACGTCTCGCTGAGGTGGTCGACGACGCCCGAGGCGTCGGCCAGCGTCAGCCGGAGCACGTACAGCGCCGGCCGGATGGGTGACCACAGGTCGCCGCGGCGGATGACGAAGGTCGTGCCGACGCGCCGGACGTCGCCCCCGGGCATCGGGTCCAGGTCCGTCGTCTGGGTCACCACCGGGGCGGCGCCCCGCGGCACCAGGTCGGCGGGGTCCGGGTCGCTGACATTGTCGGCGCCGACCGACGCGGGCAGGACCTCCGTGACGAGCGTGAGACCGCTGGCGTCGGGACCCCGGTTCTGCAGGACCACGCTGACGTCCGCGCCGTCCAGATGGGGCACCACGTCGGCGCGCACGACCGAGAGAGCGGGCGTGGCTTCGAGGAAGACCGGCCCCGTGATGCCGCCGTAGTTCCACCAGTCGGCGAGGCCCCACGGCACGATGTCCAGCCGGGTGCCCCACGCTGGATCGTCCACCCTGACCACCAGCGTGTTGACGGTGCCGGGCCGCAGGGCGTCGGACGCGTCGAGCGCGAACGGCGTGGAGGCGCCCTCGTGGTAGCCGAGGTATCGCCCGTTCAGCCAGACGTCGGCCACGTAGCCGGCGGACTGGAACTTCAGGGTGGCGAACGTGTCCCAGCCGTCCGGAACGGGGAACGTGCGCCGGTACCAGCCCCCGGTACCACGGCTGCTCGGCGGCGGCGAGAACGTGCCGGGCACCGACAGCACCGGCCAGGACGAGTCGTCGTACGCGTCCTTCAGCCGGTCGCCGGCCTCGGCGGTCAGCGCCCTGACGGCGCCGGGGCGGTCGGCGAAGGTCAGGTCGCGGTCGAGCGGAGCTTCCTGGAACCGCCAGTCGCCGCCGAGGTCGATGCCGTCGCGGTCCTGGGGGCTGAAGGTGGGCACGGGCCGGCCCGACTGGTAGGCGACCTCGCCCCCGTCCGCCTGGCGCAGCTCGAGCGTCGGGCGCAGGCGGGCCTGCTGGCCGTTCAGGCCGGGAGGGGAGCACGCGCCCAGCAGCGCGAGCGGGGCCAGCGCTACCAGGGGCGCGGCTGGAAACCTGGTCGAGAGATTTGGGGGCCAGGTGCCCCAGATCCGGTGGCGCCGACGAGGAGCGGAAGGAGCGCCCTCCAGGGCGTGACTGAGCACCGCAGGAGGCAACGCCGGACCCGGGGTCCCCGCGAAATCGCGGTACCGGGGTCCCCGGAGAATCGCGGTGGTGGGGTGCGGATTCTCTGGGGTGGGGTGGTGGGGTGCGGATTTCGTGGGGTGGGGAGATGGGGTGCATGGGCGCCAAAGATCCGGCTGGGTTTTCGGCTGCGCCCCTCGCGCGCTCGCGCGGCGGCGCGCCAGCAGGCGCACCGTCACCCCAGGCGCCAGTAGGCACGGTCCCACAGCACCAGCGGCTCGCCCCGGCCGCGGCCGGCGCTCGTCACTTCCGCGACCGCAACATCGTGGTCCCCCGCCTCGTGCAGCGCCCGGAGCTCGCACTCGAACCAGGCGACGCAGCCCTGCACGATCGGGAGGCCGGACGCGCCCACCTCGTGCGCCACCTGACGCCACGCCGGGTCGACGAGCGGAGCCCGGCCCGCGAACCGCTCGGCGACGAACTCCTGGCCCCGCTCGAGCACGCTCACGCTGAACCTGCCGACGGAAGCGATGACGTCGCGGGTCTGCGCGAAGCGGTCCAGGCAGACGAGCACCAGGGGCGGCTCCAGGGAGGCGGACGTGAAGCTGCTCGCCGTGAGCCCGCGAAAGCCGGCCTGCGTCCGGGTGGCCACGACCACCACCCCCGCCGGCAGCGCCGCCATGGCGTCCCGGTAGCGATCCAGCACGCTTGTCCACCCTACCGAAACGGACGCAGGCGCAACCGGGCGGCCTTCCGTGCGAGACTGCTCGGGAGTCACGTTCGCTTGTCGGCCCGGGCTCCCGGGTAGAATCGGGGCTGCAGGAGGGGCGACGTAGCCAAGTGGTCAAGGCAGAGCTCTGCAAAAGCTCGATCCCCAGTTCGATTCTGGGCGTCGCCTCCAGCGTTCACCGCCAGCCGCGCGGGCCAGCCAGGAGGATCGGCGTATGGGCGTAGCCCCGATCAGGATGCCGCAGCTCGGCGAGTCCGTCACCGAGGGCACCGTCGACCGCTGGCTGAAGAAAGAGGGCGACTACGTCCGGCGGGACGAGCCGATCGTCGAGGTGGTGACCGACAAGGTCAACGCCGAGATCCCGTCCCCGTTCGAAGGGACGCTGCTGCGAATATCCGTCGCCGAGGGCACCACCATCCCGATCGGCACCGAGATCGCGGTCATGGAGGTGGCCGGCGCGGAGGCCGAAGTCCCCGCCTCGGCGGCGGCGACGCCAGCCGGACCGGTCGCCGCCGCGCCGGCCGCGCCGGCCGAGCCGGCTGAGCCGGCGGCGGGCCGGCAGCGGTTCAGCCCTGCGGTCCGCCGGCTGGCCGAAGAGCACGGCATCGATCCGTCGCAGCTCCGGGGCAGCGGCGAGGGCGGCCGCGTCACCAGGGATGACGTGCTCGCGTTCGTGGCCGGGCGAGCGGCGCCTGCAGCGGCCGCCACGTCACCGGCGGCCGCCGCCGCGCCTCCGGCCCAAGCGCCTCCGCCGACCCCGGCGCCGCCGGCTCCGCTCCCGGCGGGCGTCGACGGCAGCCGTGAGGAGCTCGTGCCGCTGACGGTGATGCGCCGATCGATCGCCGAGCACATGACCAGGAGCCTGGCCACGTCCCCCCACGCGTGGACGCTGCAGGAGATCGACGTCACGGAGCTGGTCCGCTTCCGCGAGGCCGAGAAGGAGGGCTTCCAGCGGCGAAACGGCGCGCCGCTGACGTACCTGCCGTTCGTCGCGCAGGTGGTCTGCGACGCGCTCGCGGAGTTCCCGTTCCTCAACTCGACCTGGACGGACGAGGGCATCCTGCTCAGGCGCTACGTGAACCTGGGCATCGCCGTGGCGATCCCGGACGGCCTGATCGTGCCCGTCGTCAGGGAGGCCGGCCGCCTCGGGTTCACCGACCTGGCCAGGGCCATCAACGACCTGGTCGAGCGGGCGCGCAACCGGCAGCTGCGGCCGGACGACGTGGCCGCCGGCACGTTCACGCTCAACAACACCGGCGCCACCGGGTCGGTGGCCAGCCAGCCGATCATCAACCAGCCCCAGGCTGCCATCCTGACGACGGAGGCAATCGTGCGCCGGCCGGTCGTGATCGGCGAGGGCATCGCCGTCAGGCACATCATGAATATGTGCCTCTCGTTCGACCACCGCATCGTCGACGGCATGATGGCCGGTCGGTTCCTGGGCTTCATCAGGGAGCGGCTGGAGGCCTGGAGCCCGGCCGTCATCAGGATCTAGCGGTGCTGCCCCGGCGGTGACCCAGACCATCCAGCCGCAGCGGCGCATTCCGGAGTGGATCCGCGTCCGCGTCCACGAGGGCGAGGACTACCAGCAGCTGAAGCGGATGGTCCGGGAGCGGCGCCTGCACACCGTCTGCGAGGAGGCCCGCTGCCCCAACATCTTCGACTGCTGGAACCGGCGGACGGCCACGTTCATGATCCTGGGCGACGTCTGCACGCGGGCCTGCCGGTTCTGCGCGGTGACCAGCGGCCGGCCCACGGAGCTCGACATCGGCGAGCCCCTGCGCGTGGCCCAGTCGGTCGCCGACCTGGGCCTCCGTCACGCGGTGATCACGTCGGTGGACCGCGACGACCTCCGCGACGGCGGCGCCGGGATCTTCGCCCGTACCATCCGCGCCATCCGGCGGCGGAGCCCCGAGACCTCGATCGAGGTCCTGACCCCCGACTTCCAGGGCGACCGAGAGGCCATCCGGACCGTCGTCGAGGCCGGCCCGGACATCTTCAACCACAACACGGAGACGGTCCCCCGCCTCTATCCCAGGATCCGGCCCCGCGCCGTGTACGAGAACAGCCTGGGCCTGCTGGCCTACGTGAAGGACCTGGCCCCGGCCATGGTGACGAAGTCGGGGCTGATGGTGGGGCTCGGTGAGACCCGCGACGAGCTGCTCCAGGTGTTCCGCGACATGCGCCGGCACGGCATCGACGTGCTGACCGTCGGCCAGTACCTCCGGCCGAGCCGGAAGCACGCCGAGGTCGTCCGCTACTACCCGCCCGAGGAGTTCCGCGAGCTCCGGACCGAGGCCGCCGCGATGGGTTTCGGGCACGTCGAGTCCGGGCCTCTCGTTCGCTCCTCCTATCACGCCGACGAGCAGATCCCCCGCCGGGGGCCCAGGGGATGACCCCGGGCCGGCACCGGGTGCGGGCGTACTGGCTGGGCACGCTTGCCTACCGGCCGGCCTGGGACCTCCAGCGTTCCCTGGTCGCCGCCGTGCGCGCCGGCGAGCACCCGGGCGCCCTGCTGCTCCTCGAGCACCCGCACGTGTTCACCATCGGCCGCCGGGGTGACGGGTCGACGCTGCTCTGGAGCCAGGCCGACTGCGACCGCCGGGGGGTCGAGATCGTGTGGACCGACCGCGGCGGCGACGCGACGTACCACGGGCCCGGCCAGCTCGTCGGCTATCCCATCCTCGACCTGGACGGGCTGCGGTCCGACGTCCTCCGCCACATCCGGGACCTGGAGCGCTCCCTGATCTCCTACCTGCATACGGTCGGCATCGAGGCCGAGCCGGGCGGTCCCGGCCTGACCGGGGTCTGGAGCCGGGGGGACAAGGTCGCCGCGATCGGCGTCAAGCTGAGCCGGAACGTCACCAGCCACGGCTTCGCGCTCAACCTGACCACCGACCTTGCGATCTTCAACCAGGGCATCGTGCCCTGCGGCCTGACCGGCAAGCGGGCTACGTCCGTCCTCGAGCTGGGCGGCCCTGCCGTCGGGGTCGCCGAGGCCGCCGCGCGCTACGGCGGCCACTTCGGCGAGTGCTTCGGTGTCGACGTCGAGGAAGCCGATCCCGCTGCGCTCGCGGGGCTGCCTGCGGCCGTTCCCGAGCCTGCCGTCCTGAACGTGCTCTAGGAACGCGCCGGGCGGCGCGTGTAGAGTCGGCAGTTGAAGGGATGGAGGGAGCGACCCCATGGGGTCGCCTGGAATGTTGCTGATCGCCATCTTCGCGCACCTGAGTCAGCTTCCCGGATGGCTGCTGACGCCGGGCTGGCCCCTGCCGGCCGCCCGAGCCATCGGGCACTTCGTCCACGCCCACGAGGCGATCGGGCTGTTCCTCGTCATCTTCGCCGAGGAGCTCGGCATCCCCCTCCCGGCCCCGGGCGACGCCGCGATCACCTATGGTGGCTACCTCACGACGACCGGCGCGATCGCACTGCCCGCGGCCTTCGCCGCGGTGGTGGCCGCGGCGACGCTGGGCAGCTTCTGCCTCTACCTGCTGAGCCGCAGGTTCGGGCACCCGTTCCTCTTCCGCTTCGGCCCATACGTCGGCCTGACCGGGGAGCGGCTGGCGGCGGCGGAGCGCGCGTTCCAGCGCTGGGGCCCCTGGGCGATCATCTTCGGCAGGCACATCCCGGGCATGCGGATCGTCCTGTCAGCCTTCGCCGGCATCTTCGAGGTGTCGCCGAGGGTCTTCGTGCTGTGCGTCCTCATCTCCTCGAGCGTGTGGGCGGCGATCTTCCTCGAGATCGGCCGCATGCTCGGCCGGAACAGCCGGCAGCTCTTTCGCGTGGTCCCCGCCCATCTGCTCCCGCTCGCCCTGCTGTTGATCATCGTCATCTATGGGCTCTGGCTGATGGTCGATCATCGTCGGCGCCACCTGATGGAGGCGCGGCGGAGGCGCTCCCAGGCGAGTGGACGGCGCCCGCCAAAAGCCGAAAGTCGTACGGCTAAGATGTGATATCATTCGTGTCATGTCGGACAAGCAGTCGGAGCGCCTGATCCCGCTCGACCGGGTGACCACCGAGAGCGAGGTGGTGATCCTCCCGGACTTCCCGGCGCTGGTCGACGGGAAGCGAGTCTGGGTGACGGCGGTGCTGGAGCGGACCGCGGTCGTCGAGCCCGCTCCCGGCGAGCCCAAGGTCCTGGTGAGCAGGCAGCGCTGCATGGTCAACCCTGACGAGATCCGTTTTGGCTACGTGGCCGCGCGCGACGCCGCCAGGCGCGGGCGCGAGGCTGCTCGCCGGAACCGCACGGCCGGATCGCCGTCCCGAGCGGCCTGACGGCAGGGCCCGAACTGGGCCGCCGAGGACGGCGCCGGTTCTCGCCGGCGCTTTTTCATGTCGCCCCGCGGGGCCTCTCCGTGCGTGGCCGTCTACGCTTCTCTCAACTTCTGTTAACATCGGGCTGCTGACCGAGAGGTCGGCGATTTTTTTGCCTGCCGCGCCAGCCCTTCGGAGGTTTCGAATGAGTCGAACCACAGAACTGGTTCCGCTGGTCAGCATCACGCCCCCACTCAACCACGAAGTGGCCGCGGGCTTCGATGCGGTGGTCGCCGGCGAGCCGGTGCGGGTCCGGGCCGTCCTGGAGCGCACGGTCGTCGTCGAGCATGCGAACGCGGAGCGCAGTGTGGTCCGCAAGGAGCTGTGCATGGTCGAGGAGGGAGCGGTTCCATTCGTGCCGGGGAGCCCCAGCGCGGGCGTCGGCCCCAGGCAGTGGCGCCGTCTACCGGGCAAGCCCCCGAAGTAGACCCGACGCCAGCACAGGCCAGCTGAGGCGGATCTGCCCCTCCCCCCTTGTGGGGGAGGTGGCCCCGCCAGGGGCCGGAAGGGGGTACGCCCGGCATGGGCAGTTGCTAGGAGGTGAGCCCATACCTCAGTCGAGCAGCTGGTAGGCGGGCAGCGTGAGGAACTCCACGAAGTCGTCCGACAGCGCCACCTGCTCGAACACCCGCCTCGCGTCCTCGAAGCG
>DATFRD010000187.1:0-10883 GCA_035263645.1 Candidatus Dormiibacterota bacterium | reverse complement strand
CGTCGCGCAGCCGGTGATAGCGGCCGTCGAAGGTGGTCCGCTCCTGCGTCCACAGCGCGTTGAGGATCTGGAGCGACTCGCTCAGCAGGCCCACCCGGTGCGCGAGGCCGTCAATGCCGAGGCCGACGTGCTCGTGCTCGGCCCAGGCGGCGCCCAGCCCGAACTCCAGCCGGCCGCCCGACAGGTGGTCCACCGTGACGGCCATCTTGGCCAGGACCGCCGGGTGCCGGTACGTGTTGCCGGTCACCAGGCAGCCGACCCGCACGCGCTCGGTCGCCTCTGCCATCGCCGCGAGCAGGGTCCAGCCCTCGAAGATGGGCCGCGCGGTGCCCCGCGGCCCGAACGACTGGAAGTGGTCGTAGTCCCACAGGTGGTCGAAGCCGGCCTCGTCGGCGACCCGCCACACGGCCCGAAGCTCCTCGACGGTGATGTCCTGGGCACCCGGCTTCAGCCCGATGCGCAGGGGGTGGCGGGCGGCTGCGGTCACCGGGGCTCGACCTCGTCGGGCCGGCGCAGCGGGAACGCCGTGAAGCCGCCGCCGTCCACGGGCAGCGCCTGACCCGTCACGTAGCCTGCGGCCTCCGATGCCAGGAACGCGACCGCGGCGGCCACGTCCTCCGGCTGGCCGGCGCGTCCCACGGGGATGCCGCGGGCCCGGCGCACGCGCTCGACCTCCGGGTCGAGGGCCGGGTCGTCGCTGAGGATGGCGCGGCTGGTCCAGACCAGGCCCGGGCAGACCGCGTTGACGGTGATGCCCCACGCCGCCACGTCCATCGCCAGCGCCCTCGTGAAGCCGAGGATGCCGGCCTTGGAGGCCGAGTAGGCCGTCGAGCGCGGCGCGCTGGTCACGCCGGCCATCGAGGAGATGCTGACGATGCGTCCGTAGCGCTGGCGCCGCATGACCGGCACCGCGTGCCGGGACATGAGGTAGGTGCCGCGCAGGTTGACGCTCACGACCCGGTCCCAGACGTCGACCGGCACGTCCTCGATGTCCTGGCGGTCGGCGCCCTGGGGCGCGGCCGCGTTGTTGACCAGGATGTCCAGCCGGCCGTGGCGCTCCACCGCGTGCGCGACCATGCGACGGGCATCCGCCTCGTCGCTGATGTCTCCGAGCACGTGCGAGGCGACGCCGCCGGCCGCGGCGATCGCCCCGGTCACGCTCTCCAGGCCCCGCCAGGATCCGTCGGGACGGACACCGAGCCGCACCTGGCGCTGGTTCGGCACCCCGGTCGGCTGGCGGTCGACGACCACCACGACGACGCCCGTGGCCGCGAGCGTGCGGGCGATCGCCTGGCCCATCCCGTCCCGCTTGCCGCACCCGGTGACCAGCGCCACCCGCCGCGCGACGGGCGCCTCCGCGTCCGGGACGGCCCCGGTCTGCTGCGTCATGGGATGTCTTCCTCCACCGGCACCGATTGGCCGGACCAGAGCCCGAACTGGCGGACGACCATCGAGATGCCGGCGTTGCGGGCACCCGCCACGGCGACCAGGACGTGGGGATGTGGCGAGGGCAGGATCCGCCGGAAGGCACACTGGTCGGCGGCGGGCTCGATCGCAGCCGACCGCACTCTTCCCTCGACGCGGTCCTTGCCCGCCCGCCGCAGGTCTGCCTCCGTCCTCCCGCAGTGCCCGACCAGCCACTCCTTCACCGCCTGCTTCGAGTAGCCCGCCCCGGCCAGCTGCTGCGCGTGCTCCGGGCAGAACACGACGCCCACCGCGGTGTCCGCGAAGATCAGGGAGCCGGTGCGCGAGATCGTGTCGGCGAAGTCGCTGAGCAGCTGCTCCGCGTCGTGCGTGTGGCGGTTGTCGACGAACTCGCAGGTGCGCAGCAGGGTGGCCGACACCGCGCTGGTGCCGGCCGGCACGCCGCCGTCCGCCGAGAGCGGCTCCCAGGGGCTCTCCTCCTCGTTCTCGCCGAAGCAGATGGACCACCGCCCGGGCAGCCCCTGGGTCGCCTGCTCCAGGACGTGGGGCTCGATGCCGAAGGCGTTCCGCACGATGAGGCCGATCGCCCGCGCCACCGTCGCGTTGGCCCGGAAGCCGGGTCCGAAGGCCCCGCCGGCGCTGTTGAACCCGAGCCGGGCGCGGACCGGCCCGCTGACCACGATCAGCGGCGAGGGGCCGCTGGTGCTCTGCCAGCCCGCGGCGCTGGCCCGGTCCCGCATCAGCCCGTCGAAGGCGGCCAGCACGACCGGGAAGTGCTCTGGGCGGCAGCCGGCCATGGCCGCGTTGATCGCGGCCAGCTCGACGGTGCACTCGCGCCCCAGGTGCTCCAGGCGGCCGATCACCTCCCCGGGCCGCCGTCGCGTCTGCTGCAGGAACCGGTCCACGAGGGGCTGCGACGCCGGGACCACGGGCAGCCCGTCGGTCCACCCCCGCTCGAAGCAGTGCTCGATCGCGAGCTGGGCGGCGTCCGGGTCGAGGTCGGCGGCCGCCGCCACGCTCAGGCTCGACCTGCGGCCGACCGGTCGGGCCGGATCGCCACGTGCACGGCCTCCTCGCCCGGCACCTCGCCGGCCAGCGTCTCGATGGCCAGTGCGGTGTCGGCGAGCTCGAACGTGTGGGTGTGCAGCTTCTCGAGGGGGAAGCGCCCCGACTCGATGATGCGGATGGCCTCTCCGTAGGCGCGGGCGTCGACCCCGTATGCGCCAACGACGGTGACGGCCCGGTTGATGATGACGTCCGTGACCAGGGGGACCTCCCGTCTCCCCTTCAGACCTGCCAGGACGACGCGGCCGCCGTGGCGGACCGCCTGCAGGGCGTCGAGCACGGGCTGGGTGGCCATCGGCGTCAGCTCGAGCACGACGTCGGCCATGGCGCCCCCGGTGATCTCCCGCACGCGCGCGACCGTGTCCTCGCGTTCCACGTCGATCGTGTGGTCCGCGCCCAGCTCCCTGGCCAGCTCGAGCTTCCGGCGGTCCCGGGTGAGCCCGGTGACGATGATCGTGCCGGCGCCCACCGTCCTGGCGGCGATGACCGATGCCAGGCCGCGCTGGCCGCAGCCCAGGACGAGCACGGTGTCGCCGAGCCCGGCCCCGCCCAGGTGGCACGTCCAGCGGACGCCGGCCCCCAGCGGGTTGAACATCACCGCGATCTCCGCCGGGATGTCGCCGCGCACCCGGTGCAGGATGGCGTTGGGGTGCAGATAGACCAGCTCCGAGAAGCCTCCCCACAGCGAGGGCTCCTTCGTGACCGGGCTGTACCCGTACGTGCCGCCCCGGTTCGGGCACGCCTGGTAGCGGCCGGTCAGGCAGAGGTCGCAGGAGCGGCAGGGCACCAGGATCTCGAGCGCGACCCGGTCGCCGGGCTGCACGCCCCAGCGCTGCGCCGCCCGCTCGCCCACCTCCTCGACGATGCCCAGCGGCTCGTGGCCGGGGATCATCGGGAGCCGGTCGCCGCCGAGGTGGCCCCGGTACTGCTCGACATCGCTGCCGCAGATGCCGCACGCCTCGATGCGGAGCAGGCCGTCGTCCGGCCCGGTGCGGGGCCTCCGGAACGTCCGGAGCTCGACCTGACGCGGGCCCGTCTGAACCACGGCGCGGACCGTGTCCGGCACCGTCACGACCCCCGGCGCGGGTCTTGCCGCGATCCGGGTCCCGCCGAGCCGGAGGGACCCTCCTCGTAGAGCCGGCGCAGGAGCTGCGTCTTCATCTCGGAACGAGGCAGCGTCCCCGGCGGCACGAGCTCGACGCTGGCGGAGACCAGGAGGCGGGCCCGAATCGTCGCCTGCAGCTCCGACTGCAGGGCCGCCAGCTCCGTGGCCTGGTGCCCGTACTCGGCGACGACCCTCAGGGGCGGGTCGACCCTCGGCCCGGGCCGGCTGAGGAGGACCTGGACCGCCCCGGTCGTCCGCGGGTGGAGCCCTGCCACCACGTCCTGGATCGCGGACGGGAAGACGTTGACGCCCAGCACGGTGAGCATGTCGTCGGTGCGGCCCGTGCAGCGGATGCGTGGGCCCCGGCGCCCGCAGACGCACCCGGTGCCCAGCACCACCACGTGGTCCCGACTGCGGAAGCGGACGAGCGGGCAGCACTGGCGGGTGACCGCCGTGTACACCAGCTCGCCCTCGGCGCCGTCCTCGAACGGGACGGGCACCCCGGACGCGGGCTCGACGAGCTCGATCAGCACGTCGCCGAGCGCGGTGAAGTGCATCCCCCGCTGCTCGGGGCACTCGGCGAACATGATGGGCGCCACGTCCGCGTTGCCCATCCCCTCCGTCACCCGGGCGCCCCAGTCCCGCTCGATGCGGTGGCGCATCGCGGGCTCGCCGCCGCCGGGCTCGCCGCCGACCATGACCTTGGTCACTCCAAGCTGGCGCGGCTCGATCTCGTAGCGCTCCCGCACGTAGTCGGCGAGGTAGATGGCGTAGGAGGGCGTGCTGTGCAGGACGTTACAGCTGAGCGTCTGGAAGGCCATGACCGCCCGCTCCGAGGCACCCGTCCCGATCGGCACGAGCGTGGCGCCGATGTGCTCGATCGCGTCCTTGACCGGAAGGCCGCCGACGAAGAGGGCCAGGCTCGCCGCGTGGACGACGACGTCCGCCGGCACGAGCCCCTCCGTCTCCAGCGCGCGGGCCGTGATCCGGGTCCACGACCGGACGTCGGCGACCGTCAGCCCGACCCAGCTCGCCCGGCCGGTCGTGCCGGTGGACGCGTGGACGCGGACCACCTCGCTCATGGGGACGGCCGCGTGGCGGCCGAGCGGCGGGGATGCGACCTGGCTGTCGCGGAGCTCCTCCTTGACCGTGAACGGCAGGTCCGCCAGGTCCCTGACACGGTTCAGGTCCGCGAGGCTCAGTCCGCTCGCTCGAAACTTGTCCCGGTAGAAGGGCGAGCGTTCTTGCAGGGAGAGGAGCTGCGGCCGCAGCTGGGCGGCCTGCACCGTTCCGGTCACGTCCTGCACGCCCTCGTTCCCTCCTCCGTGCCGGGTCGCGGCTATCCTCTGATCATCAGACGACAGGTGACAGCCTAGCCAGGGACCGGCGGCGCGTCAATGCTTGCCGTGCGGGGCGCCGCGTCGGCGGCGCCGGCACGCCATATGCTTGCGGGATGGGGCGGGCGAGCGAGGCTCGTGATCCCGACTGGCAGGCCCTGCGGGTGGAGCGCCTGTTCGAGAAGGTGGCGAACCGGCTGGAGGCGGACATCGTCCACGGACGTCTGGCGCCCGGTCAGAAGCTGCCCAACGAGACCGAGCTGGGCCGTCGGTTCAACGTCGGCCGCTCGGCCCTGCGAGAGGCGCTCAAGACGCTGGAGCTGAGGGGCCTGCTCGAGGTCCGGCGCGGGTTCAACGGGGGCACCTTCGTCCGCCCCGCCGACCTCGACCAGGCTCCCCACGAGCTGCACGTGCCTCGCGTCGCCCCGAAAGGCGACGAGGACCTGCTGCTCGTTCGCCTGGCCCTGGAGCCGCTGGCCGCCCGGCTGGCGGCGGAGCGATCGACGCCGGAGGCGGCGGCCCGGCTCGGCCTGCTCGTGCAGCATGAGTCCGACCTGCTCCGCTACCCGGCCAGGTTCATCGAGAAGGCCGCGGCGTTCCACCTGGAGGTGGCGGAGGCCAGCGGCAGCGGCGTCCTGCAGGCACTGGTGGAGGCGCTGGGCACGCCGGTTCGGCTGGAGCTCAACGCCGTGCTGCAGCGGGGCGCCGGCGACCTGGTGATCGCGGGCCACCGGCGCATCCAGCGAGCGATCGCAGCCGGCTCCGGGGCGCGGGCGGCTCAGCTGATGGCGCAGCACCTGCGGGCGGCGCGGCTCCAGGCCCGGTCGCCGGAGCCTGCCAGGGGCGGCAGCCGGTGAGCGGCCGCGAGGACGCGAGCGCGCTCACGTCGACGCGGGTCGAGGTGGACCCCGAGCCGGATGCCTTTCTCGACGCGATGGAGGCCCGCGGCTGGGGCGACGGCCTGCCGCTGGTCCCCCCCACCCCCGAGCGCGTGGCCGCGGCGGTGGCCGCCAGCGGCCGGCCCCCCGGCGAGGTCGTGGCGGTGCTCCCGCCGAGCCTGGCCGCCGCCACGGTCGAAAAGGTGGCGGTCAACGCCGTGCTGGCCGGATGCCGGCCGGCGTACCTGCCGGTCGTGCTGGCGGCGATCCGGGCGGCGGCGCAGGAGCCGTTCAACCTCCCCGCCATCCAGGCGACCACGCACCCCTGCGCCGTGCTCACCCTGGTCAGCGGGCCGATCGCCCGGCAGCTGGGCATGAACTGGGGCTACGGCGCGTTCGGCCCGGGCCACCGCGCCAACGCGACGATCGGCCGGGCAGTGCGCCTGGTCCTCATGAACGTGGGCGGGGCCAGGCCGGGGACGCTCGACCGCGCCACCCAGGGCACGCCCGCGAAGTACACGTACTGCGCGGCCGAGAACGAGGAGGACAGCCCCTGGCCGCCGCTGCGGGTCTCCCTCGGCTTCGGCGCCGACCAGTCGATCGTGACCGTGATCGCCGGGGAGGCTCCGCACAACATCAACGATCACGGCAGCGCTGACGCCGCCGGGCTGCTGCTGCAGATGGCGGGGACGCTCGCGACGCCCGGCAGCAACAACGTCTACATGAAGGGCGACGGCTACCTCTTCCTGGGGCCAGAGCACGCGCGCCAGCTGGCGGCTCACGGCCTCAGCCGCGAGGACGTCCAGGCCTGGCTGTTCGAGCACGCGGTGGTGCCGCACGAGCGGATGGGAGCGGGGCAGCTGCGCCACATCCAGCACGGACTGACCGAGGAGGAGCGCCGGCTGGCCGGGCAGGCCCAGCGCCTCGGCCGTGACCCGGGGGCCATCCGGATCGCCGTGGTGGGCGGGGACGGCCGCCACTCCTGCTGGGTCCCGACGTTCGGCATGACGCAGTCCTGCAGCGAGGTGGTCCGGTAGCCGCTCTGGCGCACCGCCCTGGCCCCGGTCAGCCGATCGCCCCCTCGGTGCGGAGCCTGACCAGGGTCTCGTCGTCGAGGCCCGCCAGCTCGCGGAGGATGGCATCGGTGTGCTCGCCCAGCAACGGCGGCCGCCGGACCGGCGGGTCCAGGTCCTCGCCGAGCTTGACGGGCGAGGCGACGCTGCGAAAGGTGCCGGCGCCCGGGTAGTCGAATTCCACCAGCATCCGGCGAGCCGCGACATGCGGGGACTCGCTCACCTCGCGGGCGTCGAGGATGGGCGCGGCCGGGACGTTCGCTGCCGCGAGCTCGGCCGCGGCCTCCTGCTTGGTCCGCTGCGACAGCCACTCCTCGATCGCCGGCAGGAGGCGGTCCAGGTGCCGCGCCCGCGCGCTGCCCGTGGCCAGGTCCGGATCGTCGAGGAGGTCCGGCCGCCCGATAGCGTTGCAGAAGCGCAGCCAGACCGGCTGGCCGATGACCCCGATCGCCACCCAGCCGTCGCGCGCCCGGAAGGCGCCGAACGGCGCCAGGTGGCCTTCGAACCCACGGTGGGGCACCTCGCCGGTCGCCGAGTAGGCGAACACCGAGCGCTCGTTCATCGAGGTCATCGCGTCCGCCATGGCGACGTCGACGCGCTGGCCGCGCCCGGTGCGCTCGCGCTGGTGCAGCGCCATCAGGACGCCGATCATCGCATCCAGGCCGGCGACCAGGTCGCCGGCGCTCACGCCGGAGCCGTGGGGCCGGCAGCCGGCGTCCCCGATCACGTCCATCACGCCTCCGAACGCCTCGGCGACGATCGCGAAAGCCGGCCAGCCCGAGAGCGGGCTCGGCAGCAGGTCCGGGTGACCGAAGCCCGTGACCGTGGCGTAGACGAGCCTCGGGTTGAGCTCGCGCAGCCGCTCCCAGCCCAGGCCGAGACGCGCGAGGCTGCCCGGCTTCAGGTTCTCCACGAGCACGTCGGCGCGAGCCACCAGGGCCTCGAAGGCGACGCGGCCGCCCGGCCTGGAGAGGTCGATGGCGACGCTCTCCTTGCTCCGGCTGAACCGCATGAAATACGTGCCGTCGCCGGGGCCGCCGTTGGGCAGCCGCGGCCCCTCGTGCCGGTATGCGTCTCCGGTGCCCGGCACCTCGATCTTGATGACGCGCGCCCCGGCGTCGGCCAGCACCTGGGTGCCGTACGGGCCGGCCGCGAACTGCGTGAGGTCGAGCACGACCAGGTCATCTAGCGGCCGCACGCGCCCTCCCGGCACGACGCGGCGCTTACCCCGACCGGAGCGCCGCCAGCCTCTCGAGCAGAAGCCGGCCGGCCGCCCGGCCCCGCTCGACCGCCGTGCCCCCGTCGAGCCCCGCCAGCGGGTGCGGGACGAGCTCGAAACGGAGCCCGGGGATGCCCAGGGCCCCGGCCTGCAGCCTGCCCAGGTCGGCGAACCGATCCGTCGCGACCGTGACCGTCGAGACGCCGGATCGCTCCAGCGAGATCGAGTCGTGGACACTCCACGACGTGCACGACCCTCAATCGGCGACGGCGGTGACGACCAGGTCGCTGGCGGAGGCGAGCCGCTGCAGGTCGCCGGGCGCAGCGGGCAGGGACGCGCTCCCCTTGCTCAGGCGAGGGCCGAGGACGAACCCGGGATCGGCGGTCACCACCTCCAGGAGACCGTCCAGCAGGCGGTCGCTGTTCGGCTTGCCGTTGGCCAGCGCCCCCACCCGGATGCGACCAGACGGCCCGGCTGGGGTCGGGCTCGGGGCGGCGGCGGCCGCCGGCTCGGGCACCGGGCTCAGGATCGTGATCGACCTGGACACTGGACCTCCTTCTCCTCAACCCTCGGTCCGACTCAGCCGCCCGCGCCCGCGGCCCCGAGCGGGGCCCAGCGCCGTCGTCCCTCGGCGCGGACGAGGCGCCCGAAGTGGAGGCCGTCGAAATGCGCGGCGGCCACGGGCACCGCCTGGCCCTCCAGCTCTCGGGCCAGGCGGTCCCGCGTGCGTTTCGCGAGCTCCGGGTCGACATCGGCGAGCCCGTCCCACTCGACCTCGAGCAGCTCGACCGGGCAGTGGACCACGTCGCCCAGAAGGACGGCACGCTCGCTGCCGGAGGAGACGACCAGCACGGTGCTGCCCGGCGTGTGGCCCGGTGCCGCCAGGGTGTCGAGTCCGGGGATCAGCGGGGCGTCCGCCTCCCAGGTCTGGAACCGGGGCAGGACAGGACCCAGGTGCTCGGCCTGCGGCCCCCGGCCGAAGGTCACGAAGTGCTCCCAGTCGCGGATCGAGCAGCGGTGGACCGCGTTCGTGAACACGCCGCTGCCGGCCGAGGCGGCCCAGCCGATGTGGTCCATGTGCAGGTGGGTGAAGACGACGTCCGTCACGTCCTCCGGCGCCACCCCCAGCGAGCGGAGGTTGTCCAGGAGCGCGCCGCACCGGATGCCCAGGATCGTGCCCGGGCCCAGGCCGGCGTCAACCAGCACCGTGCGGCCGGTGCCCCGGATGAGGAAGGCGCCGATGGCGAAGCCGAGCAGGCCGTCCGCGTCAAGGAGGTCGGAGTGCACCTTCCACTGCGCCTCGGTGGTGCCGCGAAAGCTCGCGGTGGGCGGAAACCTCGCGGTCCCGTCCACGACGGGGTCGATGCGGAGCCGGCCGACGTTCATCGCCGATCTCACCGTATCAGCCATCCACGCCTGCCGGCACGCCCACGGGGACCCGCCGGTTGATCTCGGAGCGAACCCGGTGCCAGGCTGTAGACCGTGAGCGGGATCGATCGGCGCCGGGTGCTTCGGGAGGCGGTCGCCCGCGCCGATGGAACCGCGGTGGTCGGTGCACTGGCGACGCAGAACTGGGACGATGCCCTGCAGCTGGCCGGAGATGGCCTGCTGGCGGCGCTGGCCCAGCAGGCCCGCGGAGCTGCCCAGCAGGCCAGGCGCTGCGCGGAGGCGCTGCACGAACGGGACTGGAATGGCGACCGCGAGCTCGCCCAGCAGCTCGAGGCAGCTCTCGGACTGGGGCCTGTGCCGCTCCTGCGGCGCCTCCCCGTGGATCTCGACGAGCTGTCCTCGATCCTCGAGGGAGACCCCGCCCACGGCGGCGGCCGGATCGACCTGCGCACCGGTGAGGTGTGGGCCGAGGCGGCGATCGACTATGCGCGCGAGACGGGCGAGGAGGACGAGGAGGACGAAGAGGACCCCGACCGATGGCTGGAGGTATGGAACGAGGGTTCCCGGGCAGGCTACGGGGACATGGAGGACTTCATCGACACGGTCGCGGACGAGGGTCGCGCCGATCGCCTGTCGATCGCCATCTCGGGGCGTGGCGCGTTTGGCCGGTTCAAGGACGTCCTCGCCCGCTGGCCCGACGAGCTCGAGCGCTGGTACGCGTTCTCCGACGAGCGCAAGCAGGGCAGGGCGCGCGCCTGGCTCGCCGCAGCCGGGTACACGCCGGGAGCATCAGCTGGCTCGTAGCACCTCTAG
Organism: Candidatus Dormiibacterota bacterium; assembly: GCA_035263645.1. Taxonomy (GTDB): domain Bacteria; phylum Chloroflexota; class Dormibacteria; order Dormibacterales; family Dormibacteraceae; genus CF-161. The sequence goes on along the minus strand of DATFRD010000187.1, from coordinate 579 downwards.
GGCACCTCGTCGGCGGTGGGTCCTTGCGCAGACCCGACGCCTGCCCCGGGGTCGGCGGGCAGGCCCCGGCTCCGCAGGTGGGCGCTGAACTCCCCTGCCGTCCGCACGCCGTGGTCCAGCACGGCCGTGTACACATCGACGCCGCCGACCTGGTCGGGGTACTGCGGGCTCCGGTGCCAGAGGTCCTTCAGCCGCAGGATCGCCAGACGCTGATCGAGCGGCGCGTCGCGGAGCCGCTCCGCCTCTATCCGGTGCGGCCGGTCGACGGCGTGCAGCCAGACCGTGATGTCCACCTTCCAGCGGCCGCTCGGGCCCTGGCAGGAGCAGACCAGGTAGTAGCGCTCGTCGGCCGGGCGCTCCGTCGGGCGCCGCTCGCCGCGCTCGTCGCGGAAGTCCACCGCGAGCAGCCCGGGTCGAGCCGCCAGCCGGGCCAGGCCCTCGAACACCGCGGCTGCCGTCGCGTGCGGGGCGCTGAACACCACGTCGAGGTCGCGCCAGACCATCAGACCCGATGCCACGCTGCCGACCGGCTCGGCCGCCCCGAAGCCGGGAAACGCCGCCTCCATATCGAGCCGGACC